>NZ_CP109017.1:2927500-3227500 GCF_036226765.1 Streptomyces sp. NBC_00670
GTTCGTCCATACCTGGGCGGCGAAGGACGCCGCGGGATGGCTCGAGTAGTAGGTCTCGTACTCGCCGCCGGGCCGGGTGAGCTCGCGCAGTTCGCTGGGCGCCGCGATCGTGGACTGCACCTCCGGATGAGTGCCGATCCACCACCCCAGGAGTACGGCGACCGCCGTGGAGAGCAGCGCGGTGGGTACCCACCAGTGACGTGACCTGTAGACGGCGGCGGGGAATCCCGTCGTCAGAAAGCGGGTGATGTCGCGCCAGGAGGCGCGGCGAGTGCCCGTGACGGTGGCACGCGCGCGTGCCACGAGCCGGCTGAGGCGGCCGGTGAGCTGTGGGTCCGGGGCACTGGACTGGATCAGGGACAGGTGGGTGGCGGCACGCTGGTAGAGGGTGACGAGTTCGTCGGCCTCGGCTCCCGTCAGACGGCGCCGGCGGCGCAGCAGGGCGTCGAGGCGGTCCCATTCGGCGCGGTGCGCGGCGGCGAAGACGTCGAGGTCCATGGGTGTGCCGCTCCTCGTCCGTTCGTCCCGCGGTCAGCCGGTACTGCGCCCCGTACGTCAGCTTGTCGTACTGCGGCGCGATCTGCTCTCAGCTTGGCAGACTGGCCGGGGGTGGGGTGGACCAGGGAAGGAACGCGGTGTGAGCGAGCTGGTGACGGGCGAGGCCGTGGCGTTGGAGCTGCGGCCCGCGAGGCTGCCGAGCCGGGTGCTCGCGGTGGCGCTCGATCTGGTCGTGACGGTGGTGGCGTACATCGTTGTGATGGTCGTACTGGCGCTTTCCGCGTCGGGCCTCGACGAGGCCGCGCAGATCGCCCTGTCCATCGCCGCGTTCCTGCTGGTGCTGGTGGGCGGGCCGATCGCGGTGGAGACGCTCAGCCACGGGCGGTCGCTGGGGAAGGTGGCGTGCGGATTGCGGGTGGTGCGGGACGACGGCGGGCCGATCCGGTTCCGGCACGCGTTGGTGCGGGGTGCGATCGGAGTCGTGGAGATCCTCATGACGTTCGGCGTCGTGGCCTGCATCGCCTCCCTCGTGTCGGCACGAGGGCGGCGGCTCGGTGACGTGTTCGCCGGGACGCTGGTGGTGCGGGAGCGGATCCCGGTCGGGCGGACGGGTTTCGTGCCTCCTCCCCCGCCATGGCTGGCGGGGAGGTTCGCCGGACTCGATCTGTCGGCGGTGCCGGACGGGCTGTGGCTGGCGGTGCGGCAGTACCTGACGCGGATGCCGCAGCTGGATCCGGGGGTGGGCTGGGGCATGGCGGAGCGGCTCGCGGGTGATCTGGCCGCGCGTACGGGGGCGCCGGTGCCGTCCGATCTGCCGCCGGCCGCGTTTTTGGCGGCCGTGATGCACGAGCGTCAGCTGCGGGAGGTGCGCCGGGCCTCCGGTGCGGGAACAGGGGCGCCGGAAAGCGGGCACCCTGCTGCCGCTCACCCGCAGCCGTATCCGGCCGCGCCGCTCGCCACGGGCGCATCCGAGGCTCCGGCGGCCTGGCAGACGGCAGCTCCCCCGGCAGCGGTCCCGACGCCTCCGCAGGCAGCCACCGCTTCCGCGTCTCCGCAAGTGCCCTCCGCCGGCGCCGTACGGGAGCCGCGGCCCGACCGTCCCGCCACCGGGTTCGTGCCGCCTGCCTGAGTCGGACGCGCCCGGCGCGGGTCCGCCGTGCCGGCGAGGCCGGGGTCAGGGAAAGACGGACGGCGGGGACTGCAGGTCCTCCAGCTCGATGCCGGGGGCTTCGAGGACCACGTCGCCAGTGAGGTGAACGGTGTGCTGCTCACCCGTGTCCAGGTCTGTGACCTGGTACTTCTCCACGGTCAGAGGGCCGTTGTCAGTGGCGTGTGCTTCTCTTTGGACCAAGGCCCAGGACTGGTCCACGGTGCGGGGGGCGAGGACCGGATCCGTGAGTGCGACGAGGCGTATGCGCGTCGCGGAGGTAGAGGGGGTGAGGCGCAGGAGACGGGCGGTGGCGACGAGGAACGCCGGGGACGTGCCGGTGAAGGCGTGGGCGCGCACATTGCCTTCGGTGGCGTGGGTTCCGGTGGGGTCGGTGCGGACCCAGGTGACGCCGTCGAGGGCGGCGCCGCGGACCTGCCAGTCCGCCGCACGCAGTTCGAGCCGGATGGGGCGGCCCAGTTCGTCGAGGGCGAGGTCGACGGAGCCTGTGGGGTCGCCGGAGGGGGAGGTGCGTTGGGCGACGTAGCGCCAGCCGGAGGGGCCGGGCGCGCACTGGAAGTGTTCTTCGCCGAGGGAGGTGTGATCGTGCGGATCGTGGAGCGAATACCGGCCGCGGGGCATGGGGTTCCTGGGTCGTGAACGGGCTGGTGCGGCCGGAGGGCCGGACGGGCAGGCCCCCGTCACGGGGGTGCGGGGGCCTGCTCGCTCACCGGGCCTGAGTCGCCGGCCGGCTGCCGGGCATGCACGGCAGCCGGGCGGAGGGGCTCAGTAGCGGTAGTGGTCCGACTTGAAGGGGCCGTCGACCTCGACGCCGATGTACGCGGCCTGCTCGGGGCGGAGCTTGGTGAGCTTGACGCCGAGCGAGTCCAGGTGGAGGCGGGCGACCTTCTCGTCGAGGTGCTTGGGCAGCACGTAGACGCCGGTCGGGTACTCGTCGGGCTTGGTGAACAGCTCGATCTGGGCCAGGGTCTGGTCCGCGAAGGAGTTGGACATCACGAACGACGGGTGGCCGGTGGCGTTGCCCAGGTTCAGCAGGCGGCCCTCGGAGAGCACGATGATCTTCTTGCCGTCCGGGAAGGTCCAGGTGTGGACCTGGGGCTTGACCTCGTCCTTGACGATGCCGGGGACCTTGGCGAGGCCGGCCATGTCGATCTCGTTGTCGAAGTGGCCGATGTTGCCGACGATGGCCTGGTGCTTCATCTTGGCCATGTCCGAGGCCATGATGATGTCCTTGTTGCCCGTGGTGGTGACGAAGATGTCGGCGAGGCCGACGACCTCGTCCAGGGTGGTGACCTGGTAGCCGTCCATCGCCGCCTGGAGGGCGCAGATCGGGTCGATCTCGGTGATGATCACGCGGGCGCCCTGTCCGCGCAGGGACTCCGCGCAGCCCTTGCCCACGTCGCCGTAGCCGCAGACGACGGCGGTCTTGCCGCCGATGAGGACGTCGGTGGCACGGTTGATGCCGTCGACCAGGGAGTGGCGGCAGCCGTACTTGTTGTCGAACTTCGACTTCGTCACGGCGTCGTTCACGTTGATCGCCGGGAAGAGGAGGGTGCCGTCGCGCTGCATCTCGTACAGGCGGTGGACGCCGGTGGTGGTCTCCTCGGTGACGCCGCGGATCTCGGAGGCCAGCTGTGTCCACTTCTGGGAGCCGTCCGTGATGGTGCGGTGCAGAAGTTCGAGGATGACGCGGTGCTCGTCGGACTCGGCGGTGTCCAGGGCGGGGACCTTGCCGGCCTTCTCGTACTCGACGCCCTTGTGGACGAGGAGGGTGGCGTCGCCGCCGTCGTCCAGGATCATGTTGGGGCCGCCGGTGGGGCTGTCCGGCCAGGTCAGCGCCTGCTCGGTGCACCACCAGTACTCGTCCAGCGTCTCGCCCTTCCAGGCGTAGACGGGGATGCCGCGGGGGTTGTCGGGGGTGCCGTCGGGGCCCACGGCGATGGCGGCGGCGGCGTGGTCCTGGGTGGAGAAGATGTTGCAGGAGGCCCAGCGGACCTGGGCGCCCAGGGCGACGAGGGTCTCGATGAGGACGGCGGTCTGCACGGTCATGTGCAGGGAGCCGGTGACGCGGGCGCCGGCGAGGGGCTGGGCCTCGGCGTACTCCTTGCGGATGGCCATCAGGCCGGGCATCTCGTGCTCGGCGAGGGTGATCTCCTTGCGGCCGAACTCGGCCAGGGAGAGGTCGGCGACCTTGAAGTCCTGTCGGTTGTCGACAGTCGTCATGGTGTGCTGCTCCTCGGGGTCGGATCGAGGTGGGTACGGCTGGTCTGCGCGGCAGCCCGTCGGCACGGCGGTGCCCGGGAGGGCACGGGTGTGCCCCGGGGCGTACGCGTGCCCGAGTGCGCGCAGCGCAGTCCGTCGGAGGCCCTCTCTCCCTCGGCCGGTCCGTGAGGGGACCGCCCGACCGCCATCAGCAGCGACGTCTGGCTCGCCTCCAAGCTACACCGGGCTGCCGGGTGGGCCCCAGTCCGCGTCGGGGCGGGAGGGGCCGGTTCCGGCCGTGTGCGCGGCGCGCGGGTGGGTCAGTGGCCGGGGGCGTCGGTGGGGGTGGGGCCGCCGGGGGTGGCCTCGCGGTCGGCGCCCCTGGTGGCCTCGGCCTCGCTGTAGATGTCCGGTTCGAGGTAGATGACGCGGGCGATGGGGACGGCGGCGCGGATGCGGGCCTCGGCGGCGTTGATGGCGACGGCGACCTCGTCGGCCGTGTCGTCGTGCTCGACGGCGATCTTGGCGGCGACCAGGAGTTCCTCGGGGCCGAGGTGGAGGGTGCGCATGTGGATGACGCGGGTGACGGTGTCGCCGTCGACGATCGCGGCCTCGATCTTCCTGACCTCCTCCGCGCCCGCGGACTCGCCGAGGAGCAGGGACTTGGTCTCGGCGGCCAGGACGAGGGCGATCAGGACGAGGAGGACGCCGATGCAGACGGTGCCGATGCCGTCCCAGACGCCGTCGCCGGTCAGCAGGGCCAGGCCGACGCCGCCGAGGGCGAGGACGAGGCCGATGAGGGCGCCGAAGTCCTCCAGGAGGACGACGGGCAGTTCGGGGGCCTTGGCGCGGCGGACGTACTCGACCCAGGAGAGGGTGCCGCGGGTCTGGTTGGACTCCTTGATGGCGGTGCGGAAGGAGTAGCCCTCGGCGAGGATCGCGAAGACGAGGACGCCGACCGGCCAGTACCAGTGTTCGACGTCATGGGGGTGGCTGATCTTCTCGTAGCCCTCGTAGATGGCGAACATGCCGCCGACGGAGAAGAGGACGATGGAGACGAGGAAGGCGTAGATGTACCGCTCGCGGCCGTAGCCGAAGGGGTGCTGCGGGGTCGCCTCGCGCTGGGCGCGCTTGCCGCCGATGAGGAGCAGGAACTGGTTGCCGGAGTCGGCGACCGAGTGGACGCCCTCCGCCAGCATCGAGGACGAGCCGCTGAAGGCGAACGCCACGAACTTCGATGCCGCGATGGCGAGGTTGGCGCCGAGTGCCGCCACGATCGCCCTGGTGCCGCCTGACGCGCTCATGTGGTCGCGTTGTCCCTTCGTAACCGTCGTAAGCCCGTGCGGACCGCCGGTGCCGTCGTGCGTGGCCGTCGTGGTCGCTCGTGCCGGGCTTTGCCCGTCCTTTGCCGGTGGGTCATTCTTGCAGCCCGGTGCGGCGGGGATGCGCCGGGCCGCCCGAACCGCTCGCGGCCCGGCGGTGGTTCAGACGGCGACCGTGGCGCGGAAGAGGGTGCCGGGGCCGCTCACCCGGACCGTCTCGCCGGCCGGGACGAAGACGGAGTGGCCCGGCGTCAGGTCCTCCTCCCCCACGCGCACCGTGCCCGCCGTGCAGAGCAGGATCTGCGGGGCGGGGCGGGTGAGGTCCTGCGGGGCGGCGCCCTCGGCCAGGACGTGGCGGGAGAGGCGGAACTCGTCGATGGGGGTCTCGTAGAGCTCCTCGCCGTCGGGGCCCGCCTCCGGACGCAGTACGCCCGGGTCGCCGGCCTCGAAGCGGACGATGCGCAGGAGTTCGGGGACGTCGACGTGTTTGGGGGTCAGTCCGCAGCGCAGCACGTTGTCGGAGTTGGCCATGATCTCGACGCCGAGGCCGTCGAGGTAGGCATGCGGGACGCCGGCGCCCAGGAAGAGCGCCTCGCCGGGCTGCAGCCGTACGTGGTGGAGCAGCAGCGCGGCGATGACGCCGGGGTCGCCCGGGTAGTGGTGGGCGATGCCGGCGTACGGGGCGTAGGGGCCGCCGAGGCGGGCGCAGGCGGCGGCGGTCTCGGTGACCGTGCGGTGCATCTCGTCGGGGTCCGCGGTCAGGACGGCGGTGAGGACCTCGCGCAGGGCGGCGTCCTCGGGGTGGGCGCGCAGCAGGTCGGCGTACGGCTTGAGGGAGTCGACGCCGAGGCCTTCGAGGAGGGCGGCGGCCTCGGCCGGGTCGCGGAAGCCGCACAGGCCGTCGAACTCGGTGAGGGCGCAGATCAGTTCGGGCTTGTGGTTGGCGTCCTTGTAGTTGCGGTGCGGGGCGTCGATCGGGACGCCGCGGCGCTCCTCGTCCTCGTAGCCCTCCCTGGCCTGGTCGAGGTTCGGGTGCACCTGGAGGGAGAGGGGGGCGCCGGCGGCGAGGAGCTTGAGCAGGAACGGCAGCCGGGGGCCGAACGCCGCGACCGTCCGCTCGCCCAGTTCGCGTTCCGGGGCCTCGGTGATCACCTGGTCGAGGGGGCCGCGGGGGGTGCGGGAGGGGGCGCCGGGGTGGGCGCCCATCCACAGCTCCGCCTGCGGCTCGCCGGTCGGCTCCTCGCCGAGCAGGGCGGGGAGGGCGGTGGTGGAGCCCCAGGCGTAGGGGCGGACGGTGTTGGTGAGGCGGTCCATGTGTGGTGTCTCCGGGACGGGTGGGGCCCCGGGGCCCCGTGGGCGGTGTGGGTGGTGTGGGGTGTGGGCGCGGTGGCGATGCGGGTGGTGGGTGCGACTGGTGTGGTGGGTGATCTGTGGCGTTCCGGTCGTTCTGGTCAGGCGTTCGAGGCGAGGGCCAGGTAGACGGCGGCGAAGTCCGTGACGGCGATGAGTTCCGCGAGGGTCTCCAGTTCCCCGCCCTCCTCCGGTTCCAGTTCGCTGATCGGTGTGTCGTGGCCGAACGCCAGTTCGCGGGCGGCGGGGGCCGCGCTGAGGCCGCCGATCGGGCGGTCGCGGAGCAGCACCACGCGCGCGTGGAGGGCGGCGGGCTCCTCGACGCGGTCGCGGAAGAAGTCGTCGGGGTCGGCGCCGGCGGCGAGCGGGCCGGAGAGCAGGACGCGGTGGGCGGCGAGCGCCTCGGGGAGCTGCGCGGTGACCGCGGGGCGGCCGGCCAGTTCGGCGAGCGCGGCGGTGAAGCGGCGGCCGGCGGGGCCCGCGGAGGTGCCCTCCGTCCAGATCACCGGGAGGCTGTCGGCGAGTTCGGCGGCGAGGGTCTTGGCCGGGTTGCCGTACGTGGCGATGGCGGGGCCGCAGCGTTCGGCGACCCGGTCGAGGCGGTCGGCGACCTTCTCCAGCGTCTCGGGGGGTGCGGTCAGCAGGCCGGTGCGGTCCAGGAGGGCGAGGAGGGGGGTGAGCAGGGCCCAGAGGACGCCGGGGGCGGAGGGGGCGGGCGGCTCGGGGCTGCGGGGTTCGGAGAGTTCCGGGGCGGTGCCGGGGATTCCGGCTTCTCGGAGGTGGTCCGGGGTGGGCGGTTCGTACGGGGTGGGGGGTTCGTGCGGGGCGGATGCCATCGGGACGAAGAGGCCGTGGGCGCGGTCGACCGCGTCCGCGATCGGGGTCCTGGTGGGGGCCACGGCGACGACCGTGCAGCCGCGGCGGTAGGCCTGGTCGACGAGCAGGGCGAGGCCGGGTTCGTTGCCGTCGGGGGTGGCCACCAGGAGGAGGTCCACGGGGCCGGCCCAGCCGGGGAGTTCCCAGCGCAGGGCGCCGGGGGCGGGGGCCACGCCGGTGGGGTGCACGCGGGTGACCGGGCAGGCGGCGCCGGCGAGGGTGGTGAGCAGTTCCGCGACGCCGGCGGAGGCGGTGCCGGGGCCCGCGATCAGGATGGCGCGGGGGCGGCCGTCCGGCTGCAGTTGGCCGATGCCGGCCTCGGTGGCGTGGCGGAGGGCGGTGCGGACGCGGGCGCCGGCCTCGGCGGCGCCGCGGAGGAGGCCGCGGCGGTCGGCTTCGGCGAGTGCGGCGGGGGTGTCTAGCAGCGATTCGTCGAGCATGGTGCGGGGCCTCCGGGCGCGGGGCGGCGACGAGCAGGGGGGTGGGCTGGGGTCTTCTCGTGCCGTTGTCGGCGGCCCGGCGCTCGTGTCGTTGTGGGCGGCCCGGCGGATGCCCTACGCCGGGCGGCGGGCCTCGTCGACGAGGAGGACGGGGATGCCGTCGCGGATGGGGTAGGCGAGGGCGCAGGCCTCGGCGGTGCAGATCAGCTCGTTGTCCGCCTCCTTGAGGGGGGCGTGGCAGGCCGGGCAGGCGAGGATCTCGAGGAGGCCGGCTTCGAGCGGCATGTCGGGGGTCCCTTCGGGGTGGAGGTGGGGTGGGCGTGGGTGGCCTGGTCAGGGTACCGCTGTGGGGGGCTGCGGGTGGGGGTGGGCCAGGGGGGGGTCTTCGCCCCCGCCGCCCCTACCCTTCCCGTCCCTCCAGGGGCTCCGCCCCTTCGACCCCGAGGGGCGGGTGGGGGTGGGGTGGGGTGGGGTGGGGTGGGGCTCCGCCCCGTGCCCCGGCGGGGGCTTCGCCCCCTGCACCCCCGCGGGGCTCCGCCCCTGCGCCCCGAAAGACGTGCGGGGCTTCGCCCCCGGGCCCCCTACAAGGCGGCCCCTAGGGGGCTCTGCCCCCTGGACCCCCGGGGGCTCGGGGCTGCGCCCCTGCGCCCCCGACAGACGTGAGGACGCCTCACGCTCTGATCAGAGCCAGGGCCTCGTCCCTGATCTTCGTCATCGTGGGGTCGTCCTTCGCCTCCGCGTTGAGGCGGAGGAGGGGTTCCGTGTTGGAGGGGCGGACGTTGAACCACCAGTCCTTGGTGGAGACCGTCAGGCCGTCGAGGGTGTCGAGGGTGACGTCCTCGCGGGGCTCGTACGCCGCGCGGATCGCCGCGAGGCGGGCCTGCTGGTCGTCGACCGTGGAGTTGATCTCGCCCGACGCGGCGTAGCGGTCGTACGCGGCGACGAGGCGGGAGAGCGGGGCCTCCTGGCCGCCCAGGGCCGCGAGGACGTGCAGGGCGGCCAGCATGCCCGTGTCCGCGTTCCAGAAGTCGCGGAAGTAGTAGTGCGCGGAGTGCTCGCCGCCGAAGATCGCGCCGGACCTCGCCATCTCCGCCTTGATGAAGGAGTGGCCCACCCGGGTGCGGACCGGGGTGCCGCCGTTCTCGCGCACCACCTCCGCGACCGACCGGGAGGTGATCAGGTTGTGGATGACCGTGCCCCGGCCGCCGTACCGGGCGAGTTCGCGCGCGGCGACCAGTGCGGTGATCGCCGACGGGGAGACCGGCTCGCCCCGCTCGTCGACGACGAAGCAGCGGTCGGCGTCGCCGTCGAACGCGAGTCCGAGGTCGGCGCCCTCCTCGCGGACACGCCGCTGCAGGTCCACGAGGTTGGCCGGGTCGAGCGGGTTGGCCTCGTGGTTCGGGAACGTGCCGTCCAGTTCGAAGTACATCGGGACGAGGGTCAGGGGCAGGCCGGCGAGGACGGTCGGCACCGTGTGCCCGCCCATGCCGTTGCCCGCGTCGACGACGACCTTCAGCGGGCGGACCGAGGTCAGGTCGACGAGGGAGAGCAGGTGCGCCGCGTAGTCGTTCAACGTGTCGCGCCGGGTGAGGGTTCCCTGACGTTCCGTCGGTTCCGGGGCGCCCGACGCGCTCCACCGTTCGACCAGTGTCCGGATCTCCGTCAGGCCGGTGTCCTGGCCGACCGGGGCGGCGCCCGCGCGGCACAGCTTGATGCCGTTGTACCGGGCCGGGTTGTGCGAGGCGGTGAACATGGCGCCCGGCAGGTCCAGCGCGCCCGAGGCGTAGTAGAGCTGGTCGGTGGAGCACAGGCCGATGTGGGTGGCGTCGGCGCCCCGGGCCGCCGCGCCGCGCGCGAAGGCGTCGGACAGGCCGGGCGACGAGGGCCGCATGTCGTGCCCCACCGCGATCGCGTCCGCGCCGGTCACCTCGACGAAGGCCGCGCCGAACAGTGCGGCCAGCGTCTCGTCCCACTGGTCCGGTACGACACCGCGTACGTCGTACGCCTTCACGATCTGCGACAGATCAGCAGCCACGGCCGGCCTTTCTGAGGTCATTGGGCACCTGGGGTTACTTGCTAGTCCGAGGACTGGCCCAACGTACCCGTGCGTGCCCGTGAGGTGTGGTGGCCCGGCCGGTCGGCGGGTGGGCGCCGTCAGTTGTCCGGGGAGCGGAGCACCCTCAGGTGGCCGCGGCGGGCCACCTCCATCGGGTCGGCGGTGCGGCCGCCGCCCGCTTCCGCCGCGCGCTGCTGCGGGCGGGCGGCCTCGCGGACCGCGTTGGCGAGCGCCTCCAGGTCGTCGCCGCTGGGGCGCGCCGGGGCGGAGCCGTCCAGCAGGCGTACGACCTCCCAGCCGCGGGGCGCGGTGAGGCGCTCGGAGTGCTCGGCGCACAGGTCGTAGCAGTGGGGTTCGGCGTAGGTGGCGAGCGGGCCGAGGACCGCGGTCGAGTCGGCGTAGACGTACGTCAGCGTCGCTACGGCGGGACGGCCGCAAGCGGTGCGCGAACAGCGACGTACAGGGCTCACGACGTTGGACGGTACCGCACTCTTGAGCGGGCCGCGACGACTCTCCCCCAGGTCACTCCCCCGTGTCGGGGTGTGAGACGCCCCACACGCACTGTTCGAACCACCTCGCTGACCTGCGAGGACAGCGACCGGCGAAATACCGAACAGGTAGGAATCCAGTCAGAAGAACGTACGAAAACGATCAATTCGCGTGAGTCGGGCGACCTCGGACGACCTCTAAAAGATACGCAATCAAGCCGAGCTTGGCTGGAATGATCCGCTTCGGTCGTGCCGCGTCCGGGCGGCCCCGGCGTCCCCCAGGCTCCCGTCGCGTCGGGGCCGGGCGCACGGGCGACGGCGGGGCTACGCTTCGTAAGTGATGGACAACCTCGTACCGCACCGCGCCGCCGCCCCCGGGCCCCGCCGCCGCGACCGGCACGGCAGAGGCATGCGCGGCCCCATCGCACCGCCACAGGTGCCGCTCGCCGCGAGCCGCGCCGAGGCCTTCGCGGACCTGGTGCAGGACTCGGTGGAACGGCTCGAACGGCGCTGGCCGCAGCTGTCGGACGTCGACTTCCTGGTCCTGGACGTGCCCCAGCTCGACGGCACGGCGGGCTGGAGCGACGACACCGTCCCGCTGGGCGGCACCGTCGCGGCGCAGGGCGGCCGGCCCGCGCGGGTCGTCGTCTACCGGCGGCCAGTGGAGATCCGCACCAAGGGGCGCGACGAGCGGGCGGCGCTGGTCCACGAGGTGGTCGTGGAGCAGGTCGCGGAGGTGCTCGGCCTCACGCCGGAGACGGTCGACCCTCGGTACGGCGAGGACTGACCCCGGAGACGGCCGATCCGCCGCGCGGCGAGGACTGACCCCGGAGGCGGCAGGGGGCTGCCGGTCGCCTACTTCTGCAGCACCGACAGGTCCTGGTCCGCCTCCGGGACCGCGACCGTGCCGCGGTCGTCGGGGAGCGTCTGGACGGTGAAGGCGGGAACGCCCTCGTACGTCCGTTCAAGGGTGCGCGAGGCGTACACCGCACCGCCCGACAGGTGTTCGACCGTGAGGGCGTACGTGCCCTTCAGGCCGCCCGGCACGGGCACGGTGACGTTCTCGGTGGCACCGCCCTTGATCGAGTACTCCTTGGTCGCCGCCGTGCCGCCCTCGCTGCCCGCCGACGCCGTCACCCGCACCTTCGCCGACGAGCCGGGCGCGGCCAGGGACAGCACCGTGCCCTTGGCGCCGTTCCCGGCGGCCGTCGCCCTGGTGTCCACCGGCGCGGTGGCCGGGATGAAGGCGGTCTCCTGCTTGCCGCTCTTGCCGCGCAGTACCCGCACGGCGGCCACCACCGGCACCGAGCCCTCGCTCGGGGTCAGCACCAGCGAACCGGCCTCGCCGCGCGTGAGGTCGCCGAGGTCGACGGCGGTGGTCGTGCCCGCCTTGACGTGCACCGTCTCGTGACCCGCCGGGGTGATCAGCCCGGAGGGCGAGGCGAGCCGCACCTTCAGATCGGCGTCGGAGTCGCCCGGCGCGAACGCGACCAGCCGTACGTCGGTGGCGTCCGTGGGGATGCCGGGTAGCACGAGCCGGGTGGCCGGGTCGGTGGTGGCGGGCAGCCAGTCGCCGCCCAGTTCGTCGTCGAGGGCCTGGACGGTGGCGGCGACCCGGCCGCTGCGGACGTTCACATGAACGGTGAGGTCCTTCTCGTCGGCCTCGGTGAGGGTGGACAGCAGGAGCGGCTCGCTGGCGTGCGGCTTGACGGTGATGCCGTCGCCGACGGTGGTCTTCAGGGCGCCGTCCTTGCCGTAGAGCTCGACGTCGACGACGGCGGCGGAGTCGTCCGGGTTGGTCAGGTGCACGTAGTCCGTACGGGAGGCGGCGGTGCTGGCGCCCGGGAACCAGAACTCGGTGTCCGGGAGGCCGCACGCGGTGCCGAGCAGTCCGCGGCCGGCGCCGGCGGCGACCTGGGTGGTCTGCTGCACCGTCCAGCCGGGCGCGAACCGGCCGGTGGCGATGCCCGCCAGGGCGGGGGTCTCGGCGCCGGAGGTGTCGTCGGCGACCGGGGTGCCGGGCTCCTTGGGTTTTAGTGACGGTGTGTCGGCGCTCTTCGCGTCGCTCCTGGAGCCCTTTTCGGAGTCACTCTTCGCCTCACCGCCCTCCGCGTCGTCGGGGGACTGCCCGTCCGCCGCCGTCAGCTCCGCCTTGCCGTCGCTGCCGGTGCCCTTGGTGACCGGTGTGAACGACGTGTAGTCGGTCTCGGCCAGGTCGGAGTTGCTCGGCGCGGGGCAGAGCAGGCTGGTGCGCTCCACGGGCAGTTGGGCGGCCGCGCGGGCGGTGTCCGCCCCGGTGTCGGCCGGGGCGTTCATCGTGGCGAACCCGGTGACGGCGGCGAGCGCGGCCGTGCCGGCGATCAGGGACAGGGTGGTGCGCTTCACTGCTGGCTCCCGTGGGGGCGCTCGCTGTCGGTGCCGTTGTCGTGCGCCGGGTCGTACGGCGCACCCTGGTCGTAGGGGACGCCCTGGTCGTACGGGGCTCCCGGTTCGTACGGCGTCTGTGCGTCGTACGGGGCCTGGGGGTCGTACGGGGCCTGGGGGTCGTACGACGGGTCGTAGCCCTGGGCGTACCCCTGGTCGTACGGGGCGCCGGCGCCGTAGGCGTAGGGGTCGTACTGGCCGCTCTGGGTGGCCTGGGCGCCCTGGTAGGGGTCGCCCTGATAGGGCTGTTGCTGTGCCTCGTAGGGGTCCTGGGAGTACTGGCCGCCCTGGTACGGGTCGGCCTGGTAGCCGGCGTACTCGGCGTCCTGGTAGCCGGCGGTGTCCCAGGTGTCGTACCCCTGCTGCGGGACGGACTGCCGCGGGACGGCGGCGGCCGGGTCCGCGTCGTCCTCCCGCTGTCCGGCCGGTACGGCGAACTCGTCGTCCGGCGCCTCGGGTACGGGGCCGTCGGCGCCCTCGCCGGTGGCCCCGGCCGCCTCGAACTCCCCGGTGGCCTCGGCCGCCTCGGCGTTCTCGGCGCGTTCGCGCAGACGGCGGGCGCGGCGGCCGTCGCCGGTGAGGTCCTGGGCGGGGACGAGCGGCTCGTCGGGCAGGTCGTCATCGACGTCGCGGCGGCGCCCCGGCAGGGCCAGCACCACCAGGACGACGGCGAGCAGTCCCTGCGCCCACAGCCAGGCGCTGTGGGCCAGCGGCGTGTCGTAGGTGACGTCCAGCCGCCCGCCGGTCGCGGGGAGCTGGAAGCCCTGGGCCCAGCCGTCGACGGTGGTGCGGGTGAGCGGCTTGCCGTCCAGTGTCGCGGTCCAGTTGAAGTCGGCGGTGTCCGCGATCCGCAGGATCCGGTCGCCGGAGCCGGAGGCGGCCGGGATCTTGGTGTGGATCTCGACGGGCCCGGCGGCGACGGCCTCGGGCTCGTCGGAGGCGGCGGCGGAATCCGCCCCCGCGTCGGATCCGGACCCGGAGCCGCTCACGATGGCCGCGCGGGAGACCTGGCGGTCCACCCGCCACAGCGCGCTGCCGTCCTTCTGGCTGAGCCGGCTCAGCCCGGGCGTGGCGTCGAGGACGCGGCTCACCTGGCGGGGCGTGCCCTTGCGGACCAGCACGTACCGCACGGCGAAGCCGCCGAGTTCGTCGGCCTGGTCGGCGCCGGAACCGGCGACCAGATTGGCGACGACCTTGTCGAGCCGCGCGTTCTCGCCGTCGGCCGCCGCCAGTTCGGCGTCCCCGAGACGGGCCCCGGAGCCGCGCACCAGGGTGTAGCGGACGTCGGCGGCGGAGGGGCTGTCGAGGACGAGGGTGCGCGGCTGGTCCGAACTGGTGCTCTCCTCGGCGACGAACGCGGGCACCTGGACGGGGTCGCGGCGTTCCAGGGGGCCGTCGGCGCCGCCGATCATCCAGCCCGCGGCGACGAGCAGCGGGCCGGCCGCGGAGGCGAACGCGATGAGCGCGGCCACGGGCTGGCGCCAGCCGAAGCTCTGTTCGGCCACGCGCGCGCGTGCCCCGTCGGCGCCGAGCACGGCGGCGGCGAGCAGCGCGATGCCGTAGACCAGGGTCGCGGGTCCGGCCCAGGTGGAGTCGTTGGACAGGACGGCGAAGACGAGGCCCACCAGGGCGATCGCCCAGGCCGTGCGGATGCCGAGGCCGCGCTCGGAGCGGAGCAGGGCGGCGAGCGCGGCGAGCACGATGCCGATCAGCATCAGTCCGCTGACCGTGCCCGGGCCGCCGGGGCTCGCGCCGAGCAGGTCGGTGGCCGAGGCGGCGCCGGCGCCGAACTCCAGTCCGGCCTCCTGGAAGAAGCCGGTCGGCAGCAGCGTCAGCGACCAGGGGGCGAGCACGAGCAGCGGCACGCCGAGCTGGACGAGGTAGCGCGGCAGGTACGCGAGCGCCTCGCGGCGGCGCACGGCCAGGACGGCGAGGCCGAGCACGGCCGCGATCGGCCACACGATCGGCGTGAACGCCGTGGTGGCGGTGAGCAGCAGGGCGTAGGCCCAGGTGGCGCGCCAGCTGCCGCGGGTGCCCGGGGCGTGGGCGAGCCCGGCGGCGGCGACGCCCGCGCGGGCGATGAGCGGCAGCAGCACGGCGAGGACGGCGGTGCCCAGGCGGCCGCCGGCCAGCGCGCCGGTGGCGGCGGGCAGGAAGGCGTAGGCGACGGCCGCCCAGGCGCGCAGCAGCCGGGAGGTGACCAGCGGGCGCGAGGCGAAGTACGCGGTGAGGCCGGCCAGCGGCACGGAGCAGACCAGGAGCACGGTGATCGCGAGCCCGGTGGAGCCGAGCAGCACGCTCGCGAGGAGGGCCACGGCGGCGAGGTAGGGCGGCGCGGACGGGGTGCCGCCGGCGCCGACCGGGTGCCAGGCGTCGAGGTAGCGCGACCACAGCTCGGAGGCGTCCGCGGGGGCGGGCAGCAGGGCCCCGCCGGCCAGGGCGCCGCCGCCGAGCAGATTGCGGCACGCGGCCAGGGAGACGAGCAGCAGCACCAGGAAGAGCACCGGGCCGGGGCGGCGGGCGATGCGCTTGAGACGGGCGAACTGCTCGATCTCCAGGAAGTCGGCGTCGTCGCCGCCGGGCCCGGACTCGACGGCGCCGCCGTGCCGGCCGGCCGAGGACGCCTCGGGGTCGGAGCCGCCCATGAGGTTGCCCGCGACCTGTTCGACGGTGGCTCTCAGGGTGGCGCCGGGCGGCGGGAACAGGGGCTTGGACTCGTCCTTGTCGAGGTGGGCCCGGCGTTCGCGGCGGCCGGCGAGGATCCGCTCGGGCCGCAGCAGGACGCCGAGGAGTCCGCGGATCTCGTCCAGGGCCTGCCCGGGCACCTTGCCGACGAGGTAGGCGAGCGTGCGCAGCAGGGTGCCGACGACGATCCTGACGGCCATCCAGGGCAGCTGCGCGCCGCGGGCGTTGACGAGGAGGGTGTAGACGGCGCCCGCCTTGTCCACCTTGTGCGGGGAGGCGGCGGTGCGGCCCACGCAGTCGACGGCGCGGCGCTCGCGGGAGGCCGCCTCGGCGTGCCGTACGACGGCGTCGGGGGCGATCAGGACGCGGTGGCCGGCGGCCTGGGCGCGCCAGCACAGGTCGACGTCGTCCCGCATCAGGGGCAGGTGCCGGTCGAACCCGCCGAGTTCCTCGAAGACGTCACGCCGGATCAGCATGCCGGCGGTGGAGACGGACAGCACGGGGCGCACGTAGTCGTGCTGGCCCTGGTCCTGTTCGCGGCGGTCCAGGCCGGTCCAGCGGCGGCCGGAGTTGGCGATGGTGACGCCGACCTCCAGGAGCTGCCTGCGGTCGTACCAGCCGCGGAGCTTGGGGCCGACGACGGCGACGTCGTCCTGGCCGGCCTCGCGCTCGCGCTCGACGACGCCGAGGAGCTGGGCCAGGGCGTCGGGGGCGGGGGCGCTGTCGTCGTGCAGCAGCCAGAGCCAGTGTTCCGGTTCGCCGTACGGCAGTTCGGGCAGGTCGTAGGTGTCGTCCCGCCAGGAGCGGGTGACGGGGTCCCAGCCGCTGGGGCGCTTGAGGTACGGCAGGTCCTCGACGGTGGGCGTGGGCGCGGTGCGGTGCACCTCTTCGACGGCCTGGCCGAAGCCCGTGCGGCGGGCCAGGTGCAGCACGCGGTCGTCGCCGAGGAACTCGGCGAGCAGCCGTGCGGAGTCGTCCGCGCTGCCGGTGTCGGCGGCCCAGGCCTGCTGCACCGGGCGCTCCTGGCCGAGCAGCCCGGCGAGCGCGTCGGGCAGCCAGCGGGCGCCGTCGTGGGAGACGAGCACCGCGGTCACCACGTGACGCGGGAACTCTGGGAGGGCGGTGTCGTGAGGAACCGCCGTGTGGCTGTGCACGGACATCGAGGTACGGGCCCCGGTTCGATGGACTGCGGTGGACACCCGTGCCCGAACCTCATGGGAACGGCGGGGTGTCTCGGACGGAGGCCCACACTAACGGCTGCGCAAGATCACGGCCCGCCGCCTGTGGACAACCCCGCGGCGGCGGGCCGTTCGTGGTGTTTCGCGGCGTCCCGAGGGCGCTTCGAGGCGCGCCGCCGAGACGCGGGGGTGCGGCGGGGAGTGGGTGTTCCGGGGGTGAGGTGCGTACGTCGTGCGTGTGCTGTGCGGAGGGTTCGGGCGGGTTGTGCGCGTGCGGCACGGAGGGCGACCCGTGCGGACGGTTCGTGCGGTTCGTGGTGGCGGCCGACGGGCCGTCAGACCGCGGCCTTCTTCAGGCGGCGGCGCTCGCGCTCGGACAGACCGCCCCAGATGCCGAACCGCTCGTCGTTGGCGAGCGCGTACTCCAGGCACTCGGAGCGGACCTCGCACGCCAGGCAGACCTTCTTGGCCTCCCTCGTGGAGCCGCCCTTCTCGGGGAAGAAGGACTCGGGGTCGGTCTGCGCGCACAGCGCGCGCTCCTGCCAGCCGAGCTCCTCGTCCGCGTCGTCGACCAGCAGTTGCTCCACCAGCTCGGTCATGTGCGCCCCTCGTCTGTCTTTCGCGTCCCCGTGATGCGGTCGTTACCGATTCCGGCTGAACGACACGAGTGAAATTACAAGTGTGCTGCTCCGGGCGAGTCAAGCCGAGATCTGCTATTGGGCCCCTTATTCACTCTGCGGAACCAAGGCGGCGCAGTAAGTGTTCAAATCGGCCTAAATCATGACAGCCGACAGGGGCCCCGGCGGGCCTCCACCCCTTCACAGGGAAGGACGCCCAGACGTTCGATCTCGTTCCGCCCCGGTCGTCGAAGCGAACTTGATCACGTTCGTATCACAGGATCACAACGGCGGCCGTGCACCCGGGTGTGGGCCATGTGTCCCCGGATCCGGGAGAGCAAACCTTTCGCCTGGGCGATCCACCGGATGAGGTGAAACACCCGTACGGGCCGGGGGACGAGTTGACACCGGGAGTGTGAACCGGTGTCCTAGGGGGCATGCTCGCGAACTTGGCCATCGCCTCGACCCGGCTCACCGGGTCCCACGGTGCTGCCCGGTCCCGCTGTAGCTGTTGTCGTTGTTCCGGCTGTTGAGCGCCGTCTGTCGCTCCGGTCGTCGCCGGGTCCGGGTGTAGTCGTCCGGCCGGTCTCCTCGTTGGGTCCACGAGGGCGTCGTCCTCGCCTGCCGGGCTTCGTCCTCGACCCGCGCGATGCGTGATCCGGCCGTCTGTTCGCTTCCGGTCATCCGCGCCCGCGTTTCGCGTTCCGCGTCTTCTCGTACCGTTC
The DNA here is from genome assembly GCF_036226765.1 of Streptomyces sp. NBC_00670. Taxonomy (NCBI): domain Bacteria; kingdom Bacillati; phylum Actinomycetota; class Actinomycetes; order Kitasatosporales; family Streptomycetaceae; genus Streptomyces; species Streptomyces sp. NBC_00670. The sequence continues at coordinate 2,945,530 of NZ_CP109017.1, forward strand.
CCGCCCCACTCTCCGCCGAGGAACCACCGCATCCATGAACAGTGACAGCGACCTCCAGATCGCCGGCGACATCCTCGAAGTGCCGCATCTGCTCCAGCCGCCGCGTGAGCATCCGTCCACCGTGGCCGAGTTCGCCGGGCTGGCGCGGGCCGTCGCGGCCGACCGCGCGCAGTGGGAGCCGCTCGTCCGGTACGACGCGACGTCCCGGTGGTACCACCGGCTGCGGACCGGGCCCGGATACGAGGTGTGGCTGCTGTCGTGGGTCCCCGGGCAGGGCACCGGGCCGCACGGGCACGGGCCGTCGTCGGGGGTGCTGACGGTGCTGGACGGGGTGCTGACGGAGCGGAGCGCGCGGGGGGTGGGGGCGCTGGGGGCGGGGACGCAGAGGGTGTTCGCGGCGGGGTACGCGCATGAGGTCGTCAACGATGCGTTGGTACCTGCGGTGAGCTTGCATGTGTATTGGCCGGGGTTGACGGATATGCCGGCCGTACGGGAGGTGGGGGCGGGGGCTTGCGCCCCCGCTGCCCCCTTGGGTGCCTTCTAGTTCGGGACCTTTTGTTCGTTGGCGGGTGCGCCTTGTGTGTGGCTGGTCGCGCCCGCGCGGCGGAGCCGCAGATCGACACAGCCCGCGCCCCTTCCCGGGGTGCGGGCTGACAGACTGTGTCCATGCGGATTGTGGTTTTGGCCGGTGGGATTGGTGGGGCTCGGTTCTTGCGCGGGTTGCGTGGGGCCGTGCCGGATGCCGAGGTCACCGTCATCGGGAACACCGGGGACGACATCCATCTCTTCGGGCTGAAGGTCTGTCCCGATCTCGACACGGTGATGTACACGCTCGGCGGCGGGATCAACGAGGAGCAGGGGTGGGGGCGGGCCGACGAGACCTTCCACCTCAAGGAGGAGCTCGCGGCCTACGGCGTCGGGCCCGAGTGGTTCGGGCTCGGTGACCGCGACTTCGCCACGCACATCGTGCGGACGCAGATGCTCGGCGCCGGTTACCCGCTCAGCGCGGTGACCGAGGCGCTGTGCGACCGGTGGCGGCCTGGGGTGCGGCTCCTGCCGATGTCGGACGACCGCGTCGAGACGCACGTCGCCGTGGAACTGGACGGCGAGCGCAAGGCGGTGCACTTCCAGGAGTACTGGGTCCGGCTGCGCGCCTCCGTGCCCGCCGAGGCCGTCGTCCCGGTCGGCGCCGAGCAGGCGAAGCCCGCGCCGGGGGTGCTGGAGGCGATCGCCGAGGCGGACGTCATCCTCTTCCCGCCGTCGAACCCGGTGGTCTCCATCGGCACGATCCTCGCCGTGCCCGGCATCCGCGAGGCGATCGCCGACGCCGGGGTGCCGGTCGTCGGCCTCTCCCCCATCGTCGGCGACGCACCCGTGCGCGGGATGGCCGACAAGGTGCTCGCGGCGGTCGGCGTGGAGTCGACGGCCGCGGCGGTCGCCGAGCACTACGGCTCGGGGCTGCTGGACGGCTGGCTGGTCGACACGGTCGACGCGGCGGCGGTCGAACGGGTAGAGGCGGCCGGCATCCGCTGCCGTGCCGTACCGCTGATGATGACCGATCCGGAGGCGGCGGCGCAGATGGCCCGGGAGGCGCTCGCGCTGGCGGAGGAGGTGCGGGTCGCGTGAGCGGGATCGGTGGCGGGTCGACCGCCGGTGCCGGGTTCCGGGTGTGGGCGGTACCCGGGCTGCCCGAGGTGCGGCAGGGCGACGACCTCGCCAAGCTGATCGCCGCGGCCGAGCCGGAGCTGGCCGACGGGGACGTGCTGCTCGTCACCTCCAAGATCGTCTCCAAGGCGGAGGGGCGCGTGCTGCGGGCCGCCGACCGGGAGGCCGCGATCGACGCCGAGACCGTACGGGTGGTGGCGCGGCGCGGGCCGCTGCGGATCGTCGAGAACCGGCAGGGCCTGGTGATGGCCGCCGCCGGGGTCGACGCGTCCAACACCCCCGAGGGGACCGTACTGCTGCTGCCCGAGGACCCCGACGCCTCCGCACGGGCGCTGCGGGACGGGCTGCGGGACGCGCTCGGGGTCGAGGTCGGGGTGCTGGTCACCGACACGTTCGGGCGCCCCTGGCGTACCGGGCTGACGGACGTGGCGATCGGTGCCGCGGGCGTACGGGTCCTGGACGACCTGCGCGGCGGCACGGACGCGCACGGCAATCCGCTGAGCGCGACGGTCGTCGCCACCGCCGACGAACTGGCCGCCGCGGGCGACCTGGTCAAGGGCAAGGCCGCCGGGCTGCCCGTCGCGGTGGTGCGCGGCCTTGCGCACCTCGTCGGCGGCGGTGCCGGCGACGGGGCGCGGGCGATGGTGCGCGGCGCGCGCGACGACATGTTCCGGCTCGGTACGTCGGAGGCGGTACGGGAGGCGGTGACGCAGCGGCGCACGGTGCGGGCGTTCACCGACGAGCCCGTCGACGCCGGTGCCGTACGGCGGGCGGTGGCCGCGGCGGTCACCGCGCCGGCGCCGCACCACACGACGCCGTGGCGGTTCGTGCTGCTGGAATCGCCCGGGGCACGGACCCGGCTGCTCGACACCATGCGGGACGCGTGGATCGCCGATCTGCGTCGCGACGGCAAGAGCGAGGAGTCCATCGCCAAGCGGGTCCGCCGGGGTGACGTGCTGCGCAACGCGCCGTATCTGGTGGTGCCGTGCATGGTCATGGACGGTTCGCACACGTACGGCGACGCGCGGCGGGACGCGGCCGAGCGGGAGATGTTCGTGGTCGCCACGGGGGCCGGGGTGCAGAACTTCCTGGTCGCGCTGGCCGGGGAGCGGCTGGGCTCGGCATGGGTGTCCTCGACGATGTTCTGCCGGGACGTCGTACGGGAGGTGCTGGAGCTGCCGGAGGCGTGGGAGCCGATGGGGGCGGTGGCGGTGGGGCATCCGGCGGGGGAGCCGGCGGCGCGGGGGGAGCGGGATGCCGAGGGGTTTCTCGCGGTGCGGTGACAGGGGGCACATGGGTTTTGGGGAACGGGTGGCTGAAGGCGGCCTAGTCTCGTAGGCGTCTTTCACCTCCTACGTCTCAGGGACCTCCTCCGTGGCTGGACGTTTCGCTCCTCGGCCCACGCGTACGACCATGCGCGGCGGGGACGTCGTCGTGCCCCCGGCAGTGCCCTCGCCGGCGTCCCCCCGTCCCGTCGCCGGGCTGCGGCGGTCCTGGGCGTTGCCCTGGCCGCTCGACCTCGGGCTCGTGCTCGGTCCGCTGCGGCGCGGGCCCGCCGATCCGACCTTCCGTACGACGCCGGACGGGTCGGTGTGGCGGGCCAGCCGTACGCCGGTCGGGCCGGGGACGCTGCGGGTCTGGGTGCGCGGTGGGGTCGCCGAGGCGGAGGCCTGGGGGCCGGGAGCGGAGTGGCTGCTGGAGAAGCTGCCCGAGATGCTGGGCGCGCTGGACGATCCCGACGCCTTCGAGCCGCGGCACCGGCTGCTGGCGATGGTGCGGCACCGGCGGCCGGGGCTGCGGCTGACGCGGACCGGTCTTGTGCTGGAGTCGCTGATTCCGTCCGTGCTGGAGCAGAAGGTGACCACGGACGAGGCGTACCGGGCGTGGCGGCTGCTCGTACGGAAGTTCGGGGAGGTGGCGCCGGGGCCGGTGGCGGGGCGGATGTGGGTCATGCCGGAGCCGCGGACGTGGGCGTTGATTCCCTCCTGGGAGTGGCATCGGGCGGGGGTCGACGACAAGCGGGCGTCGGCGATTCTGCGGGCGGTGCGGGTCGCTGCGCGGCTGGAGCAGGGGGTGGGGATGGCGCCTGCGGAGGCGCGGGCGCGGTTGGAGGTGGTGCCGGGGGTGGGGGTGTGGACGTCCGCGGAGACCGTGCAGCGGAGTCATGGGGCGGCGGATGCGGTGACGGTGGGGGATCTGCATCTGCCGGGGATCGTGGGGTTCGCGCTCGCGGGGGATCGGGGGGCGGATGATGCGGTGATGTTGTCGTTGCTGGAGCCGTATGCGGGGCAGGGGCAGCGGCATCGGGCGGTGCGGTTGGTGTTGTTGAGTGGGCGGGTGCCGGGGCGGCGGGCGCCGCGGATGCGGCGGGGGGATATCGGGCGGTTGTAGGGCGCGTGAGAGCTCGGGTGGGTGGGGTGTCTGCGCGGGTGCGGGTGCGTTGTGGCTTGTCGCGCAGTTCCCCGCGCCCCTGAACCCCCGTGCCGGTCGCGCCCCCGCGGCGGAGCCGCGGAACGAACACAGTGCCGTGGCCCTGGCTTAGCCCTACTCGTCCGGCGAGAAGCGGACCGCGCCCGCCGGGATGTGGGCGTCGCACCAGATGCGGGTGCCTTCGCGTAGTTCGTTGTCGGGGCCCACCGTCGCGCCGTCGCCGATGACCGTGCCCGTCAGGATCGTGCGGCGGCCGACGCGGGAGTGGGCGCCGATCATGGAGTCGGTGATGACCGCGCCGGGCTCCACGACCGCACCGGACAGCAGCGTGCTGCCGCTGATCCGGGCGCCCTCGCCGACGAACGCGCCCTCGCCGACCACCGTGCCGCCGGTCAGCTTGGCGTCCGTGGCGACCTCCGCCGTCGGCAGGACCAGCCGGTCGCCGCAGCGCCCGGGCACCGCCGGGGACGGGGCGCGGCCCAGGACCAGGTCGGCCGAGCCGCGCACGAACGCGGCGGGGGTGCCGAGGTCGAGCCAGTAGGTGGAGTCGACCATGCCCTGCAAGTGGGCGCCGGCCGCCAGCAGTCCGGGGAAGGTCTCGCGTTCGACCGACACCGGGCGGCCGGCCGGGATCGTGTCGATGACCGAGCGGCGGAAGACGTACGCCCCCGCGTTGATCTGGTCGGTGACGATCTCCTCCGGGGTCTGCGGCTTCTCCAGGAACGCCGTCACCCGGCCTGTCCCGTCCGTCGGGACCAGCCCGTACGCCCGCGGGTCGGTCACCTTCGTCAGGTGCAGGGAGACGTCCGCGCCCGTCGACTCGTGCGTGCGGACGAGGGCGCGGATGTCCAGGCCGGTGAGGATGTCGCCGTTGAAGATCAGGACCGGCTGGTCGGGGCCGGAGTGGAGCCGCCCGGCCACGTTGCGGATGGCGCCGCCGGTGCCGAGCGGTTCCTCCTCGGTGACGTACTCCAGGTGGAGGCCGAGGGAGGAGCCGTCGCCGAAGTACGGCTCGAACACCTCGGCGAGGTACGACGTCGCCAGCACGATGTGGTCCACGCCCGCCGCCCGCGCCCGGGCGAGCTGGTGGGTGAGGAAGGGGACGCCGGCCGCCGGGAGCATCGGCTTGGGGGTGTGCACCGTGAGCGGGCGCAGGCGGGTGCCTCTGCCCCCGACCAGGAGGATCGCTTCTGTCACCTGTCGTCTCCGCTTCCTGCCGGGACCGGCCGAGGCCCCTCGGCCGGTCAGTGTATGCAGTCCGTTCGACGCGCTTTCGAGGCGCCCGCAGTGCGCCCGCGACGCGCCTCGCCTCGGGCACTTTATGGCGTTTTGCGGCGAACGCGGGTGCGGACGTGCCGTCAGCGTCCCTGGTAGCCCGCCGAGGTGGACCTGGCCGAGCCGAGCTTGGCGTAGAGGCGTTTGCCGGGGCAGCTGGTGGCGAAGCCGTCCCGGTGGCCGGAGATCGTGTGCAGCCGTACCTTCCTGCCCTTGGCGTAGAGGTTGCCACCCCCGGACGTCAGGTATGTCTTGCCCTTCGGATTGACGCCGTACAGGCCGAGCTTCCACGCCGTCAGGCGCGCGATGGCCTTCACCGCGGCGGCGGACGGCTTCTTGGAGCTGTAGGTGCCGAGCACGGCGATGCCGGTGCTGTCGGTGTTGAAGCCGAGGGTGTGGGCGCCCATGACGGGCTTGGCGACGCCGCCCGCGCGGCCCTCGTAGATCTTTCCGCACTTGTCGACGAGGAAGTTGTAGCCGATGTCGCGCCAGCCGTTGCTCAGCACGTGGTAGCGGTAGATGCCCCGGATGACGGAGGGCGCCTGGGCGCACGTGTAGTTGTTGCCGGTCGCGGTGTGGTGCACGAAGGCCGCCTTGACCTTCTTGGTGTACGTGAACCCGCCCTTGCGGATCCCCTCGTCGGCGCCCCAGCCGCGCCGTGTGGTGATGCTCGGCCGGGGGCCGATGTACGGCTTGGCGCGGGTGCCGTCGGCGGAGTCGGGGAGCCTCGCGGCGTACGCCGCCTCGGTCTCCTCCTTCGACAGGGCCGGGATGACGGTGGCCTCCGGAGCCGCGAGCTCCGCGTTGGCGGCGGCGGTCTCGGCCGTACGGGCGTCCAGGACGGGGGCGCGGTCGGCGGAGACGGGGCCGAGCGCGGGGACGGGAGCTGGGGCGGCGTCGGTGCCGGTGCCGGTGCCGGTGTCTGTGCTGGTGTCTGTGCTGGTGTCCGCGGCGGGCTGCTCCCCCGGGTCGACGAGCTCCAGGCGGAGGCCGCCGGGGAGTTCCCATGCGGTGGGGTCGGGGTCCGCCGCGTCGGCGGAACCCCCGGCCGCCGTACGGCCGTCGGTCCCCGCCTCGCCGGGCTGCGCCGGGCGCACGCGGACCTCGACGCCGTCCGAGTCGCCCACCCACAGCGGGGCCGTCGCGCCGCGGACCCGGCCGGAGCGGCTCTCGGCGGTGCCGGGGTCGGCCGCATGGTCGTCGTTGTGGGTCTCCACCTCCTGCCAGTCGGACCACTGGTGGGTGCCGGTGGCGCGGGTGCGGACCTGGACCGTGCCGTGCAGGGCGGCACGGGGGTCGTCCCAGACCACGCCGAGCAGCGAGAACGGCCGCACCTCACGCCGGGTCAGCCCCTGAACGCCGGCGCCCGCCCCGGCCCGAGTGCGGGAGAGCGGGGCGAGCGCGAGGGACTGGGTGCTGCCGGGGACGGCCCCGGGCGCGGTGCTGCCGGGGACGGCCCCGGGCGCGGCTCCGCGCACGGTGGTGGAGACGGTCTGCGAGGGCGAGGCGGCCGCGGTCGCGGCGGTCGGGGCGAGCGGCAGGGTGAGTGCCGCCGCGCAGGTGACGCCGATCGAGGAAGCAAGGTATCCACGCATGCCCTCGATCCTGGACATAGTCATACATATCTGTCCATCGCGGACTTGACGGGCCGTCGATCGGCGTTGCGCCGAACCGGTGGCCCCCGGGTGGCCCGTACGGTCGGTTCCCGCCGCGCCGCCCGCGTAGGCTGGCGCGCGTGAACGCCACCGACCGCACCCCTGCCGACCTGCTGCGATCCGCGCTCGCCGCGGACCCCGCGCGCCCCCTGGTGACCTTCTACGACGACGCCACGGGCGAACGCGTCGAACTCTCCGTCGCCACCTTCGCCAATTGGGTGGCCAAGACCGCCAACCTGCTCCAGGGCGAGCTGTCCGTGGAGCCCGGCGACCGGGTCGCGCTGCTGCTGCCCGCGCACTGGCAGACGGCGGTGTGGTTGTTGGCGTGCGCGTCGGTGGGGGCGGTCGCGGACGTGGCGGGCGCGCCGGGCGCCGCCGACGTCGTCGTCAGCGGCCCGGAGTCGCTCGAAGCGGCGCGCGCCTGCTCCGGGGAGCGCGTGGCGCTCGCCCTGCGCCCCCTCGGCGGGCGGTTCCCGCAGCCGCCGGAGGGGTTCCTCGACTACGCGGTGGAGGTGCCCGGCCAGGGCGACCTCTTCCGGCCGTACGCGCCGGTCGCCCCGGAGGAGCCGGCGCTGATCGTCGCCGGGCGGGAGTTCAGCGGGGCCGAGGTGGTGGAGCGGGCCCGCGCCGACGCACCGGGGCTCGGCCTGACGGGGCCGGGGTCGCGGCTGCTGTCCGGACTCCCGTACGACACCTGGGAGGGGCTCGCGGCGGGCCTCTACGCCCCGCTCGCGACGGGCGGTTCCGTGGTGCTGTGCCGGAACCTGGACGCGCTCCCCGAGGAGCGGCTGGCACAGCGCGTCGAGACGGAACGCGTCACGGCGACGGCCCGATAGACGACAGGCGTCGCGGCAACGCCTCACCAAGAGTGCCGGAATCTCCCGTTCCGGCTTCCCTTTTGGGCACCGTAGGTAAAGCCCGGCCCAAGACCGGGAACACCAGAGCTAAGAACTCTCTGAGAAATAGGTCGGATTGCCCGGTTGTAGGCACGTGAAAAAGCGCACTGCCGTCGCTCAAGTCCCAACCGGGCGGATAGTGTGAGCGACCCGGTGCACTGCCCCGAGGTCCGTCCTGGGCTCATCGCATCGCATGAAGTGACCCGAGCGTCTTTGAGGGGAAAGGCGCCGCGTGGCCCCGACGGAGGATTCGGACAACCGTGGACGCGCAAGGCCGTGGGCGGGCGGACAACATCGACCCCGCAGACCAGTGGGTACTCAACCCGGACACCGGCGAATACGAACTGCGACTGGCTCCTTCCCCTCCGCAGTCGTCGGTCCCCAGACCCCGCGGCGCCACCGCCCCCGCCGGGCGGTCCCGCAGCGCGCCGGGCCCCGAGGCCCCGGCACCGGACGCCCTGCCCGGGCAGCGCCGCCGCCGCGGCACCCCGGAGGAGCCGCCGCCCGGCCGCCGGCGCGGCAGGACCAGTGGTCGTACCAAGGGCAAACCCAAGAAGGGCAAGGCCAAGAAGGTCCTCCTCTGGACCGGCGGCGGCATGGCCTTCGTGCTCGTCGCGGTGACCGGTGCGGGTTACCTGTACCTCAAGCACCTCGAGGGAAACATCACCACGACGGACGTCGGTGACGCGGCCAAGAGCAGCTTCAGCAAGGACGAGGCCTTCAACCTGCTGATCATCGGCACCGACAAGCGCACCGGCGCCGGCAACGAGGGTTACGGCGACAAGAACAGCGTCGGCCACGCCGACACCAACATCCTGCTGCATGTCTCCAAGGACCGGACCAACGCCACCGCGCTGAGCATCCCGCGCGACCTGATCGCGAACATCCCGGACTGCCCGACCAAGCAGGAGGACGGCAGCGAGAAGGTCATCCCCGGTACGCCGAACGTCCGGTTCAACACCAGCCTGGGCCAGGACGAACGCGATCCGGGCTGCACCATGCGCACGGTCAAGGAAGTCACCGGGATCGAACCCGACCACTTCATGATGGCCGACTTCAACGCCGTCAAGACGCTGACCTCGGCGGTCGGCGGCGTCGAGGTGTGCGTGGGCAAGGACGTCGACGACCCGGACTCGCACCTGAAGCTGTCCAAGGGCAAGCACACGATCGAGGGCGAACAGGCGCTCGCCTTCCTGCGCACCCGGCACAGCTTCGGCAACGAGGGTGACCTGGACCGGATCAAGGTGCAGCAGCAGTTCCTGGGCTCGCTGGCCCGCAAGATGTCCTCCAGCGACACGCTGACCAGCCCCACCAAGCTCTACAAGCTCGCCGAGGCGGCCACCAAGGCCCTCACCGTCGACACCGGCATCGGCAAGGCGAGCACGCTCAAGGACATGGCCCTGGAACTGAAGAAGGTGCCGCCGAAGAACATCACCTTCCTCACCGTCCCGGTGCTCGACAACCCCGCCGAGAAGGTCAAGGCGACGGTCGTCGTCAACCAGTCGACGGCCCCGGCGGTGTTCCAGGCGATCAAGGACGACGTCTCCTTCACCGCGGTCAAGCAGAAGGAGAAGAAGGAGAAGGCGGCCGTCGCGGCCCGGCTGAAGGGCTCCCGCTCCGCCGCCGCCGACATCCGCGTCGACATCTACAACGGCGGGGCCGCCACCGGCAGCGCCCAGGAGACCCTGGCCTGGCTGCAGAACGAGCAGGGCGTCACCAAGGCCAGCCAGCTCGGCAACGCCGAGAAGACGCTCAGCAAGACGACGCTGGAGTACTCCCCCGACCAGGCCGACCAGGCCCGCAAGCTGGCCGACCTGATGGGGCTGCCCGCCTCCGCGATGAAGCCGGGCGAGAGCGAGAAGAACGACCAGGGACTGCCCGCGATCGTGCTCACCCTCGGCAAGGACTTCAAGGGCGCCGGAACGCCGGTGAAGTCGTCGTCCAAGGCGCCGGACGTCGACGGAAAGTCGACCGCGGACAAGCAAGTCTGCTCCACGTGATGACCTGACGGGGCCGTTGCGCGTCTAACAGGGCGCAGACGCACCGCCCGCCGGAGCGCATCCGGTACGGCGTGTGTGGCGTCCAACGGGACGCGAGGACATCGGGCGGGTGTCACACGGAGGCTCCCGCCGCCGGCCGGGCCGCACCGCGCGCCCGGCCGGACGCGGGGTGGTCGTACGGCCGCGAGGAGCGGCGGACACGACGGAATTCCCGCGCGGATACATCCGGTCGGGCGCGTGGGGCGTCCAACCGTACGGCGATGGTCCGGACCGGGCGCGACGGGGCGCCCGGCCGGACCGTGAACGGACCCGTTTACGGGCGCAGGGTGGGAGGCAGGGCGGCGATGGTGCCTAGCGGTGTGCGGGGAGAGGGGGCGCGACCACGCGCCCGGGACGCCGGTGACCTCGGCTGGGACGAAGACCTCTACGAGGGGGACGGAGCCGGGGACAGGGCCGGCACCGCCCGGGGGGCCGAGACCCGGGGCGGTGCCGCACAGGGCACCAAGGAGACCGGCGGCGCCGGCTCTCAGAACGGTGACGGCGACGGCGAGGCGCCCAGCGGCCCGACCGCGCGGGGCGGGGGCCGACGCGGCGGCGGGCCGGGGAACGGCGACGGCGACGGGCCCGGCAACGCGGCGGGCAGGCCGCGCCGCAGACGCCGGGTGCTGCGCTGGTCGGCGACGGTCCTGGCGGTGGTGATACTCGGGACCGCCGGTGCCGGATACCTCTACTACGAGCACCTCAACGCCAACATCAAGAAGGACGATCTCAACCTCGGCGACTCCAAGGACCGCGCCGCCAAGCCCACCCCCAACGCGGCCGGCCAGACCCCCCTGAACATCCTGCTGATCGGCTCCGACGCGCGCGACAGCAAGGAGAACCAGAAGCTCGGCGGCGCGAAGGACACCTTCGGCGGGGACGCCCGCGCGGACGTGCAGATGCTGGTGCACGTCTCGGCGGACCGCAGCAACATGTCGGTGGTGAGCATGCCCCGCGACACCCTGCTGCACCTGCCCAAGTGCACCGACCCCGAGACCAAGCAGGTCTACCAGGCGACCACGTCGCTGGCCATGACGAACGACTCCCTGAACCACGGCGGCCCCGGCTGCACGGTCGCCACCTGGGAGAAGCTGACCGGCATCCACATCGACCACTTCATGATGGTCGACTTCGCGGGCGTGGTGTCGATGGCCGACGCCATCGGCGGCGTCCCCGTCTGCGTCGACAAGAACGTCTACTCGCACACCTCGACCGGCCACGGCTCCGGCCTGAAGCTGAAGAAGGGCACCACGTACGTCAAGGGCAAGCAGGCGCTCGAGTGGCTGCGCACCCGGTACGGGTTCGAGGACGGCAGCGACATCGCGCGCACCAAGGCGCAGCACCAGTACATGAACGCGATGGTCCGCCAGCTGCGCGAGAACGCCACGCTGGGCAACCCGAACAAGATGCGCAAGCTCGCCGAGACGGCCACCAAGTCGCTCACCGTCGACGACGGCCTCGGCACGGTGAAGAAGCTGTACGACCTGAGCATGGAGCTGCGCAAGGTCCCCACCGACCGGATCAGCATGACGACGATGCCGTGGGTGTACTCCTCCGACGGCAACCGGGTGCTGCCCAAGCCGAACGACGCGGACAAGCTGTTCCGGCTGGTGCGCGAGGACGTGGCGCTGGACGGCAAGGACAAGAAGAAGGCCAAGGAGGCGGAGCCCACGGACCCGGCCGCCGCGGACGACCGGATCGCCGTCCAGGTGGTGAACGGCACCCGCACCGACACGCTGGGGCCGATGAGCGGACGGGCCACGCAGGTGGCCCAGTTGCTCGTGGGCAAGGGCTTCACCCAGGCCAAGGCGGACGGCGCCACGCTGCCGTCCGAGGAGACCACGGTCGTCCGCTATCCGAGCGCGGACCTGGAGGGCGACGCCCGGCGGGTCGCCAAGGAGCTCGGCATCCCGACGAACGCGGTGGAGAAGTCGACGGACGTCTCCGGCGTCACCCTGTACGTGGGCGGCGACTGGCGTTCGGGCAGCACCTACAAGGCGCCGGAGGACGACGACAAGGTGCCCTCGTCCGCCAAGCTCGACAAGGGCTCGGACACCGGGGCGTGCATGAAGGTGGACCCGGACTACACCTGGTGAGACACGGCTCGGGCCCCTCTCCGGCGCGTTCGCCGTCGGAGAGGGGCCCGTTTCCGTGGTGCCGTACGGTCAGCCGGCGGCGGTGGTGCTCGTGCCGGTGGCGGCGCTGGTGCCCGTGTCCGGGGCGGTCACGGCCGGGCGGCGGGAGGCGATCACCTTGCGGGCCAGTGAGCGGGGGCTGGTCAGGAAGCCCCAGCCCCACGACATGTGCATGGTGGCCAGCGCGACGGGGATCTGCAGCCGCGCCTTCAGCGGCAGCCCCTTGCCCGCGGGCAGCGACCCGGCGGCGATCGCCGCGAGATAGCCGACGGGGATTACATAGCCCCACGGAGTCAGGGCGGCGCCGACCACGATCCCCGCCGCGATCGCGCACACGGCGGTCGGCGGGGCGAGGTAGCGCAGGTTGATCGAGCCCTCGTGGTAGCGGGCGACCACGTGCCGCCAGCGGCCGTAGTCCTTGTACTGCTTGGCCAGCGCCCTGACGCTGGGGCGGGGCCGGTAGGAGACCCGCAGCTCGGGCGAGAACCAGATGAGGCCGCCCGCCTCGCGGATGCGGAAGTTCAGCTCCCAGTCCTGGGCGCGGATGAACTCCTCGTTGTAGCCGCCCTGCCGCTCCAGCGCCTCGCGGCGGAAGACGCCGAGGTAGACCGTCTCGGCGGGGGCGGCCTCGCCGCCGGTGTGGAAGGCCGCGTTGCCGACGCCGATCTTCGAGGTCATGGCGGCGGCGACCGCGTGCTCCCAGTCGTTCTCGCCCTCGGCGTGCATGATGCCGCCGACGTTCTGCGCGCCGGTCTCCTCGAGGAGGCGCACGGCGGTGGCGATGTAGTTCGGCGAGAGCATGCCGTGGCCGTCGACGCGGACCACGATCGGGTGCCGGGAGGCCTTGATGGCGGCGTTGAGCGCGGCGGGGGTGCGGCCGGTCGGGTTGGGCACGGTGTGCACGCGCGCGTCCTCGCGCACCAGTTCGGCGGCTATCTCGTCCGTACGGTCGCCGGAGGGACCGAGGGCGATGACGACCTCCATCTCACCGGCGTACTCCTGGGCCAGGATCGCGGTGACGGCTCCGCGCAGGTGCCGCTCCTCGTTGAGGACGGGCATGATCACGGACACGGCGGGGAGCTGCCCGTCGGAGCGCACCTGACTCACGTGGTGGGATCCCATCTCGTCTTTTCGTCCGGGGGTCTTCGTCCGGATTGTCGTCCGGGGGTCTTCGTCCGGAGGGTTCTCATCCGAATCGGTGCTCACGTTACCGCGATCGGGGGACACGGGTGCGCGCCGCCGGGTTGCTGCGGCGGGCCGCAGATCGTATGGGCATACCGTGCTCACGGTTCAGGCCCCCTCGTCACGGAGGTGTCCCCCGTGCCCGCACCGTCCGAGCCTCCCGTGCCCCCGCCGCCGCCCCACCGGCCGCCCGCCCCCGTGCCGCCTCGGCCCGGTGCCGGTGCGCCGGTGCCGTCCCGGCCGGGTGCCGCCGCGCCGTTGCCGGCGGCGGGCCGGCGGCGGCCGGGCGGTGTCGGGCGGCCCCGGCTGCGGCGGGGCAGGCCGCGGTGGGCGACGCGGATGGCGACCACGCTCTCGGTGGTCGTCCTCGCCTCCGCCGGCATCGGGCACGCGGTGGTCAGCAGCATCGAGTCGGACATCGACCGGGTCGACGCCTTCCGCGACATGAAGAACCGGCCCGCGGCGGGCCACGGCATGAACGTGCTGCTGGTCGGCACCGACGGCCGCGACCGGCTCACCGCCGCCGAGCGGCGCGACTTCCATCTCGGCGGGGCGCCCTGCCACTGCACGGACACCATGATGATCGTGCACGTCTCGGCCGACCGGGAGCGGGCCAGCGTGGTCAGCCTGCCCCGCGACTCCTACGCCGAGGTGCCCGCGCGCACCGACCCGAGGACCGGGCAGCAGCGGGCCGCGCACCCGGTGCGGCTCAACGCGGCCTACGCCGAGGGCGGGCCGAACCTCACGGTGAGCACCGTCGAGCACATGACCGATCTGAAGATCGACCACTACGTGGAGGTCGACTTCACCAGCTTCATGCGGACGGTGGACGTGCTCGGCGGGGTGCAGGTGTGCACGCCGGAGCCGCTGAAGGACTCGTACACCGGACTCGACCTGCCCGCCGGCACGCACCGGCTGACCGGCGGGCAGGCGCTGCAGTACGTGCGCTCCCGGCACGCGGACGGGGCCTCCGACCTCGGCCGGATGCGGCGTCAGCAGCGGTTCCTGGCCGCGCTGTTGGAGCGGACGACGTCCTCCGGGGTGCTGCTCAACCCGATGAAGTTCCGGGACGTGACGCGGGCGGTGCTCGGGTCGGTGCGCGCGGACAAGGGGTTCGGGGCGGACGAGCTGCTCGACCTGGGGCGGGCGATGCGGAACTTCTCGCCGTCGTCGTCGGAGTTCACGACCGTGCCGATCGCGGAGATGGCGTTCCCGGTGAAGGGGATCGGCTCGACGCTGAAGTGGGACGAGGCGAAGGCGCGCAAGCTGTTCGACGCGTTGCGGGAGGACCGGCCGCTGGCGGCGCCGCGCCGGAAGGCGCCGGTGGACCGGACGCCGACGGTGGAGGTGGCGCCGCAGCAGATCCGGATGCGGGTGCTGAACGGGACGACGACGAAGGGGCTGGCTGGGCGGGTGGACCGGGCGCTGGCGGGGCTGGGGTTCCGGTCGGCGGCGCAGCCGGCGGACGCGGTGGCGCACGATGTGCGGCGCACGGTCGTCGAGTACGACCCGCGCTGGGACCGGTCGGCGCGGTCGCTGTCCACGGCCTTGCCGGGCAGCGAACTGCGCGCGGTCCCGGGCCAGGGCCCGGTCCTGAAGGTCACGGTCGGCACGGACTTCAAGGACGTGCGCAAGGTGAAGGTCGCCCCGACCCCGTCCTCCGACGACCCGGAGGTGGTGAAGGGCGACGAGGTGGTGTGCCCGTAGGGCGGGCGTTGCGGTGGGGGCCTTTTTCGCCCCCGCCGCCCCTACCCTTCCCATCCCTTCAAGGGGCTTCGCCCCTTGGACCCCGTGGGGGTTCGTTGTCGGCTGACCGTCGGTGGGGCTTCTCGCGCAGTTCCCCGCGCCCCTAACGGAGCGCGGTTGCTCGCGCCCGCCGCGGCGGAGCCGCACATCGGCACAGCCCCGCGCCCCTAACGAAGCGCGGTTGCTCGCGCCCACCGCGGCGGAGCCGCAAATCGGCACAGCCCCGCGCCCCTAACGAAGCGCGGTTGCTCGCGCCCACCGCGGCGGAGCCGCAAATCGGCACAGTCCCGCGCCCCTTTGGGGCGCGGTCCCCTTATGCCGTCGGGCGGCCCATCGCTCGGTAGGTCCAGCCGGCCTTGCGCCACAGGTCGGCGTCGAGGGCGTTGCGGCCGTCGAGGAGGAGGCGGGTGGCGGTGACCTCGCCGAGGACGGCGGGGTCGAGTTCGCGGAACTCGCGCCATTCCGTCAGGTGCAGGACGACGTCGGCGCCGCGGACCGCCTCCAGGGCGGAGGGGGCGTAGGTCAGGGTGGGGAAGAGGCGGGCGGCGTTGGCCATGCCCTTGGGGTCGTAGACCGTGACCTGGCCGCCCTGGAGGTGGATCTGGCCGGCGACGTTGAGCGCCGGAGAGTCGCGCACGTCGTCGGAGTCCGGCTTGAACGTCGCGCCGAGGACCGCGACCCGCTTGCCGAGGAACGGGCCGCCGCCCAGCGCCTGCCGGGCCAGCTCGACCATGCGGCCGCGCTGGCGCATGTTGATGGAGTCGATCTCGCGCAGGAAGGTCAGCGCCTGGTCGGCGCCGAGCTCGCCCGCGCGGGCCATGAACGCGCGGATGTCCTTGGGCAGGCAGCCGCCGCCGAAGCCGATCCCGGCCCGCAGGAACTTGCGGCCGATCCGGTCGTCGTAGCCGATCGCCTCGGCCAGCTTGGCCACGTCGCCGTCGGCGGCCTCGCACACCTCGGCCATGGCGTTGATGAAGGAGATCTTCGTGGCGAGGAAGGAGTTGGCGGAGGTCTTCACCAGCTCGGCGGTCGGGAAGTCGGTCACCACGAACGGCGAGCCCTCCCCCACCGGCGTCGCGTACACCTCGCGCAGCAGCGCCTCCGCGCGCTCGCTGCGCACGCCGATGACGATGCGGTCGGGGTGCAGCGTGTCCTCGACGGCGAACCCCTCGCGCAGGAACTCCGGGTTCCAGGCCAGCTCCGCCGCCTCGCCCGCCGGCGCCAGCTCGGCCAGCCGGGCCGCGAGCCGGTCCGCGGAGCCCACCGGCACGGTGGACTTGCCGACCACCAGCGCGGGCCGCTTCAGATGCGGGGCGAGGGACTCGACGGCGGAGTCGACGTACGACATGTCGCACGCGTACTCGCCGTGCTTCTGCGGGGTGTTCACGCAGACGAAGTGGATGTCGCCGAAGTCGGCGGCCTCGGCCCAGTCCAGGGTGAAGCGGAGCCGGCCGGTCGAGCCCTCGATGCCGGCGACGTGCCGCCGCAGCAGCTCCTCCAGGCCCGGCTCGTACATCGGCGTCTCGCCGCGCTCCAGCATGGCGATCTTCTCGGGCACCACGTCGAGCCCCAGCACCTCGAACCCCAGTTCGGCCATGGCCGCGGCGTGCGTCGCGCCGAGATAACCGGTGCCGATCACGGTGATCTTCAGGGCCATGGCTGCTCCAGGGGTGTCCGGCCGATTGTGCGCGCCCGAGCATATCCGGGGCGCGGACGGGCCACTTCGCCGGTCGCCTCCCCGTTGTTGCCGAACTCACCTGTCCAGGGATGCGGACGGGCTCTAGAATTCGGGTTACTTAACGGTAGTTAGCGTCACCGCCGCAGCACCGGCGTCGCCGCCGCAGCATTCTGGGAGCGTGAGAGACCTTGGCCGGATCGGCTGACTTCGACCTGTACCGCCCGTTGGAGGAGCACGACATGCTCCGCGACGCGATCCGTTCGCTGGCGGAGGCGAAGATCGCGCCGTACGCCGCCGCGGTGGACGAGGAGGCCCGCTTCCCGCAGGAGGCGCTGGACGCGCTCGTCGCGAACGACCTGCACGCCGTGCACGTCCCCGAGAGCTACGGCGGCGCGGGCGCCGACGCGCTCGCCACGGTCATCGTGATCGAGGAGGTGGCCCGCGTCTGCGCGTCCTCCTCCCTCATCCCGGCCGTCAACAAGCTCGGCTCGCTGCCGGTGATGCTCTCCGGCTCCGAGGAACTGAAGAAGAAGTACCTCGGTCCGCTCGCCAAGGGCGACGCGATGTTCTCCTACTGCCTCTCCGAGCCGGACGCCGGCTCCGACGCGGCCGGCATGAAGACCCGCGCGGTCCGCGACGGCGACACCTACGTCCTCAACGGCGTGAAGCGCTGGATCACCAACGCGGGCGTCTCCGAGTACTACACGGTGATGGCCGTCACCGACCCGGAGAAGCGGTCCAAGGGCATCTCCGCGTTCGTGGTGGAGAAGTCCGACGCGGGCGTCTCCTTCGGCGCCCCGGAGAAGAAGCTCGGCATCAAGGGCTCCCCGACCCGCGAGGTCTACCTCGACAACGTCCGCATCCCCGCCGACCGCATGATCGGCGCGGAGGGCACCGGCTTCGCCACGGCGATGAAGACGCTCGACCACACCCGCATCACCATCGCCGCGCAGGCCCTCGGGATCGCCCAGGGCGCCCTCGACTACGCCAAGGGGTACGTCAAGGAGCGCAAGCAGTTCGGCAAGCCGATCGGCGACTTCCAGGGGATCCAGTTCATGCTCGCCGACATGGCGATGAAGATCGAGGCCGCGCGGCAGCTCACCTACGCCGCCGCCGCCAAGTCCGAGCGTGGCGATGCCGACCTCACCTTCCAGGGCGCCGCCGCGAAGTGCTTCGCCTCGGACGTCGCCATGGAGGTCACCACGGACGCCGTTCAGTTGCTCGGGGGGTACGGGTACACGCGCGACTACCCGGTCGAGCGGATGATGCGTGACGCGAAGATCACGCAGATCTACGAGGGCACGAATCAGGTGCAGCGGATTGTGATGGCGCGGAACCTGCCGTAGGGGGTGGGGGGTCGCGCCCGCGCGGCGGTAGCCGCAAATTGACACAGCCCCGCGCCCCTAGAAACGCGGGGCTACTTCGCTCTGTAGCGGCGCATTTTGGCTCTTGCGCCGCAGGACGACATCGAGCACCAGCGGCCGCGGGACGCCGGGCTGCGGTCGTAGTACGCCCAGTGGCAGTCGGGGGCCTCGCAGGCCTTGAGGCGGGGCCAGGTGTGCGCCACCAGTGCTTCCGCGATGGCCGCTGCCACGCGGGAGGTGAGGGGGCGGGGATCCGCCGGGGCCAGGGTCGTCGTACCGTCCGTGCCGACGGTCACCACCAGGGGCGCTTCGGCCAGGAGCACGTCCAGCGGGGTGGTCTCCCGGTGCGGCGGGTGGCCCGCGTGGGCCAGCAGGGCCGCCCGCAGCGCCTCCCGCAACTCCCGCGCCGCCGCCGTCTCCCGTTCCCCGGTGAGTCCGAAGCGCGCCCTGCCCTCCGCCGTGTCCAGCGAGTCGGCGCCCGACTCGAGGTTCAGCGTGTTCACCAGGTCCTGCACCAGGGCCAGACCTCCCGGCGCGGGCACTCGCTCACTCATGTCAGTGACGGTACCGCTCCACCCTCTTGCGGCGTTACCGGAAGGACGGCAGCATGGGGTAACCAGTCGCCCGTAGGACCTGGAGGAGATCGTCATGGCTCTCGCCACGCTCGGCACCGTCGTCCTGGACTGTCCCGACCCGCACGCCCTCGCCGGGTTCTACGCCGGGGTGCTCGGCGGCACGGTGGAGGACCAGGGCGACTGGGTGGACCTCAAGCTGCCCGGCGGCGCGACCCCGCTGGCCTTCCAGGCCGCCCCCGGCTTCGTCCCGCCCACGTGGCCCGCGCCCGACGCCTCGCAGCAGTTCCACCTCGACCTCACCGTCTCCGACCTCGACGCGGCGGAGAAGGACGTCCTCGCGCTCGGCGCCACACCCCTGGAGGCCGACGACCGCACGCGCACCTTCCGCGTTTACGCGGACCCGGCGGGGCACCCGTTCTGCCTCTGCGCCTGCTGAGCCACGCAGCCGGCCCGCTCCCCGAGAGAGGACGTTCCATGCCCGAGACCGTCGCCCGGTTCCGTTCCGTCGTGCTCGACTGCCCCGATCCGTCCGCGCTCGCCGAGTTCTACGCCCGGATCGCCGGCGGCACCCCGGAGGCGGAGGACGGTGGCGACGACTGGGTCGTCGTCCAGGTGCCCGGCGGGCCCCGGATCGCCTTCCAGCGGGCCGGGCAGGACTACACCCCGCCCGAGTGGCCGCGCTCCGACCGCAACTCGCAACAGCTCCACCTGGACTTCGACGGCGGCAGCACCTGGGCGGAGATCGACGCGGCCGAGGAGAAGGTGCTGGCGCTGGGCGCCCGGCGGCTTCAGGCACCCGAGGGCGAGGACTTCCGGGTCTACGCGGACCCGGCGGGGCACCCGTTCTGCCTGTGCCGCATCGAACACGGCGGCTGACACCACCTGCGCTGCGCGGTACGTACGCACGAGGGCTCGGGGTCCGCCCCCGGGCCCTCAGCCGTCCAGGTCCGCGATCCGTGCCGTCGACGGGCCCCGGCGCTGCTGGGCCGCGCGGGCCGTGAAGTCCGCGCACCGCACCACCCGCTGCACGTTCCCCCAGGTCAGCAGGGCCACGTCGGAGTCGGTCCAGCCGCGGTCCAGGAGCTCGGCGACGAGGTGCGGGTAGCGGGAGGTGTCGGCCAGACCGCCGGGGTGCGCGGTCCCGGTGTCGTACGTGCCGGAGAGGCCCACGCAGTGCGCCCCGGCGAGCCGTCGGACGTGGTCGAGGTGGTCGGCGACGTCCCGCAGCGAGGGGCCGGTCTGCTCGGCGGTGAGCGGGACGAGGCACAGCCCGTGCGCGGTGCCCAGCTCGGTGAGCAGGTCGTCGGGGAGGTTGGCCGGGTGCGGGCGCAGCGCGCGGGCGGCGGAGCGGGTGAAGACGACCGGCGCCTTGGAGAGGGCGAGGCAGCGGCGGGCGGTGGCGTCACAGGCACCGGAGAGGTCGGCCAGGACGCCGAGGCGGTTCATCTCGCGGACCACCTCCTCGCCGAAGCGGGTCAGCCCCGCCTCACTCGCCCAGGACGCCCGGGCGAGCGTGAGCAGTCGCAGCCCGAGGGCGTGCAGGGAGCGCAGGATGCCGAGGGAGTCGCCGATCGCGGCGGCCGCCGCGGGACCGGGGACCACGGCGGTACGGCCGCAGTTGCGGGCGTCGGCGAGCTGTCCGGCGTCGTACGCGAGCCGCAGCCCCTCGGGGTGCGCGCCGACCACCGTACGGATCAGGTCGAGCTGTTCGAGCGCGTCGCCGACGGCTCGCTCACCGGCGAGGGCGTCGGGCAGGTGCAGCGACCAGAACTGGGCGCCGACGTGGCCCGCGCGCAGCCGGGGCAGATCGGTGCCGAGGGCGCTCTCGCCGAGTTCGAGGTCGTACCAGGGCAGGCTCCGCAGCACCCGCGCCAGCCCGTTGTGGCCGTCGGCCACGGGATGGACGGCCAGGAGGGCCCGGGCCCGCTGCAGCGAACCGCCCTCCTCGGTGCCTTCCCCGCTGCCCCCGGCGTCCTGCGGGGAGCGGGCCGCGGGCCGTTCCGGGCCGGGCAGGGGTGCGTCGAACCCGCCCAGTCCGGTGGTCGTGTGCAGCTCGTCCTGCAGGTCGGCCATGGCGGGCTCCCTGTGTCGTGAACGGGTTCGGTTCACGGTCGCACGGAGCCCGGACGGCTTCCTGGTGGGCGGGGCGTTCGGGGTACGGGCGCGGGCGCCGGCCTCAGTTGCCCGAGACCGTCACCTTCTCGTCGTTGTTCAACTCCTTGACCAGCGTCTTCACCTTCGTCTTGTCCCAGACGAGGTTGCCGCCGCTGGAGCCGGAGATCGGCATGTTCATCGAGGTGCCGTCACCGCCGCTGACGCCCTTCATCGCCCAGAACATGGACGCCAGGTTCCACAGCGACATGTCCTTGTCGACGATCAGCGAGTCCAGGCCGGCCCCGAGCGTCGGGTACAGCTTGAACGGGTTGAGGACCGTCGAGGGGGTGGCGACCTGGTGGGCGAGGGCGGCGAGGAACTTCTGCTGGTTCTTGGTGCGCTCCAGGTCGCTGGCGGCGAAGGCGTGCCGGGTACGGACGAAGGCCAGGGCCTCCTCGCCGTTCAGCGTCTGCTTGCCCGCCTTGAAGTCGGCGCCGGAGTACTTGTCCTTGAACGCCTTGTCGATGGTGATGTCGACGCCGCCGACCGCGTCCACGATGTTGGCGAACCCGGCGAAGCCGATCTCCACGTAGTGGTCGATGTGCAGGCCCGTGTTGTACTCGATGGTCCGCACCAGCAGCGTCGGCCCGTCGGTGGCGTAGGCCGCGTTGAGCTTGGTGTGCTTGCCGGTGCCCTGGAAGGTCTTGCCGGACTCCGAACCCTTGAACGTCGGTATCTCGACGTCCGAGTCGCGGGGCAGCGAGATGAGGGTGTCCCCGCTGTCGCCGACGTGCAGGATCATCATCGAGTCGGTGCGCTTGCCCTCGGCGGAGCCGGTGTGCAGATCCTTCTTCTGGTCGGCGGACAGGCCCTCGCGGCTGTCGGAGCCGACGATCAGGTAGTTGGTGCCGTCGCCCTCGGCGGGGCGGTCGATGACCTTGGACAGGTCGACGTCGCGGTTGAGCTTGGAGTCGGCCCAGAAGTACGTGCCGACGGTGGTCACCACGAGCACCGTGACGACGGTGATCGCCGTCCACTTGATGCGCCGCCGCCAGTTCGGGGCGGGCCGCCCGCCGCCGGTCCCGGCCGGGCCGCCCGCGCCGGGGCCGCCGCCGTAGACGTGGCCGGTGTTGTAGCCGCTGTCGTAGCCGGAGCCGTCGTCGTAACCGCCCTGGCCGCCGCTGCCGTCGACGTAGGACGGCTGCTGCGGGACCCTGCCCTGCGGCGGGGCGGAGGGGCCGTAGCCCTGCCCCGGGCCGCGCCGGACCTGCCGCATCGACCGGGCGCCCTCGGGCTGCGCACCGGCGCTGCCGCGTCCGTACCGATTGCCGCTGTTGCTCTCGGACCACCCGTCCGGCCACTCGTTCATGCCGCCCAGTGTGCAGTGCCGGGCTGTGCGCCTTACAGGGGTCCCGGAAAACTGGGCCAGTGCTGTTGCGAAGCCGACACAAAGTCTTCGAAGGACGGGGGCGCATAGGGTGGAGGTCATGACAGACCACGCCTCGTCGGCGACTCCGGAGGGGCTTCCCGGGAAGCCCGTCTCCGCCTCCCGCACCACGCTCAGCCACATCATGACCCACAACGACACGAACCTGCTGGGCACGGTGCACGGCGGAGTGGTCATGAAGCTCGTCGACGACGCGGCCGGTGCCGTGGCCGGACGGCACTGCGGCGGGCCCGCGGTGACCGCGTCCATGGACGAGATGGTGTTCCTGGAGCCGGTCAGGGTCGGCGACCTGGTCCATGTGAAGGCGCAGGTCAACTGGACCGGGCGCAGTTCCATGGAGGTGGGGGTGCGGGTGCTGGCCGAGCGCTGGAACGAGTCGACGCCGGCCACCCACGTCGGCTCGGCGTACCTGGTCTTCGCGGCGGTGGACGCCGACGGGAAGCCCCGCCCGGTGCCGCCCGTGCTCCCGGAGACCGACCGGGACCGCCGCCGGCAGCAGGAGGCGCAGATCCGCCGCACCCACCGGCTGGCCCGCCGCCGCGCCATCCGCGAGCTGCGGGAGAAGCGGGCGGCGGAGGGGTACGAGGACTGAGGGCTCCCGGCGGCCGGGCGGGCGGCCCGACGGCCGCCGCCCGCCGGGCCGCGGCTACCGGTCGAGCTGCTCCAGGGTGGCGTGGGACGGCGGCCTGGCGGCCTGCTCCGCGCGGGCCACGTCCTCGGCGGCGCCGAGCACCCGGACCGCGTTCTGCCAGGTCAGCTTGGCCAGGTCGGCCCGTGACCAGCCCCGGTCGAGCAGTTCGGCGATCAGGTTCGGGTAGCCCGAGACGTCGTCCAGCCCCGCGGGGGTGAAGGGCGTGCCGTCGTAGTCGCCGCCGATGCCGAGGTGGTCGACGCCGGCGACCTCACGCATGTGGTCGAGGTGGTCGGCGACGGTGGCCGCCGTGGCGACCGGGCGCGGGTGCGTCTGTTCGAAGGCGTGGTGCACCGCCATGGCCTCGGCGGTGGACTCCAGGTGGTGGAAGCCGTGCGCCCGCATGTTCTCGTCGGCGGCGGCCGTCCAGTCGACGGCGGCCTGGAGGACGAACTTGGGGACGAACGTCACCATCGCCACGCCGCCGTTGCCGGGCAGCCGCTCCAGCACGTCGTCGGGGATGTTGCGCGGGTGGTCGCAGACCGCGCGGGCGGAGGAGTGCGAGAAGAGCACCGGCGCCGAGGTGGTGTCCAGCGCCGCCCGCATGGTGCTGGGGGCCACGTGGGAGAGGTCCACGAGCATGCCGAGCCGGTTCATCTCGCGTACGACCTCGCGGCCGAAGGCCGACAGGCCGCCGACGCCCGGCTCGTCCGTGGCCGAGTCCGCCCACGCCACGTTGTCGTTGTGGGTGAGCGTCATGTAGCGCACGCCGAGCGCGTACAGGGCGCGGAGGGTGCCGAGGCTGTTGTCGATGGAGTGGCCGCCCTCGGCGCCCATCAGCGAGGCGATCCGGCCCTCGGCGCGGGCCGCCTCCATGTCGGCGGCGGTGTACGCGGCACGCAGCGCGTCCGGGTGGCGGTCGATGAGCTGCCGTACGCAGTCGATCTGCTCGAGCGTCGCCGTCACGGCGCCGGGCAGGTCGGAGCGGACGTAGACCGACCAGAACTGCGCGCCGACGCCGCCGGCCCGCAGCCGGGGGATGTCGGTGTGCAGGTGGTCCTGCCGGTCGCCGGCGATGTCGCGGGCGTCGAGGTCGTAGTGGACCTGCTCGCGCAGCGCCCAGGGCAGGTCGTTGTGGCCGTCGACGACGGGGAACTCGCGCAGCAGTTCCCGGGCGGCGTCCAGGGAGGCGGAGGTCGTGGAGGTCATCGCCGTCACTTCCCCGCGCCCGGGCCGAAGCCGAAGCCGCCGCCCGCGCCGTCGGCCTTGGCGCGCAGCCGCTTGCCCTTCTCGGTGGCCTGGTCGTTGAGGTCCTGCTGGAACTCCCGCATACGGGAGAGCAGCTCCTCGTCGTGGGCGGCGAGGATGCGGGCCGCGAGCAGCCCGGCGTTGCGCGCGCCGGCGACGGAGACGGTGGCGACGGGCACGCCGGCCGGCATCTGCACGATGGAGAGCAGGCTGTCCATGCCGTCCAGGTACTTCAGCGGCACGGGCACGCCGATCACCGGCAGCGGTGTGACGGAGGCGAGCATGCCGGGCAGGTGGGCGGCGCCGCCCGCGCCCGCGATGATCACCTTCAGTCCGCGCTCGGCGGCCTGCTCGCCGTAGGTGATCATCTCGCGCGGCATGCGGTGCGCGGAGACGACGTCGACCTCGTGGGCGATCTCGAACTCGTCGAGGGCCTTGGCGGCGGCCTCCATGACGGGCCAGTCGGAGTCCGACCCCATGACGATGCCGACGACGGGCTGTGCGGCGGGGCTCATTCGGTGATCGTGCCTCTCAGGTAGCCGGCTGCGTGACGGGCGCGCTCCAGCACGTCGTCGAGGTCGTCGCCGTAGGTGTTGACGTGCCCCACCTTGCGGCCGGGCTTCACGTCCTTGCCGTACATGTGGATCTTGAGCCGGGGGTCGCGGGCCATGCAGTGCAGATACGCGGAGTACATGTCCGGGAAGTCGCCCCCGAGGACGTTGACCATGACGGTCCACTTGGCGCGCGGGCGTGGATCACCCAGCGGGAGGTCCAGGACGGCGCGGACGTGGTTGGCGAACTGGCTGGTGACCGCACCGTCCATCGACCAGTGGCCGGAGTTGTGCGGGCGCATCGCGAGTTCGTTGACGAGGATGCGGCCGTCGCGGGTCTGGAACAGCTCGACGGCGAGGTGGCCGACGACGCCCAGCTCCTTGGCGATGTTGAGGGCCATCTCCTCGGCGCGCAGGGCGAGGGACTCCTCCAGGTCGGGCGCCGGGGCGATCACCGTGTCGCAGACGCCCTTGACCTGCTGCGACTCGACGACGGGGTAGGCCACGGCCTGGCCGTGCGGGGAGCGGACGACGTTGGCGGCGAGCTCGCGGACGAAGTCGACCTTCTCCTCGGCGAGGACGGGGACGCCGGCGCGGAACGGTTCGGCGGCCTCCTCGACGGAGTCGACGACCCAGACGCCCTTGCCGTCGTAGCCGCCGCGGACGGTCTTGAGGACGACGGGGAAACCGTCGCCCTCGACACCCTCGGGCACGCCTTCGGCGGCGAAGGCCGCGACGTCCGCGGGGTCGCTCACGATGCGGTGCCGGGGGCAGGGGACGCCGAGCGCGTCGAGTTTCGCGCGCATCACCCCCTTGTCCTGGGCGTGCACGAGCGCGTCGGGACCGGGGCGGACGGGGATGCCGTCCGCCTCCAGGGCCCTGAGGTGCTCGGTCGGCACGTGTTCGTGATCGAAGGTGATCACGTCACAGCCGCGCGCGAAGGAGCGCAGCGTGTCCAGGTCGCGATAGTCGCCGACGACGACTTCGTGCACGACCTGTGCCGCGGAGTCCTGAGGGGTGTCACTCAGGAGCTTGAACCTGATGCCGAGCGGGATGCCTGCCTCGTGGGTCATACGGGCGAGCTGGCCTCCGCCGACCATGCCGACTACGGGGAACGTCACGTTCCCCAGGTTATCCGGCGGGGGCTCCGCCCCGCCGACCCGCCCTGTGACCTCGCGTCCTCGTCGCTCGCGCCGTCGCGACAGCGCGCTGGTTAGCATGGGGGGATTGTGGTCCCCCCTCCGGGGTGGCCGGTGGATGCGACCCGACGGGGGCTGGCGAGACGATGGGCAATGGTTCCACGGGGGTGCGGGGCGGCTCCCGCCGTGGCCTGCGCCGGCAGGTCCAGCGGTTCGGCCGCGAGGTCGTGAAGTTCGGCGCGGTCGGCGGCGCCGGCCTCCTCGTCAATCTGCTCGTCTTCAACCTCGTACGGCACGCCACCGATCTGCAGGTCGTGCGCGCCAGTGTGATCGCCACGATCGTCGCGATCGCGTTCAACTACGTGGGGTTCCGCTACTTCGCCTACCGGGACCGCGACAAGAGCGGCCGCACCAAGGAACTCACGCTGTTCCTGCTGTTCAGCGCGGCCGGCCTGGTGATCGAGAACGGCGTGCTGTACGTGGCGACGTACGGCTTCGGCTGGGACAGCCCGTTGCAGAGCAACATCTTCAAGTTCCTCGGCATCGGCGTCGCGACCCTGTTCCGCTTCTGGTCGTACCGCACCTGGGTGTTCCGGGCGCTGCCCGTCAAGGAGGCGGTGGCGAGCGCGGAATCGTTCCTGGAGGAGGCCGCGCCGCCCCGGCGCCTGCCCCGCTGACGGCCGGCCCGGCGCACCGCCGGGCCGCTCAGCGCACCGTCGGCCGGGGCTCGTCGCCCGCCGGGGTCTTCTTCAGCGGCGTACGGGACAGGAACAGGCCGAAGACCGGCGGCTGCGCCTGGAGCATCTCAAGGCGCCCGCCGTCCGCCTCCGCGAGGTCGCGGGCGACGGCGAGGCCGATGCCCGTGGAGTTCCGTCCGCTGATCGTGCGCTCGAAGATGCGGGCGCCGAGGTCGGAGGGGACGCCGGGGCCCTCGTCGGTGACCTCGATGACCGCCTGGTTGCCGGTGACACGCGTGCGCAGCGCGACCGTGCCGCCGCCGTGCATCAGGGAGTTCTCGATCAGCGCCGCCAGCACCTGCGCGACCGCCCCCGGCGTGCCCACGGCCTGCAGATGCCGTTTGCCGGAGCTGACGATGGCCCGGCCCTCGCTGCGGTAGGCGGGGCGCCACTCGGCGACCTGCTGCTGGATGACCTCGTCGAGGTCGAAGGAGACGGCGGAGCCGGTGCGCGGGTCGCGGGCGTTGGTGAGCAGCCGCTCCACGACGTCCGTGAGCCGCTCGACCTGGGTCAGCGCGATCGTCGCCTCCTCCTTCACCGTGTCCGGGTCGTCGGTGAGGGTGATCTCCTCAAGACGCATGGACAGCGCGGTCAGCGGGGTGCGCAGCTGGTGGGAGGCGTCGGCGGCCAGCCGCCGCTCGGCGGTGAGCATCCGGGCGATGCGCTCGGCGGAGGAGTCGAGCACGTCGGCGACCCGGTCCAGCTCGGGCACCCCGTACCGCTTGTGCCGGGGCCGCGGGTCCCCGGAGCCGAGCCGCTCGGCGGTGGAGGCGAGGTCGGTGAGCGGGGAGGCGAGCCGGTTGGCCTGGCGCACGGCGAGCAGCACGGCGGCGACGATCGCGAGCAGCGCGACCAGGCCGATGATCAGCAGCGTGCGGCCGACCTCGCGGGTCACCGTGGACCGGGGCTCCTCGACGCGGACCGTCTCGCCCTCCTCGCCCCGGGCGGTGGCGTGGATGACCTCGCCGTCGGGCCGGGAGCCGACCTCGACCGGCGCCTTGCCCGGCAGGGTGACGACGGCGTACCGGTCCTCGGTGACCTGGCCCTTGAGCTGCTCCTTGAGCGCCGCGGCGGTGACCTTCTCGTGGTCGAGGATGCGGCCGTCGACGATGCTGGCCAGGCGCAGCGCCTCGGAGTCGACGCGTTCCTGCGCGCTGTTGCTGATGGTGCGGGTCTCGACGATGACGAGGGAGACGCCGAAGACCGCGATCACCACGAGGACGACGGCGAGGGTGGACTGGATGAGACGGCGGCGCACGGTTGCGGGGGCCTCGTCAGCTCTTCTCGAAGCGGAAGCCGACGCCGCGGACCGTCGCGATGTAGCGGGGGTTCGCCGCGTCGTCGCCCAGCTTCTTGCGCAGCCAGGAGATGTGCATGTCCAGCGTCTTCGTCGACGACCACCAGGTGGTGTCCCAGACCTCGCGCATCAGCTGGTCGCGGGTGACGACCCGGCCCGCGTCCCGCACCAGCACCCGCAGCAGGTCGAACTCCTTCGCCGTGAGCTGGAGCTCCTCGTCGCCCATCCACGCCCGGTGCGACTCGACGTCGATCCGCACGCCGTGGGTGGCGGGCGGCTGCTGCGGCTCCGTGGCCCCGCGGCGCAGCAGCGCCCGGACCCGGGCGAGCAGTTCGGCGAGGCGGAACGGCTTGGTGACGTAGTCGTCGGCGCCCGCGTCGAGTCCGACGACGGTGTCCACCTCGTCGGCGCGCGCGGTCAGGATGAGGATCGGGACGGTGTGCCCCTCGGAGCGCAGCCGGCGGGCCACTTCAAGGCCGTCCATGCCGGGCAGCCCGAGGTCCAGTACGACCAGGTCGACGCCGCCCTGCATCCCCGCGTCGAGCGCGGTCGGTCCGTCCTCGCGCACCTCGACCTCGTAGCCCTCCCGGCGCAGGGCGCGGGCCAGTGGCTCCGAGATGGACGCGTCGTCCTCTGCGAGCAGTACACGGGTCATGGGGTGATGGTAGTCCGCCCCGTGCAAGAGGTGAGGGGGTGATCGGCTGCCCGCTCTCTTACCTTGACCTGGGAGGGTGGCCGGTCGGCCGTCACCGGTTCGCGTCGGGCGGTACGGCCTGCGACCATGGGGTGGGAAGCTGGGAAAGAGCTTGGAAACGGGTGTTCGGTTCCGTCCGTACCTGTGATTCACGTCTCAAGTGCTTCCATACCGGGCGGTGTCGTGTCGTATCGTGAGATAGAGCGCCTGTGACAACAACCCGGACAACCGGGAGCGGACCTGCGGCGGCCCTGTCGCCGGGTCCCTTTTCGTACGGGCGTGCGGGCCGGTTCTCCGGCCCTGCCAGCAATGACCTGTGGCCGGGCCCCGAGCGCGTGCGCGACGACGCGAACGCGACGCGAGGGGCGTGGATCCCGGTGGTCGCCGTCCGCCGCTCCGTGCTCCGGAGCGGACTCCCCGTGAGCGTGGGGTGGGCGCCCGACCGCCGGTGCCGGCCTCCCCCCACCGGGCGCAACGCTTCGTACCGCGTCCCGACCAGCAAGGAACGACCATGGCGTCCAGCCTGACGAAGGACTCGGTCCGCCCGGGCACCCCCGGCTCCGACAAGACCTTCTTCGGCCACCCCCGCGGACTGGCCACCCTCTTCATGACCGAGATGTGGGAACGGTTCTCCTACTACGGCATGAGGGCTCTGCTCCCGCTGTACCTCGTGGCCCCGGGCGGCCTGCACCTGAGCGCCACCACCGCCACCGCGATCTACTCGGTCTACCTCTCCCTCGTCTATCTGCTCGCCATGCCGGGCGGCTGGGTCGCCGACCGCGTCCTCGGCCCCCGTAAGACGGTCGCCGTCGCCGGCGCGATCATCATGCTGGGCCACCTGACGCTGGCGCTGCCGTCGGCCGGCACGTTCTACGGCGGCCTCGGACTGGTCGCGATCGGCTCGGGTCTGCTGAAGGCCAACATCTCGACCATGGTCGGTCACCTGTACGACGGCCCCGACGACCCGCGCCGGGACGGCGGCTTCACGCTCTTCTACGTCGGCATCAACGTCGGTGCCTTCGCCGCCCCACTGGCCATCGGCACCGTCGGCGAGAACGTCAACTGGCACCTGGGCTTCGCGCTCGCGGCGGTCGGCATGGGCCTGGGCCTGGCCCAGTTCCTGCTCGGCACCCGCCACCTGAGCCCGCGCTCCGACGTCGTCCCCACGCCGCTGTCGGCTCGCGAGAAGTCCTCCACGCTGCGCAAGACCGGCGCCTGGGCGGCCGCCGCCGTGATCTTCTACGCGATCATCGGCCTGACCGGCGTCTACACGCTGAACTGGCTGATGGTGCCGATCACCGTGGCCGGTCTGGTCATCCCGGTGTTCGTCATCGCGCGCATCAAGCGGGACCGCTCGCTGGACCGCGCCGAGCAGTCCCGGATGACCGCCTACATCTGGTTCTTCGTGGCCGCGGCCGTGTTCTGGATGATCTACGACCAGGGCGGCTCGACGCTGTCGCTCTTCGCGGACGAGTCCGCGAAGAACACCGTCCTCGGCTGGGGCTTCCCGGTCTCCTGGTACCAGTCGGTCAACCCCGTGCTGATCATGGCGTTCGCACCGGTGTTCGCCGCGGTGTGGCTGGCGCTGAACCGGCGCGGCAAGGAGCCGAGCACGGTGGTGAAGTTCGCCTCCGGTCTGATGCTGGTCGGCGTCTCCTTCTTCGTCTTCCTGGCCCCCCTGTCGATCGCCGACGGCGGCCACAAGGCGGCCGCGCTGTGGCTGGTGGCGATCTACTTCGTCCAGACGATGGGCGAGCTGCTGCTGTCGCCGGTGGGCCTGTCGGTGACGACGAAGATGGCGCCGGCGAAGTACGCCTCGCAGCTCATGGGCGTCTGGTTCCTCGCGGTCACCGCGGGCGACGCGACGACGGGCCTGCTCTCCATCGCGGGCGTCGACCTCAACAGGAACGGCATCGTCGCCCTGGAGGCCACGCTGGCGGTCGTCGCGGGCGCGGCGGTCTGGCTCTACCGCAACAAGGTCAAGGAACTGATGGGCGACGTGCGCTGAGCCCTCCGGGCGAGCGAGGGGCGCCCAGTAGCTCGCGGGTTCCTGTGCGCGGGCGGGTGCGGGTCCGTGCGTGGTTCTCGCGCAGTTCCCCGCGCCCCTGTAGGTGAACGCATGCTGAAGGGCGGCGGTACCCCGGGGTACCGCCGCCCTTCGGGGCACATCGCACGCACCTACGGCGCTCCCAACTCCGCCCAGACCGTCTTCCCCGCGGACCCGGCGGCGCCTTCGGCGCCCTCAGCCCGCACAACTCCCCAGTCCAAACACAACCGCTCAACGATGAACATGCCGTGACCGCCGGGCCGACCCGCCCGGTGAGGGTTCCGCGGGGCCGGCTGCCCCGCCCCCCGGTCGGAGACCTCGATCCGCAGCACCTTGTTGTCGCAGGTGATGTACAGCTCCTCGGGCCCCTCCGCATGCAGGCACGCGTTGGTGACCAGCTCGGAGACGACCAGCAGGACGTCCTCCGCGGCGGCCCGCTGATCCGCGGAGTCGGCCGGCAGCCAGCCCCACGCGTAGAGCGCCTGCCGGGTGAAGTCGCGCGCGAGCGGCACCACCCCGCTCGCCCCGTCGAAGTTCAGCCGCCGCACCTGCCGCCCACCGGACGGCGGTGCGCCCGCGGCGGACGCGGAGCCACCGGAGGACGCGGGCCCACCGGCGGACGCGGAAGACGCGGCGGACGCGGAAGACGCAGACGGCACGGACGACGGACCCTCCGAGGAAACCGCCCCGTCCGCGGTCACCCCGGAAGCGCCGCTGGGCTCGGGGCCGCGGTCGCCCGGCGAGTAAGGCCGGGTGGTGCTCATCAGCGCTTCACCTCACCGATTCACCAGTTCACAATTCAAGACTCACTACACGACGTGCACGACGCATTACACGACTCGGTACTCGCACGAAAGGGTGTACCCGCCACCGTTCCGGACAATGTACGGACCACCGTTCCGGACGACGCACGGATCGCCGCCCCGGACGCCACGCGCGTCACCGCCCCCGCTCCGTGCGGGAAGGACGCCGCTCGCGCCGTCGGGAATGCCGGCCCTTCCGTGCCACCGGCACGTTCAGCATGTCTCCTGCCCGGGCCGACCGGTGGAACACCCATGGATTCGGACGGAACCCGTGACGATCGCGACGCGCTCGTCACATCCGTCACGGGGGACACCACAGAGGACACCGGACGGGTCGCCGCCCGCCCCGCGGGCCGTACGTGCCGTCCGCATGTCGGCGCTCCACCCGTGCGTGTCCGCTCCACTCCCCTCGCCTACTCGGAGGCGAGAGCCTGGTCGAGCGTGTCATGGAGGACGAACACCGAGTCGGCGCCGGTGATCTCGAAGACCCGGGCCACCACCGGCTGCATCCCCACGAGATGCACCCCGCCGCCCGCGGCCTCGGCCTTCAGCCGGGCACCGAGCAGCACATTGAGCCCGGTGGAGTCGCAGAACTCCAGCCGGGAGCAGTCCACCACCAGACGCGCGAAACCCTTCTCCAGGCAGTCGTCGAGCGGCTCGCGCAACAGATCGGCGGTGTGGTGATCCAGCTCACCCGCCGGTGTCACGACAGCGCTCGTGCCCTCTTCGCGCACCTCG
This sequence comes from Streptomyces sp. NBC_00670, assembly GCF_036226765.1. Lineage (NCBI taxonomy): Bacteria > Bacillati > Actinomycetota > Actinomycetes > Kitasatosporales > Streptomycetaceae > Streptomyces > Streptomyces sp. NBC_00670. Next base: position 2,977,596 of record NZ_CP109017.1, read on the forward strand.
ACCAGAAGCCGGCCCGACTGTGCGCTGCCGACCGTCCCGCGGTCCATGCCGTCCCTCTCCCGACCGTCGTGGCTCTTGCTTGACGCCCTCGAACATTACGCCTTCCCCACGACTCCCGACACCCGAACAAACGCACAAACCCGGACAACGTGCAGCTAAACGCACTTGCAACCGGCTTGTGGAAGCGGGTAGGGCTAGTAGGGACACCCAATCGACACGGCCGGCTTTGGAGGCGCCGCACACCGCAGTGCACGTATGGCTTCGGCTGCCACATGCCGAGAACGATGGAGGACATCATGTCACCCCGGCTCGACGAATCGCATACCCAGAGGGCGACGTCGACACGCTCCCCGGAACGACGGGAGTTCGAACCCGCTGTCGAGTCCCTCGAAGGGCTCGAGGCGCTGGAGGACTTCGAGAACCTCACCGGGTCCGACCCCCTGGCCGGACTCCCCGAGATCCCCCCGTACGACGAGGTCGGACCGGTGGACGCGCGGGCGCTGTCCAAGACCCTGTTCCAGCGCCTGGAGTCCCTCGAAGAGGGCACCTACGACCACGCCTACGTCCGCAACACGCTCGTCGAGCTGAACCTCGCCCTGGTCAAGTTCGCCGCCTCCCGGTTCCGCACCCGCAGCGAACCGATGGAGGACATCATCCAGGTCGGCACGATCGGCCTGATCAAGGCGATCGACCGGTTCGAGCTCAGCCGCGGGGTGGAGTTCCCCACGTTCGCGATGCCGACCATCATCGGCGAGATCAAGCGGTTCTTCCGCGACACCTCGTGGTCCGTGCGCGTGCCGCGCCGGCTCCAGGAACTCCGCCTGGACCTGGCCAAGGCCGGGGACGAGCTGGCCCAGCAGCTGGACCGGGCGCCCACGGTGACCGAGCTGGCGGACCGGCTCGGGCTGACCAACGACGAGGTCGTCGAGGGCATGGTCGCCTCCAACGCGTACACGGCGTCGTCCCTGGACGCGCAGCCCGAGGAGGACGACTCCGAGGGCGCGCTCGCGGACCGCATCGGCTACGAGGACCACGACCTCGAGGGCGTCGAGTACGTCGAGTCGCTGAAGCCGCTGATCGCCGGGCTGCCGCAGCGCGACCGGAAGATCCTGTCGCTGCGGTTCGTGGCCAACATGACCCAGTCGGAGATCGGCGAGGAGCTGGGCATCTCCCAGATGCACGTCTCCCGGCTGCTGGCCCGCACGCTCGTCCGGCTGCGCAAGGGCCTGACGCTCGAGGAGTAGCCGGCGGGCGGCCTGTGGCACGTAGCGCTCAGGCGGCCTCTTCTCCCTGTTTCCTGTCCCTCTGTTCTCTTGTCCCTCTGTTCTCTTGTCCCTCTTCCGTCCCTCTTCCTTGCCTTCCCTCCCCGTCCGCCGTGTTCCCCGTTCCGGTCAGGTCACGCGTTCTCCGCGGCGCCAGACCTGGGCGGTCAGGGGAACGCCGGGGCGGTAGGCCAGGTGGACGTGGCTGGGGGCGTCCAGGACGACGAGGTCGGCGTACGCCCCCGGGGCGAGCCGGCCGACGTCGTCCCGGCGCAGGGCGCGGGCGCCGCCCGCGGTGGCCGACCAGAGCGCCTCGTCCGGGGTCATGCCCATGTCCCGTACGGCGAGGGCGATACAGAACGGCATCGAACTGGTGAACGACGAGCCGGGGTTGCAGTCCGTGGAGAGCGCGACCGTGGCACCGGCGTCCAGCAACCTGCGGGCGTCGGGCCACTGGGCGCGGGTGGAGAACTCGGCGCCGGGCAGCAGCGTGGCCACGGTGCCGCTGTTCGCCAGGGCGTCGACGTCCGCGTCGGTGAGGTGGGTGCAGTGGTCGGCGCTGGCCGCGTCGAGTTCCACGGCGAGCTGCACGCCGGGGCCGTAGGTGAGCTGGTTGGCGTGCAGGCGCGGGTGCAGGCCCTTGGCGCGGCCCGCGGTGAGGATCGCGCGGGCCTGGTCGCCGTCGAAGGCCCCCTTCTCGCAGAACACGTCGATCCAGCGGGCGTGCGGGGCGCAGGCGTCGAGCATCGCGCCGGTGACCAGGGCGACGTAGGCCGCCGGGTCCTCGGCGAGCTCGGGCGGTACGACGTGCGCGCCGAGGAACGTCACCTCGTCGGTGTGCGCGGCCGCGATGCGTAGGGCGCGGGCCTCGTCCTCGACGGTCAGTCCGTAGCCCGACTTGGTCTCGAACGTGGTCGTGCCCTGACGCAGTGCCTCGTCCAGATAACGGGTGAGGTTCGCCTCCAGTTCCGCGTCGGTGGCGGCGCGGGTGGCCGCGACGGTGGTGCGGATGCCGCCCGCCTCGTAGCGGCGGCCGGACATGCGGGCGTGGAACTCCGCGGTGCGGTCGCCCGCGAAGACGAGGTGGGAGTGGGAGTCCACGAAGCCGGGGATCACCGCCCGGCCGGCGGCGTCGACCCGATTGTCAGTGGCGGGTGCTTTGCTTGATTCACCGGTCCACACGACGCGGTCGCCCTCGATGACGACGGCCGCGTCCCGGACCGTGCCGAGGGGGTCCGTGTCGCTGAGGGAGGGGTCGTTGGTGATCAGCGTGGCGATGTTCGTGATGACCGTGCTGCTGCTCATGGTGTCCTCGGTGGGGGCGATGGCGGACGCGGTGGTCGTGGCGGTGGCGGTGACGATGACAGTGACAGGGGCCGTGGCGGTCCGGGAGGTGGCCGGTCTCAGCCGCGCAGGGCGTCGATCGCCCGTGCCAGCGCCGCCGGCACCTCCGGTACGAGCGCGTGGGCGCCGTCCCGTACGACGTGCCGCCCTCCGACGACCGTGTGGCGTACGTCCGCTGCCGTCGCGGCGAATACCGCGGTCTCCGCGCCCAGCCGGGGCAGGGCTCCCGCGGTTCTGACGGAGTCGAGGGCGATCGTCGTGAGGTCGGCGAGCGTGCCCGGTTCGATGCGGCCCGCCTCGTCCCAGCCGAGAGCGGCGTGGCCGTCGGCGGAGGCCGCGCGCAGCAGGGCGGCCGCCGTCCAGTGACCGCGGGCGCGGGTGCGCAGCCGCTCGTTGAGTTCCATCGCGCGCGCCTCCTCCAGCAGGTCGATGACGGCGTGGCTGTCGGAGCCGAGGCTGAGCGGGGAGCCGGCCCGCTGGAGGGCGGCGGCGGGGCCGATGCCGTCGGCGAGGTCCCGTTCGGTGGTCGGGCACATGCAGGTGCCGGTGCCCGACCCGCCGAGGAGCGCGATGTCCTCGTCCGTGAGGTGGGTGTTGTGCACCCCGGTGGTGCGCGGGCCCAGCACTCCGTGGTCGGCGAGCAGCCGGGCGGGGGTACGGCCGTGGGCCCGGCGGCAGTCGTCGTTCTCCGCCGTCTGCTCCGACAGGTGCACATGCAGCGGGGCCCGCCGCCGCTCGGCCCAGCCGGCCACGGTGGCCAACTGGTCGGCGGGCACGGCCCGTACGGAGTGGACGGCCGCACCGATCCGCGCGTGATCCCGTTCCTTGAGAACTGAACAGCGTTCGGCCCAGGCTTCCGCGGTGCCGTCGGAGAAGCGGAGCTGGTGGGGGGTGGGCGGCCGGCCGAAGCCGGCGGAGAGGTAGCAGGTGTCGAGGAGGGTGATCCGGATGCCGGCCTCGGCGGCGGCCGCGAGCAGTGCCTCGCCCATGGCGTTGGGGTCGGCGTAGGGGGTGCCGCCGGGGGCGTGGTGCAGATAGTGGAACTCGCCGACGGCGGTGATGCCGGCGAGCGCCATCTCGGCGTACACCGCGCGGGCGAGCGCGTGGTACGTGTCCGGGGTGAGCCGGTCGGCGGTGGCGTACATGACCTCGCGCCAGGTCCAGAAGGTGCCGCTGCCGACCTGGACGGTGCCGCGCAGCGCACGGTGGAAGGCGTGGCTGTGGGCGTTGGCCAGCCCGGGGAGCGTGAGGCCGCGCAGTACCTCGGCGCCGGAGGGCGGGGCGGGGGTGTCGGTGCGGACGCTGGTGATCCGTCCGTCGGCCGTCCCGACGGCGACGCCCGGTTCGACGTGGTCGCCGAGCCAGGCGTGCTCCAGCCAGTAGGTCCGCGTCACCTGTGGGCCAGCCCTTCCAGTACGTCGGCGAGCGCGGTGACGCCGGCCGTGCAGTCGTCCTCGGTGGCGTGCTCGGCCGGGGAGTGCGAGACGCCGGTGGGGTTGCGTACGAACAGCATGGCGGTCGGGACGGCGCCGGAGAGGATCCCGGCGTCGTGTCCGGCACCGGTGCCGAGGACGGGCACGGTGAGGTCGGTGCCGGTGCCGAGGAGGCGGGCGATCTCGTCGCGCAGGGCGTGGTCGAACTCGACGACGGGGGTGAACGACTCGCGGACGACGTCCAGTTCGACCCCGTGGGCGTCGGCGTACGCGCGGGCCGCCTTCTCCAGGGCGCCGGTGACGGTGTCGAGGGTGGGCTGGTCGGCGGCGCGGGAGTCGAGCCAGCCGCGGACGAGGGAGGGGATGGCGTTGACGCCGTTGGGTTCGACGGCGACCTTCCCGAAGGTGGCGACGGCACCGGCGCGGGCGGCCTCGCGGCGGGCGGCGAGGACCGTCTCGGCGTAGGCCGGCATGGGGTCGCGGCGGTCGGCGAGGCGGGTGGTGCCGGCGTGGTTGGCCTCGCCGCGGAAGTCGTAGCGCCAGCGGCCGTGCGGCCAGATGGCGCTCGCCACGCCGACGGCGTCCCCGGTGAGGTCGAGGGCGCGGCCCTGCTCGACGTGGAGTTCGACGAAGGCGCCGATGCGGGCGAGCCGTTCGGGGTCGGGGCCGAGGGTGTCGGGGTCGTACCCGGCGGCCTCCATGGCGCGCGGGAGCGTGATGCCGTCGGCGTCGGTGAGGCGGTGGGCGGCCTCGACGGTGAGCGCGCCGGAGGTGAGCCGGGAGCCGACGCAGGCGAGGCCGAAGCGGGCGCCCTCCTCGTCGCCGAAGTTGACGATGCCGAAGGGCCGGGTGAACGGCACGCCGCGCGCGCGGAGTTCGTCGAGGGCGGCGAAGGCGGAGACGACGCCGAGGGGGCCGTCGAAGGCGCCGCCGTCGGGCACGGAGTCCAGGTGGGAGCCGGTGACCAGGGCGTTCCCGGCGGCGGGGTCGCCGAGCCAGGCCCACTGGTTGCCGTTGCGGTCGGTCTCGTAGGTGAGCCCGCGGGCCTCGGCCTGCTCGCGGAACCAGGCCCGGCAGTCGGTGTCGGCGGGGGTCCAGGCGTAGCGGCGGTAGCCGCCGGAGGCGGAGCTGCGGCCGACGGGCAGCAGCTCCGTCCACATGCTGTGGAAGCTCACGCGACGCCGCCCTCGGGCGTCTCGTCGCCCTCGCGCATCGGGACGCGCACGCCCCGCCCCTCCGCCACGTCCTCGGCGATGTCGTAGCCGGCGTCGACGTGCCGGATGACGCCCATGCCGGGGTCGTTGGTGAGGACGCGGCGGATCTTCTCGCCGGCCAGCGGGGTGCCGTCGGCGACGGTGACCTGCCCGGCGTGGATCGAGCGGCCCATGCCGACGCCGCCGCCGTGGTGGAGGGAGACCCAGGAGGCGCCGGAGGCCACGTTGACCATGGCGTTGAGCAGCGGCCAGTCGGCGATGGCGTCGGAGCCGTCGAGCATCGCCTCGGTCTCGCGGTAGGGGGAGGCGACGGAGCCGCAGTCGAGGTGGTCGCGGCCGATGACGACGGGCGCGCTCAGCTCGCCGCTCGCGACCATGTCGTTGAACCGCTCGCCGGCCCTGTCCCGCTCCCCGTAGCCGAGCCAGCAGATGCGGGCGGGCAGGCCCTGGAAGTGGACCCGCTCCCCCGCCATCCTGATCCAGCGGGCCAGGGATTCGTTCTCGGGGAAGAGGTCGAGGATCGCCCGGTCGGTCCTGGCGATGTCGGCGGGGTCGCCGGACAGGGCGGCCCAGCGGAAGGGGCCCTTGCCCTCGCAGAACAAGGGGCGGATGTAGGCGGGGACGAAGCCGGGGAAGGCGAACGCCCGCTCGTACCCGGCGAGCTGGGCCTCGCCGCGGATCGAGTTGCCGTAGTCGAAGACCTCGGCGCCGGCGTCCTGGAAGCCGACCATGGCCTCGACGTGCCGGGCCATGGACTCGCGGGCGCGGGTGGTGAAGCCGGCCGGGTCCTTGGCGGCGGCGTCGGCCATGTCCTCGAAGGCGATGCCGGTGGGCAGGTAGGCCAGGGGGTCGTGGGCGGAGGTCTGGTCGGTGACGATGTCGATGGGGGCGCCCATGGCGAGGAGCTTCGGCACCGCCTCGGCGGCGTTGCCGAGGACGCCGATGGACAGCGGCGTGCGCTGGTCGCGGGCCTCGGTGGCGAGGTGCAGGGCGTGGTCGAGGGAGTCGGCCCGCACGTCGAGGTAGCGGTGCTCGATGCGGCGGTCGATGGCGCGCGGGTCGCAGTCGACGCAGATCACGACGCCGTCGTTCATCGTCACGGCGAGCGGCTGGGCGCCGCCCATGCCGCCGAGTCCGGCGGTGAGGGTGATGGTCCCGGCGAGGGTGCCGCCGAACCGCTTGGCGGCGACGGCGGCGAAGGTCTCGTAGGTGCCCTGGAGGATGCCCTGGGTGCCGATGTAGATCCAGGAGCCGGCGGTCATCTGCCCGTACATGGTCAGGCCGAGGGCCTCCAGGCGGCGGAACTCCTCCCAGTTGGCCCAGTCGCCGACGAGGTTGGAGTTGGCGAGCAGGACGCGCGGCGCCCACTCGTGGGTCTGCATCACGCCGACCGGGCGGCCCGACTGGACGAGCATGGTCTCGTCCTGCTTGAGGGTGCGCAGGGTGCGGACCATGGCGTCGAAGGAGCGCCAGTCGCGGGCGGCCTTGCCGGTGCCGCCGTAGACGACGAGCTTGTCGGGGTGCTCGGCGACCTCGGGGTCGAGGTTGTTCTGGAGCATCCGCAGGGCGGCCTCCTGCTGCCACCCGAGGGCACTCAACTCCGTACCGCGCGGGGCTCGGACTGGACGGGGTCCTGACATGGGTGCCTCCCGGGCCGGAATGTGGGACTGGGTCTGCGTTCGAGTCTGGGTGCGGGTTGCAGATATTCACATCGTCGCGTGCTGAATATAGCTAGTCAATACGGGAACCGGACGGCGACGCGGGCGCGTGGCCGGGACCATGGACGTGAACGAGGCGACGGGGACACCGATGGAACAGGCCGACGAGGGCCGGGCCGCGCGGGGTGCGCGGGCCGTGGCGGAGAACGTGTGGGGTCCGGCGGCGGACGGTCCGCTGTCCGACGCCGACCGGGAGCGGGTGGCGCGGCGGGACGAGGCAGTGCGGGCCGTCGTCGAGCAGGGGCTGCTCGGGCCGGGCACACCCGTGGCCGGGCTGCTGGACGTGGCCGGGATACGGGAGGCGGCGGCCGAGCTGCGGGCGGCGTTCGAGGCGGTCCTTCCGGCCGGCACGCCGGTGCTGCACGCGTTCGCGGTGAAGGCGGGTCCGCTGGTGCCGGTGCTGCGGCTGCTGCGGGAGTCCGGGATCGGGGCGGAGGTGGCGAGCCCCGGTGAGCTGGCCCTGGCGCGGGCGGCCGGGGTGCCGCCGGAGCGGACGGTGCTGGACTCGCCCGCCAAGACCCCGGCGGAGCTGCGCGAGGCGCTCGCGCTGGGCATCGCCGTCAACGCCGACAATCCGCAGGAGCTGGCCAGGATCGACGGCCTGGTCCGCTCCGCGCCCACCCGCTCACCCCTCGGCATCCGGGTCAACCCGCAGGTCGGGGGCGGTGCGATCGGGGCGCTGTCGACCGCGACGGCGACCTCGAAGTTCGGGGTGGCGCTGCGGGACGAGGGGGCGCGGGAGTGGCTGCTGCGCGCGTACACCGAGCGGCCCTGGCTGACCCGGCTGCACGCGCACGTGGGCTCGCAGGGCATCCCGCTGTCGCTGATGGCGCGGGGCGTCGGCGAGGTGTACGCGCTGGCCGAGGAGATCAACCGGCGGGTGGGCCGGCGGCAGGTCGAGGCGCTGGACATCGGCGGCGGGCTCCCGGTGAACTTCGGCTCGGACGCGTCGACGCCGACGTACGCGGAGTATGCGCGGCTGCTGGCGGAGACGGTGCCGGGGCTGGTGGACGGGCGGTACGGGCTGGTCACCGAGTTCGGGCGGTCGCTGCTGGCGAAGCACGGGGTGGTGGTGGCGCGGGTGGAGTACACCAAGAGCGCGGGCGGGCGCGCGGTGGCGGTGACGCACGCGGGCGTGCAGGTGGCGACGCGGACGGTGTACGCGCCGGGGGCATGGCCGGTGCGGATCGCGGTGTACGACGCGAAGGGGCGGCCCAAGGAGGGGCCGCGGGTGGTGCAGGACGTGGCGGGGCCAGCGTGCTTCGCGGGGGATCTGCTGGCCGAGGGGCGGCGGTTGCCGGTGCTGGAGCCGGGGGATGTGGTGGCGGTGCCGGACGCGGGGGCGTACGGGTTCGCGCACCATTACGCGTACAACGCGTTGCCTCGGGTGGGGGTGTACGGGTACGTCTCCGACGGGGGGCGGGGTGGTGGGGTGCGGTTCGCCGTGGTGCGGGAGGCGCAGACGGTCCGTGACATCGTCACGGAGTCGGGCGGCGCGCACGTCGGCGCGCTGACGGCTCTTTGACTCGCCCCCACGACTCACAGCCGACCCACACTAGTCACCCCTCCGCATGTTCCACCGGAAAATGCCAGAACAGTCACCCCTCGCGCACACGTTGCGTAGCGTCTGCGTCACTCATCCGTACCCGAGGCGGGAGGGGAGCCAGGGTGCCCGGTATCGACGAGTGCCTGCTGGAAGCCATGCGACTGCCCGGCGCGAGAGGCGCCGCGGTGGTCGACTGGACCAGCGGTCTGACGCTGGGCGTCGTCGGGGAATCCCCCGGCGGCGACCACGAGAGGACCGCCGCGGAGGCCGCCGAACTCGCCCGGCTGGCCGCCGAACACCGCTGCTTCGCCCCGGCGGACGGCTCCGACTGGTCCGGCCCCGGCATCCCCGTCGAGGACCTGATCGTCAGCAACAGCGACAGCTACCACCTGCTGCGCTTCGTCCCGACGACGTTCGACAGCAGCGTCTTCCTCCACCTGTGGCTGTCCCGCGTCGAGGGCAACCTCGCGCTGGCCCGGATACGCCTGGGTGAGATGGCGGGCCGGCTGGTGCTGGAATGACCATGGTCGCGACGCCCACCCCGCCCCCGCCCCCGCCGCAGCCCGTGCTGCCGGTGCGGGACCGCACGCGGATACCGGCGGGCAGCCTGTCCCCGATGCTGGTCCGGCTCGCCGCCGAACGGGCCACGGGCGTGCTGATCCGGGAGCGCGGCGCGCTCTACCTGGCCGACGGCCAGGTGGTGCACGCCGAGAGCCCGGACACCCCCGGCCTCGACGTCCTGCTCACCGCGCACGGCCCGCTGGACGCGGAGGGCTGGCACGAGGCGTTCGCCCGGGCCGGGGAGGACGGGCGGGTGGGGCGGTACCTGGTGGACCGGGGCCGGCTGACCACGGGCGCGCTGGAACTGTGCCACCTGGGGGCGCTGTACGACGCCGCGTACTTCGTCCTGGAGCCGAGCAGCGCCCCGGCCCGCTTCCGGTACGGCGACGCCCACTGGCTCGGCCCCGTGCGCCCGGTGCCGGTGGCGGCCGTGGAGCGCGAGACGCTGCGCCGCCGGGCGCTGCTCCACCGCATCTGGCCCGACCCGGCACCGGACGAGGCCCCGCTGGTACGAAGCTCACCGGCGGCCCAACCGGTCGTCCCGCCCCGGCAGGCCGCGGTGCTGCGCCTGGTGGACGGCCGGCGGACGGCGTCGGACATCTCCCGCGCGCTGGGCCGTCCCGCCTTCCACACCCTGGTCGACGTGCACCGGCTGGCCGCCGCGGGCCTGCTCGCCCCGGCGGACCCGCCCGCCACGGCGTACGCCCGTCCCGCACCGCACACGACCACGGGCCCGTCCACGCCGGCCGTGGCCCCGCTTCCGTCCCCGTCCGCTCCGGGCGGGCAGCCCCCCGCGTACGCCGAGGCGCTGCCGCGGGACACGGCCTGCGCCGACCCGCACATCACGCTGCTGCGCCGGCTCCGTGACGCCCTGGAGGCACTGTGATCCGCGCGCTTCGCCAGCGTGCCGAGAGGAGACTGCTGATGGCCGCCGAGGCCGAGGTCCTCGACGAACTGCGCCGGTTGAGGTCCCGCGTACCCCAGCTGACCGGCGCGCTCGCCGCGAGCGTCGACGGGCTCGTGCTCGCCCACGACACCCCCGGCGTCGAACCGGAGGGCGTGGCCGCGCTGACGGCGGCCGCGCTGGGCGTCGCCGTGCGCATGACGGACGCCACCGCGCAGGGCGACTTCCGCGAGCTGCTGGTGCGCGGCGTGTACGGCTACGTCGCCACCTACGCCGCCGGGCGCTCCGCCGTGGTGACGCTGCTCGCCCAGGACCGGGTCAACGTCGGCCGGCTGCATCTGGAGGGGCGCCGGGCCAGTGCCCGTATCGGGGAGCTGGTCGACGCCGCCGCGGTCCGCGCCGAGGCGGCACCGCCGCCCCCGGCCGGGCCGCCGGACAAGCTCCCCGCCAAGCCCCCCATGAGGCCCACCGCCAGGTCCGCCGCCGCGCGGACCCGCACCCCGCGCCCGCCCGCGAACGCTCCACGCTCCACGGCGAACGCGCGCACCGCGGAGAGCGCCACGGAGAACACCACGGAGAACGGCACGGAGAACACCGTGCGGAACACCGCGGAGAACTGACAGACCGACACCTCTCCTGAGCGAACACCCAACGAAAACCGCAACCGAAAGGGATCACCCCGTCATGGCGAACACCGAAACCGCGCTGAAGGAAATCCTCGCCTCGATCGAGGGCTCCACCGGCGCCGCGCTCGTCGACTACACCAGCGGCATGGCGCTCGGCACGATCGGCGGCAGCAAGTCCTTCGACCTCACCGTGGCCGCCGCCGGCAACACCGACGTCGTGCGCGCCAAGCTGCGCACCATGGAGCACCTGGGCCTCAAGGGCGAGATCGAGGACATCCTGATCACCCTGTCCGACCAGTACCACATGATCCGGCTGCTGACCGGGCGCGGCGGCAACGGCCTCTTCCTCTACCTGGTGCTCGACGCCAAGCGCGCCAACCTGGCGATGGCCCGGCACCAGCTGAAGCGGATCGAGGAGTCCCTCGAGGTCTGAGCCGCCACCGGCCGCACCGGCCGCACCGGCCGCACCGGCCGCACCGGCCGGCCCGGCCGTCAGACCAGCGCGGCGGTGCGGCGGCGCGCCCCTCCGGGGGCCGCGTCGCCCGCCGCGATGCCGGTGCGCCGGTAGCCCCTGACGGTCCGGCCCGCCGGGGCGCCGGCGCCCCGGCCGAGCCAGTCGACGCGCACCCACAGGAGCCCGTCGCCACCGCGTTCGAGGCGGCCGAGCCAGGCCGCCTTGAGCCGCAGCCCGGTGCCGAGCCCGGCGAGCAGCATGCCGCCGGCGGCGGGCACGACGAAGGCGGCGCCGAGCGCGAGGAGGAAGCCGAGCAGCAGCCACCAGCGGTGCCCGCGGCGCCAGTTCCGCACGGTGACCGCACGGTCCTGGAGCACGTCGTACTTGCCGGCCCGGGCGGCACCCCGGGCCAGGGCCCGGTACCCCTTGCGGCCGCGCAGGGCGACGACGGCGACGCTCACGAGATACAGCGCGGCCCCGGCCATGACGCCGATCCGGCGTCCGGTCAGCCCCGGCACCAGTACGCCGATGCCCGCCGCGCACACCCCGAGCCACCACATCGGCGCGGCCCCGGCCCGTACGACGACGGCCACCCGGGCCAGCCCGTGGCCTCCGCGCCCCTCGCGTCCGCCCCGCCCTTCCCGCTTCTCCCGGCCTTCCCGTCCCGCGCGCGCCACGCCGTCCTCCCGTCCGTCCGTACCAAGGGGATGTCCGGCACCGCAGGCTAGTGGGACAACGTGAGAACGGCCTGAAAAAGAGCCCTACTCGACGAACAGGCCCCGCCGGGCCGCCCGCACGTCGAACTCCTCCAGGCGCGCCTGGGCCTCCGGCAGCCCGTCGCACATCGCCTCCAGGAGCACCCGGCCGAGCAGCATCGGCGCGCACGCGGTGTCGAAGGCGAGCCCGGTGCCGACGGCGGCGGGCAGCAGTAGGTCGGACACCTTGGCGACCGGCGCGAACGCGGAGTCGGCGACGGTCACGACGGTCAGCCCGGCCTCCCTGGCGTACGCGAGGGTGTCGACGACCTCGCGCGGATGCCGGGGCAGCGCGAAGCACAGCAGCGTGGTGGCGCCGGCGCGGACGGCGGCGTCGACGCGGTCGTGGACCATCGTGCCGCCCTCGTCGAGCAGCCGTACGTCCGGATGGACCTTGGCGGCGAAGTACGTGAAGCCGTACGCCTGCGCCGCCGCCGCGCGCAGTCCGAGCACCGGCAGCGGGCGGCTCGCGGCGAGCAGCCGGCCCGCCTCGCGCACCGGTCCGGGGTCGGCGAGCACCTCGGCGAGATGCCGCAGGTTCTCGATCTCGGCCTCGACGGCCTGCTGGTACTCGTTGTACGAGGCGCTCCCCGCGGGCGCCTCGGCGGGGGCGACCTCGCGCAGATGGCGGCGGAGCGCCGGGTAGCCGTCGAAGCCGAGGGCGACGGCGAAGCGGGTGACGGAGGGCTGACTGACCCCGGCCAGCTCGGCCAGCTCCACGCTGGACAGGAACGGCACCTCGGCGGCGCGGCGGACCATGCTGTGGGCGATGCGCCGCTGGGTGGGCGTCAGCCGGTGCCCCTCGAAGAGCGTCTGCAGCCGCGCGGCGGGGCTGTCGGTCGCGCCACTCATGGTGTGGTCCCCTCGCCGCGTCCTATTCAGGTCCCTGGAATTCTGCATGAACGTATGCAGGGGCGGCAAGGAGGGCCGCCGGGGGGCGGCCACCCCGATCCGGCACTGGGGGGTTCTCCCCAGTGTCACGGCGGCCCGCGCTCCCTACCGTGGTCCCCATGAGCGGTATGGACGCGCGCGACGCAGAACTGAAGAAGGAACTCGACGCCACCCTGCACGCGCGCAGGGAGCTCGGCGAGGAGTACGAGTCCGCACTGGTCGACTCGTTCCTGGAGAAGGTCGACCAGCGCATCGACAGCACGGTCGACCGGCGGGTGCGGCGCCATCTGGGCGAGCAGCAGCTCGTGGTGGCGCGCGGGTCGGGCCGGCCGCGGCCCACGGACTCCTGGGGGGAGCGGTTCGGCTTCGGGGTGGTCTCGCTGGTGCTGGCGATCCCGCTCTCGGCGATCGGCGGCGGGGTCGGCCATCTGCCGGGGCTGGTCACGGCGTGGATCGGCATCGTGGGCGTCAACGTGGCGCAGGTGCTGCGCACCCAGCCGGGCCTCTTCGGCCGTCGCCGGTCCTCCCGGGACGACTAGAAGCCTTTCGCAGGGCGAAAGCTTGCGCGGGGACCGCCAACACCCCCGGGCGACCCGGGGGGCGGGACGACGGCGGTCCCCGCGAGGGACGGCGGCAGCCGGTCAGAACGGGCCGCGCGTCCGTGGCGCCATGGAGGTCCGGGAGCCGCTCCGGAAGCTCGGGACGCCGTACGGTGCCGGCCCGGGCGGGGAGCCGCTCCCGCCCCTTGCCGACATCCACCACTGTGCCCCTCGCGTGTTAAGCGGGTACTGCGCGGACGTGACGCCCGCGTACCACTTCCGCGAAGACCGCGAGCCGGGCGCCCCCGCCCCCTGTTCGCTACTGCTTGCCCGACGTGGCCAGGAAGGCCAGCAGGTCCTGCCGGCTGACGACTCCGGTGGGCTTGCCCTCCACCAGCACGATCGCCGCGTCCGCCGCGCCGAGCACGGTCATCAGGTCGGCCACCGGCTCACCCGAGCCGACCTGCGGCAGTGGGGCGGACATGTGCTTCTCCAGCGGGTCCTCCAGGGAGGCCCGCTTCGCGAACAGCGCGTCGAGCAGCTCCCGCTCGACCACCGAGCCGACGACCTCGGCGGCCATGACGTCCGGATGGCCCGCGCCCGGCTTCACGATCGGCATCTGCGAGACGCCGTACTCGCGCAGCACGTCGATGGCCTGGCCGACCGTCTCGTCCGGGTGCATGTGGACGAGGGACGGGATGTGGCCGTGCTCCTTGTGGTTCAGCACGTCGCCGACGCGGGCGCTGGGGCCGGAGTCGTCCAGGAAGCCGTAGTCCGCCATCCACTCGTCGTTGAAGATCTTGCTGAGGTAGCCGCGGCCGCTGTCCGGGAGGAGGACGACGACCACGTCGTCCGGGCCGAGCCGCTCGGCGACCTTCAGGGCCGCCACGACCGCCATGCCGCAGGAGCCGCCGACCAGCAGCCCCTCCTCCTTGGCGAGCCGGCGGGTCATCTGGAAGGAGTCCTTGTCGGAGACGGCGACGATCTCGTCGGCGACACCGCGGTCGTACGCCTCGGGCCAGAAGTCCTCACCGACGCCCTCGACGAGGTACGGACGCCCGGAGCCGCCGGAGTAGACCGAGCCCTCGGGGTCGGCGCCGACCACCGTCACCCGGCCCTCGCTCGCCTCCTTGAGGTAGCGGCCGGTGCCGGAGATGGTGCCGCCGGTGCCGACGCCGGCCACGAAGTGGGTGATCCGGCCCTCCGTCTGCTCCCACAGCTCGGGGCCGGTCGAGTGATAGTGCGAGAGCGGGTTGTGCGGGTTGGAGTACTGGTCCGGCTTCCAGGCGCCCGGGGTCTCGCGCACCAGGCGGTCGGAGACGTTGTAGTACGAGTCCGGGTGCTCGGGGTCGACGGCGGTCGGGCAGACGACGACCTCGGCGCCGTACGCGCGCAGCACGTTGATCTTGTCGGTGCTCACCTTGTCGGGGCACACGAAGACGCACTTGTACCCCTTCTGCTGCGCCACGATCGCGAGCCCGACGCCGGTGTTGCCGCTGGTCGGCTCGACGATCGTGCCACCCGGCTTCAGCTCGCCGCTCTGCTCGGCCGCCTCGATCATGCGCAGCGCGATGCGGTCCTTCACCGAGCCGCCCGGGTTGAAGTACTCCACCTTGGCGAGGACGGTCGCCTCGATGCCGACGGTGACGCTGTTGAGCCGCACCAGGGGGGTGTTGCCGACGAGGCTGATCATCGAGTCGTGGTATCGCACCGTTGTCTCCGGTCGCAGCGATGGGGAAATGGTCGTGATGGTCCCGCCAGCGTAAGCGCTCCGCTGGTCAGGAGGTTGCCCGCAGCCAGTGCTCACCGTCTGTCCACCTCCCGTCGAGATTGGCCGACCGGCCGTACGGGGCAAGCAGTGGGTGTACGGCTATGAGGAGGTGGCTGCGGAGCATGACGAGCATGTCGAGGGCGCGGGTGGCCCGGCGGATCGCGGCCGGCGCGGCGTACGGCGGTGGCGGCGTCGGGCTGGTCGGCGCGGCCGCGGTGGGCCTGGTGCTGGCGGAGATGCAGCTCGCCAAGCGCCATGTGGGCAACGGGCAGAGCGCGCCTCCGCCGAGCGCGGACGGGCTCTACGGGCGGGCGTTCACCGTGCCCGGTGAGCCCCCGCTGCGGCTGACCATGCTCGGCGACTCCACGGCGGCGGGGCAGGGCGTGCACCGGGCGCGGCAGACGCCGGGCTCGCTGCTCGCGGCCGGGCTCGCGGCGGTGGCGGAGCGGCCGGTGGAGCTGCGCAACGTGGCGGTGACGGGGGCGCGGTCGGACGACCTCGAACGGCAGGTCGGGCGGGCGCTGGACGACCCGGCGCGGGTGCCCGACGTGTGCGTGATCATGATCGGCGCGAACGACGTCACCCACCGGGTGCCGCCGACCCGCTCGGTGCGGTGCCTGGCGGCGGCGGTGCGGCGGCTGCGGACGGCGGGGGCGGAGGTCGTCGTCGGCACGTGTCCCGACCTCGGGACCATCGAGCCGGTGCAGCAGCCGCTGCGGTGGCTGGCCCGGCGGACCTCGCGGCAGCTGGCCGCGGCGCAGACGATCGGGACGGTGGAGCAGGGCGGCCGCACGGTGTCGCTGGGCGATCTGCTGGGCCCCGAGTTCGAGGCGAACCCGCGGGAGCTGTTCGGCCCCGACAACTACCACCCCTCGGTGGAGGGGTACGCGACGGCGGCGATGGCGGTACTGCCGACGGTGTGCGCGGCGCTGGGGCTGTGGCCGGAGGAGGAGCGGCCGGACGCGAGCCGGCGCGAGGGGTTCCTGCCGGTCGCCCGTGCGGCGGCGGAGGCGGCGTCGGAGGCGGGCACGGAGGTCGCGGCGGCGATGCCGGTCGGCCCACGGGGGCCGTGGGCCCTCCTCAAGCGCCGCCGCCGGCGCCGGGTGCCCGCCCCGGACCCCACCCCGGCCGAGGCCCCCCACTAGGGGCTCCGCCTCCGGGCCCCGGGAAGGGGGGACTGCGTCCGGCGGGCAGGTGCGGGTCCGTGGTGGTTGGTCGCGCCCGCGCGGCGGAGCCGGCAGATCCAACACAGCCCCGCGCCCCTAACGGGGCGCCCCGTTAGGGGCGCGGGGAACTGCGCGAGCAAGCCGCACCGGTCCGCACTCGGTCGACAACCCCGCCCACCCCACCCCACCCCTCACCGACCCACCCACCCCCTCCACCTCCCCCCCCGGGTGAAGGACGGGAAGGGTAGGGGCGGCGGGGGTGAAGAAACTCACCGGCAGCCAAAGCAAGCGCTTGGAAAGTGCGGCCCGTGTCACACGCCGGCAACCGTGACCTCAGCCATACGGACGGGTAGCTTCCCAATCAGCCCTGCCCGCCCACCCCCGTGAAGCCAATGGAGCCGTGATGCCCGAAGCCGTCATCGTCTCGACCGCCCGCTCCCCCATCGGCCGCGCCTTCAAGGGCTCCCTCAAGGACCTCCGCCCCGACGACCTCACCGCCACCGTCATCCAGGCCGCCCTCGCCAAGGTCCCGGGTCTCGACCCGAAGGACATCGACGACCTGATGCTCGGCTGCGGCCTCCCCGGCGGCGAACAGGGCAACAACCTCGGCCGCATCGTCGCCGTACAGATGGGCATGGACCACCTGCCCGGCTGCACCGTCACCCGCTACTGCTCCTCCTCGCTCCAGACCTCCCGCATGGCCCTGCACGCCATCAAGGCCGGCGAGGGCGACGTCTTCATCTCGGCCGGCGTCGAGATGGTCTCCCGCTACACCAAGGGCAACTCCGACAGCCTCCCGGACACGCACAACCCGCTGTTCGCCGAGGCCGAGGCCCGCACCGCCGCCACCGCCGAGCAGGAGGGCGCGACCTGGCACGACCCCCGCGAGGACGGCCTGGTCCCCGACCCGTACATCGCGATGGGCCAGACCGCCGAGAACCTGGCCCGCCTCAAGGGCATCACCCGCGAGGAGATGGACGAGTTCGGCGTCCGCTCGCAGAACCTCGCCGAGCAGGCCCTCGCCAACGGCTTCTGGGAGCGGGAGATCACCCCCGTGACGCTCCCGGACGGCACGGTCGTCAGCAAGGACGACGGCCCCCGCCCCGGCGTCACCATGGAGGGCGTCGCCGGCCTGAAGCCGGTCTTCCGCCCCGACGGCCTGGTCACCGCCGGCAACTGCTGCCCGCTCAACGACGGCGCCGCCGCGGTCGTCATCATGAGCGACACCAAGGCCCGCGAGCTGGGCCTGACCCCGCTGGCCCGGATCGTGTCCACCGGCGTCTCCGGTCTCTCCCCCGAGATCATGGGCTACGGCCCGGTCGAGGCCAGCAACCAGGCGCTCAAGCGCGCGGGTCTCGGCATCGACGACATCGACCTCGTCGAGATCAACGAGGCCTTCGCCGCCCAGGTGATCCCCTCCTACCGCGACCTGGGCATCGACCTGGACAAGCTGAACGTCAACGGCGGCGCCATCGCCGTCGGCCACCCGTTCGGCATGACGGGTGCCCGCATCACCGGCACGCTGATCAACTCGCTCCAGTTCCACGACAAGCAGTTCGGCCTGGAGACGATGTGCGTCGGCGGCGGCCAGGGCATGGCCATGGTGATCGAGCGCCTCAGCTGAGACGGGGGGCGCGCACTGCGCCCCGCCACCCCCGCGCACGCCGTCACGCGCCCGCGCACGTACGGCCCGGAGTTCCGCTTCCACACGGCTCCGGGCCGTTTTGTGATCCAATCTCCCCCATGATGTGACCTATCTCGCTCCTGTGAGAGATACCCCCAGGTCACAGCGGTCGGCACGCTGCCCCAGAGTCCCCGGGCGCCCCATGAGTTGTCCGGTTCGTGACGTTACGCACTGACAGCTCGATAGTCCGCCCTTCAAGCTGATGTAGGAAGTCGGGGGTCGACCGAACCGGGAGTACGTCCGTGAGCGCCATGCCGATTGCTCTGCTGCTCACCACGGCCACCACCGCGGCCGTGGGTGTCGCCGCCCTGCGCAGCCTCAAGTCGCTGCGCCGGCAGGTCGCGGCCCTGCACACCGAACTCGCCGAGAGCCGTGCGGCGCACGCGTCGGCCGTCGTGCCGGCCGCGCGCACCGCGGCGGACACCGACGAGATACGCGCCGCCGTGGCCGAGGCCCTGGCCGAGGAGCGGGAGCGGGAGCTGGCCGAGGCCCGCGCCTTCTGGGCCGCCCAGGAGGCCCGTGACATCGACGCGCCCCCGATCCTGGGCGGACTGCCCGGCGGTGAGCTGTTCCTGCCCCGCCAGGCGGACCTCGCCGGCCTGGAGCACGAGGCGCTGGAGCCGGTGACCGAGCCCCCGCTGGAGGAGGGCGAACCGGCCGTCGATCCGGCCGAGCTGGCCGCCGCCCGCCGCCGCCACCCCTCGCACCCGGACTTCGTGCCGGGCCCCTCGCCCGTCGTCGGCGACCACGAGCGCACGGTCGCGTGTCTGGAGGAGCTCGCCGCCTCCCGTACCGCGCTGGCCGACGTCCGCCCGGGCCCGCTGGGCACCCTGGACGTCTACGTCTTCGCCGACGGGACGACGCTGTGCATGACCCCGGGCCACCGCGAGACCGCGGAGCGCCTGGCGGTCGCGCTGCACGCGGGCGGGACCCCGGTGCTGCTCGGCGGTTCGGGCGTCTCGGGCGCGTACAGCCTGACGTTCGAGTGCGGCGAGGAGAGCGTGTACATCCTGGCCGACCGGGTCATCGCTTCCCTCTGAGCCTCACTCTGAGCGCTTCGGGGGCGCCCGCGCGCTCCCTCACGCCCCGCCGCACCGCTTCACACCCCCGCGCGCTGCTGGGCCTCCGCCACCAGGGTCATCGCCCGGTCCAGCGCCTCCTCGTCCTCCAGTACGAGGGCCAGATCCTGTCCGGCGACGGTGATCTGGTCCGCCGCCGCGAACATGCCCGCGTCCGGCATCTCCCGGGGGGTCGCCGAGGGCTCCTCCAGGAGCTGGGCACGCCGTGCCAGTTCCCTGGCCAGCCCCAGTGCCTCGGCCGCCGCCCCGCGCTGGAGCCGGCTCTGCGGGGCGGCCCGCAGCCGGTCGGCGAAGTGGTCCACAGCCCGCGTCAAAGGCGTCGTATCAAGCACGGCGCGAGCGTACGCGTCCGGACGGGACTGTTGCCAACGGGCGAACGCTCAGGCACGGTGACCTGAAGGACCGGATTCATCGCTCGCGTCCGGAGGCGCCGATGTCCCAAGTCTTCTCCGCAGAGACCCATCGCAATCTGCTCGCCCGTATCCCCCACTGCACCGGTCGTGAGGTCGCCGACTGGCTGCGCACCGTCGAAGAAGGCCCCGCCCTCGTCCGTTTCGAGGAGAAGGTCAGCTGGCTCCGCAGTGAGCACAACCTCGCCTACGGCCACGCCAAGGCGCTCGTCCACGAGTACGACCTGCGCCGGGCCGCGCGCAGACTGCTCTGACCCGCCGCCGGTCCCCGCTCCCCGCCACCGCCGCATACGGAAGGGCTCCGTACGGTCGTCGCTTCGACCGTACGGAGCCCTTCGGCGCGTTGTGCCGCGCGTCGGCGCGGTGTGCCGCGCGTCAGTCGCTGCTGCTGAAGATCGCCACCAGCCGCAGCATCTCGATGTAGATCCACACCAGGGTCATGGTCAGGCCGAACGCGGCCAGCCAGGACTCCTCGCGCGGGGCGCCGTAGGCGATGCCGTCCTCGATCTGCTTGAAGTCGAGCGTCAGGAAGAACGCGCCGAGCAGGATCGCGATGATGCCGACGATCGCGCCGAGCGGACCGAAGCTGCGCAGCCCGCCGTCCTCGGCGACGCCGAAGGCGACCAGCAGCAGGTTGACCGCCAACACCGCGATGAAGGCGACGGCGATGGCCATGCCGATCCGGGCGTACCGCGCGGTGACCCGGATCCAGCCCGCCTTGTAGACGAGCAGCGTGGCGCCGGAGACCGCCATGGTGCCGAGCACCGCCTGGAACGGGGCGCCGCTCCAGCGCGAGTTGAACATCTCGCTGAACACCCCGAGGAAGACGCCCTCGAAGGCGGCGTACCCGAGGATCAGCGCGGGCGAGGCCTTGCGCTTGAAGGACTGCACCATCGCCAGGACGAAGGCGATGAGCGCGGAGCCGATCGCCAGGCCGTAGCTGGTGGTGGAGACCGGCAGCAGGGCCCAGGCGAGCGCGGCGCCGACGGCGACCGTGCCGAGCGTCAGGGCGGAGCGCGAGACGACGTCGTCCATCGTCATCCGGCCGGGGGCGGCCGGGGCCTGCGGCGGGGCGCCCTGGCCGTACTGCTGGGCGTAGGGGTTCTGGGCGTACGGGTTGCCGCCCTGCGGGGCGTACGGGTTGCCCTGCGCGTAGGGGTTGGCCTGCGTGCCGACAGCGGGGCCCCCGGCCTGCGGCGCGGTGTTGAAGCCGGCGTAGCCGTTGTCGCGGCTGAACCCCCGTCGCGAGAAGACCGGGTTGCTGCTCCTCATTTCACTCCTCCATGGCCACCCTGCGCGGCCTTGGCCTCAAGGGTAATGGCTTCGCAAAAGATTGACTCTACTGCTTGGGGAGGATCTTTCCCCCGCGCTGTCACCGTACGCGCCGGGTGTGACATCGCAGGGGCGGTCAGTCGAACGGGAAGCCCGTGTAGGCCTCCGCCAGATCGGTCTCGGCGGCGCGGGAGCCGGCGATCCGGTCGAGGCGGGCCACCTGGAGGCGGTTCTCGAAGGGGGTGGCGCCGGGGGCCGGGTGCAGCAGCGTCGTCATGTCGTAGCTGAACCGCTCGGCCTGCCAGACCCGGCGCAGACAGGTCTCGGAGTAGGCGTCGAGCCGTTCGCTCGAACCGGTGTCCCGCTGGTGGACGAGGGCGCGGGCGAAGGTGACGACGTCGCCGACGGCGAGGTTGAGCCCCTTGGCGCCGGTCGGCGGCACGATGTGGGCGGCGTCGCCCGCGAGGAAGAGGCGGCCGTGGCGCATGGGCTCGTGGACGAAACTGCGCATCGGGGTGACGGACTTCTGGGTGACCGGCCCGCGCTCCAGCCGCCAGTCGTCGGCGGTCTCGAAGCGGCGCTCCAGCTCGTCCCAGATCGCCTCGTCGGTCCAGGTGGCGGCGTCGGTGTCCGCGGGGACCTGGAGGTAGAGCCGGGAGACCGAGGGGGAGCGCATGCTCAGCAGGGCGAAGCCGCGGTCGTGGCGGGCGTAGACCAGCTCGTCGTGGGAGGGGGCGACGTCGGCGAGGATGCCGAGCCAGCCGAAGGGGTACGTCCGTTCGAACACCCGGGTCAGCTCTTCGGGGATCGCCTTGCGGGCGACGCCCCAGAAGCCGTCGCAGCCGACGACGTAGTCGCACTCCAGGACGTCCTCGCGCCCCTCGTGCCGGAACCGCACGAGGGGCGCGTCGGTGTCGGCGCCCTCCACGGCGAGCGCCTCCGCCTCGAACAGCAGCGGGCCGCCCTCGGCGAGCTGGAGTGCGATGAGGTCCTTGCAGACCTCGGTCTGCGCGTAGACCATCACCGCGCGGCCGCCGGTGAGACCGGGGAAGTCCACGCGGTGACGGCGGCGGTCGAAGCGGAGTTCGATGCCGTCGTGGCGCAGCCCCTCGCGGTCCATCCGCGCCCCGGCCCCGGCGGCGCGCAGCACGTCGACGGTGCCCTGTTCGAGGATGCCGGCGCGCTGGCGCTGCTCGACGTAGGCGCGGTCGCGGCTTTCGAGGACGACCGAGGCGATGCCGGCGTTGTGGAGCAGACGGGCGAGGAGGAGACCGGCGGGGCCGGCTCCGATGATGCCGACGGTGGTGCGCATCGGGCGTTCCCTTCGGGGGCGGGACGGGTCGGGTGGGCGGAACGGTCCTGTTCGCCAGGTGAAATTCTCTTCACTTGAGTTGACCCGAGTTTCCGGCCCGGAACGCCTTCTGTCAACGGTCAGGCGGGCTGGCCCAGGGGCCGGACGGTCAGGGTGTTGAGGTCGACGCCCGCCGGCTGGTCGAGGGCGAAGCCGACGGCCTCGGCGACGGGCTGGGGGGACAGGGCGAAGGGGGGAACGCCGGCGCCCCGCCAGAAGGGTGTGTCGATCATGCCGGGGTTGACGAGGGTGACGCCGACGCCGCGACCCGTGGCGTGCAGGCGCAGGTTCTCGGCGAGCCCGGTGGTGGCCCACTTGGTGGCCGAGTAGAGGTTGGCGGGAGAGTTCTTCAGCCCGGCGACGCTGCCGATGAGCACCAGCCGGCCGCCGGCCGCCTCGAGGTGGGGCAGGGCGGCGTGGGCGAGCAGGGCGGGGCCGAGGACGTTGGTGAGGACCATCGGCGCCCACGACGTCGGGTCGCCGGCCCCGATGGAGTCACCGGTCATGAACCCGGCGTTGGCCACCGCCGCGTCGAGGGCGCCGAAACGCTCCACCGTCCGGGCCACGGCCGACTCGGTGGCCGCCCAGTCGGCCGCGTCCGCGACCAGACCGAGCAGCCGGTCGGCGTGACCGGTCTCGTCCAGGAAGGTCTTCAGTTTGCTCTCGTCGCGGCCGGTGACCGCCACCCGGTGGCCGCGGTCGAGGAGCAACCGCGCGGTGTGGGCGCCGATGCCGCTGGTCGCGCCGGTGATCAGTACGGTCCTGCTGGACATGGTCGTGCTCCCGATGAGGTGTGAGGGGGTGAAGGCGGACGGCGGTCGCGTCGAAGCGGCGCCGCCGAAGTCCGCCGACCCCCACGAAACCGGCGCCCTCGGAGGCGGACAAGGCCGCCTTTATAGGGGGTACAGACGCGACCTCCCTCCCGGCCGGGGCGTGAGTACCGTGGACGGATGGCCGCCCCCTCCGAAGACCGCACCGGTGATCCCGCCGCCGGCAACCGCGCGGAGATCCGCGACTTCCTCGTCAGCCGACGCGCCAAGCTCCTGCCCGAGCGGCTCGGACTGCCCACCGGCCGGCGCCGAAGGGTCCCCGGACTGCGGCGCGAGGAGGTCGCGGCCCTGGCCGGCGTGAGCACCGAGTGGTACACCCGGCTGGAGAAGGGCCACATCGGCGGCGTCTCCGAGGAGGTGCTGGAAGCGGTCGCGCGGGCGCTGCTCCTCGACGAGGACGAGCGCACCTACCTGCGCGAACTGGCCAGGGCGGCCCGCCCCGCCCGCCGCGCGCCGCGACACCGCGCGGACGTCACGCTCCCGCCCTCCGTCCAGTGGATGCTGGACTCCATGACCATGGCCCCCGCCTTCGTGCGCAGCGGCCGGCTGGACATCGTCGCGAGCAACGCCCTGTGCAGGGCCGTCTACGCGCCGATGTTCGACAGCGGCACCACCGGGGAGCGGGGCCGCGCCAACTTCCCCCGCTACTTCTTCCTCGACCCCGGCTCCGCCGACTTCTTCGTCGACTGGGAGGAGGGCGCGCGGGCCACGGTCGCCGTGCTCCGCGCCGAGGCCGGGCGGAACCCCCACGACCGGGCCCTGCGCGAGCTCGTCGGCGAACTGTCCACGCTCAGCCCGGACTTCCGCACCATGTGGGCCAGTCACGACGTCCGGATCCGTCACGAGGGCGTCAAGCGGCTGAACCATCCCCGGGCCGGCCGGCTGGAGCTGACCTTCCGCGATCTGCACCTGCCCCTGCCCCAGCGGGCGGTGTACGACCTGATCATCTACGCCGCCGAGCCCGGAACCCCCTCGGAGGAACGCCTCGGACTCCTCGCCGGCGTGAATCATGGCCGGTACACGTATTTTGCCGAGACATAACTCCAACGCGGGAGTGTGTCTGAGCCCGTCCGGTGTTTACGTGGTGTTCGTCGTTCCGGGACCGGACTCACGGAGGTGCACGCCATGGCAGACGCCGCGTCGCGGCTGAAGGGCCTCATCGAACAACTGCTTGCCACCCCGCTCCCCATCCGTATCCGTGCCTGGGACGGCTCGGAGGCCGGCCCGCCCGACGCCCCCGCCCTCGTCGTCCGCAACCGCCGCGCCCTGCGCCGTCTGCTGTGGAAACCCGGTGAGCTGGGCCTCGCCCGCGCCTGGGTCTCCGGCGACCTCGGCGTCGACGGCGACCTCTACACCGCGCTCGGCCTGCTCTCCGGCCTCCTCTGGGAGCGCGGCGAGGACGCCCGTACGCTCGCCCAGGCGCTGCGCGACCCCGAGTTCCGGTCCGCCGCCCGCGGGCTGTTCGCGCTCGCCGGGCCGCTGCCGCCGCCCGCCCCGCCCCGCGAGGAGGTCCGCCGGGTCCGCGGCCATCTGCACACCAAGCGCAGCGACCGCCAGGCGATCAGCCACCACTACGACGTCGGGAACGACTTCTACGAACTCGTCCTCGGCCCCTCCATGGTCTACTCCTGCGCCTACTGGGAGTCCCCCGACTCCACCCTGGAGCTGGCCCAGCGCGACAAGCTCGAACTCGTCAGCCGCAAGCTCGCCCTGAAGCCCGGTCAGCGGCTGCTGGACGTCGGCTGCGGCTGGGGCTCGATGGCGGTGCACGCCGCCCGCGAGCACGGCGTGCACGTCGTCGGCGTCACCCTCTCCCAGGAGCAGGCCGCCCACGCCCGCAAGCGCGTCGCCGACGAGGGCCTCACCGACCGCGTGGAGATCCGCGTCCAGGACTACCGGGACGTCAAGGACGGCCCGTACGACGCCATCTCCTCCATCGGTATGGCCGAACACGTGGGCGCCAAGCGGTATCTGGAGTACGCGCAGGACCTGTACGCGCTCCTCGCGCCCGGCGGGCGGCTGCTGAACCACCAGATCGCCCGGCGCCCGCTGCGCGACGAGTCGGCGTACGACGTCGACGAGTTCATCGACGCCTACGTCTTCCCCGACGGCGAACTCGCCCCGATCGGCACCACGGTGACGCAGTTGGAGCGGGCCGGCTTCGAGGTCCGCGACGTGGAGTCGCTGCGCGCGCACTACGCCCTCACGCTGCGCCGCTGGGTGGCCAACCTGGAGGCCCAGTGGGTGCGGGCCAAGGAGCTCACCAGCCCCGGCCGGGCCCGCGTCTGGCGGCTGTACATGGCCGCCTCCGCGCTGGCGTTCGAACGCAACCGCATCGGGGTCAACCAGGTCCTCGCCGTGCGCACCCCCGACTCCGGCGACTCGGGGATGCCGCTGCGGGCCCGCACCTGGAACTGAGCGCGAGCGGTACACGGCGAAGGCCGCCCCGGGTTCCTCCGGAGCGGCCTTCGCCGTGCGCCGTGCACGCGCGCGTGCGGGCTACTCCGACTTGATCGCCGTCAGCATGTTCAGCCGGGCCGCGCGGCGGGCCGGCCACAGCGCGGCCAGGATGCCGACCAGGCCCGCGAGGAGCAGGAAGACCGCCATCCGGCCCCAGGGCAGGATCAGTTCGTACGTCGGCATGCTGGTGCTGAACAACTGTCCGGCCGCCCAGCCGAAGAACACGCCGAGCCCGATGCCGAGCACCCCGCCGAAGAGCGAGATGACGAGCGACTCCAGCCGGACCATGCGCTTGATGCCACGCCGGTCCAGGCCGATCGCGCGCAGCATGCCGATCTCCTGGGAGCGCTCGAAGACCGACATGGCCAGGGTGTTGATGACGCCGAGGACGGCGACGATGACGGCCATGGCGAGCAGCCCGTAGAGCATGTTCAGCATCAGGGTGAACATCTGCGCGATGCCGTCGGAGATGTCCTTCTTGTCCTGGACCTGGATGCCGGGGTTGTCGCCGAGCGTCTTCTCCAGCCGGTCCTTGGCCCCGTCCGAGGCACCACCGGAGGTGCTGACCATGACCAGCGTGTCGGAGACGTCGTCCAGGTGCGGGGTGACGGTGGCGTCGTCCACCATGATGTCGCTGAACATCTCGTTGCCCTGGTAGACCCCGGCCACGGTCAGCGTCTGCCTGGTGCCGTCCTCGAAGCCGGCGGGAAGGCGCGAGCCGGTCTTCCAGCCGTGCTCCTTGGCGCTGTCGTCGTCGATGACGATGTGCGTGCCGTCCACCCGGAAGGTGCCGCTCTCCATGGTCAGGTCGGTGAGCTTGCCGATGGTGGCGCCGTTGACGCCGGTGAGGTCCTCGGTGTGGCCGTCGACGCGAGCGGGGACGTTGCGCAGCGGGCTGACGCCGGTGACGCCGTCGGCCGACCCGAGCTTCTTCTCGACGTCCGGGGAGAGCATGTTGCCGTTGGCCAGGGAGACGACGTAGTCCGCGCGGATCGAGGAGGACGCCATCTTGTCGATCGCGCTCTGCACGCTGCCCGCTATCACCGTCATGCCGGTGATGAGGGTCAGTCCGATCATCAGCGCGGAGGCGGTGGCGGCGGTGCGACGCGGGTTGCGCACCGAG
Source organism: Streptomyces sp. NBC_00670 (assembly GCF_036226765.1). NCBI lineage: Bacteria > Bacillati > Actinomycetota > Actinomycetes > Kitasatosporales > Streptomycetaceae > Streptomyces > Streptomyces sp. NBC_00670. Next base: position 3,003,989 of record NZ_CP109017.1, read on the forward strand.
TTCTGGCGGGCCAGCCTGCCCGCCATGCCGAAGACGCGCAGCACCGGGGCCGCGGCGGCGATCAGCGGGCGGGACAGCAGCGGGGTGAGGACGAAGACACCGATCACCAGCAGGACGGCGCCGAGCCCCATGGGGGCCTGGCCGTCGGAGCCGCTCAGGGTGGTCCCGTAGAGCACGGTCGCGATGCCGGCCCCGGCCAGCAGCGAGCCGAGGGTGTTGCGGACGACGAGGGACTTGGTGGTGGCCTTGGCGTGCAGGCTGCTCATCGCGGCGACCGGCGGGATCTTCGCGGCCCGGCGGCCGGGCAGCCAGGCGGCGACCATGGTGACGAGGACACCGACGGCCAGCGCGGCCCCGACCGTACCCGAGGTGATCACCAGCGGGCCGTCCGGGACGGCGGCGCCGAAGGTGCCGATCAGGGCGCGCAGCCCGGCCCCGATGCCGACGCCGACGAGCAGCCCGGTCACGGCGGCGACCAGGCCGACGACGAACGCCTCGATCAGCACCGAGCGGGTGACCTGACGGCGGGAGGCGCCGACCGCGCGCAGCAGCGCGAGCTCCTTGGTGCGCTGGGCGACCAGCATGGTGAAGGTGTTGGCGATGATGAACGTGCCGACGAACAGCGCGATCCCGGCGAAGACCAGCAGCCCCTGCTTGAGCCCGCTCATCGAGGAGGCGATCGCCTCCGCCTGGTCGTCGGCGAGCTTCTTGCCGGTGGTGGTCTCGACGGTGTCGGCGGGCAGCGCCGCGTCGAGGGCGGCGCGCAGCTGCGTCTGGCTGGTGCCGGCGGCGGCCCTGACGTCGATCTCGTCGTACGTGCCGGGCTTGCCGAAGAGTTTCTGGGCGGTGGCGGTGTCGAAGAGGGTCAGGCTGCCGCCGGCGGCGACGTTGCCGTCGTCGGTGGTGAAGATGCCGGTGATGCGCGGCGTCAGCACGGGGCCGTCGACCGACATCCGTACGGTGTCGCCGACGTGGTAGCCGGCCCGGCGGGCGGTCTCGGAGTCGACGAGGATCTCGTTCGCGCCGCGCGGGGCGCGACCCTCGGTCAGCGGGTAGCGGGGGTCGTCGGTGCCCCAGTAGTTGCCGCCCTGGGACTGGAAGCCGTTGCCGATGAGGTCGCCGTCCTTGTCGGCGAGGGCGGTGAAGCCGCTGACGACGCCGGTCGCGGAGCGGGCGCCGTCCACGCCGGCGGCCTTCTTCAGAAGCGCGTCCGTCAGTTCGGGCTGCTTGGCGAGGGTGTCGCCGCTGTCCTCGCGGCCCTCGGCCCGGACGGCGACGTCGACCTGGTCGAAGCCCTTGGCGGAGCTCTTCTGGTAGGCGTCCGAGATGGTGTTGGTGAAGACGAGGGTGCCGGAGACGAAGGCGACGCCGAGCATCACGGCGAGGACGGTCATCAGCAACCGCGCCTTGTGCGCGAAGACGTTGCGCAGGGCGGTACGGAACATGGGGCTACTCAGTCCAGTAGAGGGGAGTGGGGCAGGACGGGGGGGCGCGCGCCGGCGGCGCGGGCCCGCGCGCGGGGCGCGCGGGTGCACCGGCGTCAGCTCGTGCGGCCCTTGACGTCGAACCGCTTCATGCGGTCGAGCACCGCGTCCGCGCTCGGCTCCCGCATCTCGTCGACGATGCGTCCGTCGGCCAGGAAGACGACCCGGTCCGCGTAGGCCGCGGCCACCGGGTCGTGCGTGACCATGACCACCGTCTGCCCGAGTTCGCGCACGGAGTTGCGCAGGAAGCCCAGCACCTCGGCGCCCGAGCGGGAGTCGAGGTTGCCGGTGGGCTCGTCGCCGAAGATGATCTCCGGCTGGGAGGCGAGTGCCCGGGCCACCGCGACGCGCTGCTGCTGGCCGCCGGAGAGCTGGCTGGGCCGGTGCCCGAGCCGCCCGGACAGGCCGACCATCTCGATGACCCGGTCCAGCCACTCCTTGTCGGGCCTGCGGCCCGCGATGTCCATGGGGAGCGTGATGTTCTCCAGCGCGTTCAGCGTGGGCAGCAGGTTGAACGCCTGGAAGATGAACCCGATCTTGTCCCGGCGCAGCCGGGTGAGCTGCTTGTCCTTGAGCGAGCCCAGTTCGGTCTCGCCGATGCGCACGGAACCGCTGCTGAACGAGTCGAGGCCGGCCACGCAGTGCATCAGCGTGGACTTGCCGGACCCGGAGGGGCCCATGATCGCGGTGAACCGGGCCTGCGCGAAGTCGACGGTGACCCGGTCCAGGGCGACCACCTGGGTCTCGCCCTGTCCGTAGACCTTCGACAGTTCCGTGGCGCGGGCGGCCACACCGGTGGTCCGGTCGGCGAGGGGGAAGGTGGTCACGGGAGGGTGCTCCTGTCGGGACGGCGGCGAGGGGTACTCCTCCATGCTCCGTTCCGCGCGGCCCCGTGGAGTCCCCCGCCCGTCCGGTTCTCGTGGCCCCCTCTGGGCTGACCCGGCGGCCCGGCGTCATACCTCAGAACGACCCGGCCCCCGGGAAAGCGGTTGCTCACCCTGTCGTCGGGGCCTCGCGCGGCCCTGCGAACCCGTCCCTCGCGGCGGTGAAATTACGTCATTCCGTCTGCCTCGCCGACGCCCGCCGACAAGGCTGGTGGCAAGTGCGGATGGCCCGTACCGGGTGCTGATGCTCCCTCAGGCGCCAATAAAATAAGACAACATGGCCTTCCCCGGCCGCTGTTCGAGTGACGCGTCCCGATAGGCTCGGAGCACTCTATGCGGAGCCCACGGCCTGCCCGGATGGTGGAAAGCAGACACGGCGAGCTTAAACCTCGCTGCCCGTACGCGGGCGTGCCGGTTCAAGTCCGGCTCCGGGCACCATCCCCGTCACCACCCAGCGCCGACGACGCCCGTGCGTCCGGCGCTTTCCTCTCCTTCTCCCCCCTGCGGTGGCGCCGGTGTCCGGGCACGGCGAAGGGGCCGTCCGCACCACGGATGGCGGACGGCCCCTTCGGGGGTACTGCGTGGTGCCGGAAGTGCCGTGGCGTCAGGACGCCTTGGCCTTCTCCTCCGGCTTCGCGGCCGCCGCGGCCACGGGGGCCGGCTTCGCGGCCTCGTAGAACTCCTCGCGCGGCGTCTCCATGGCGCCCAGGGACACGACCTCGCGCTTGAGGAACATGCCGAGGGTCCAGTCGGAGAAGACGCGGATCTTGCGGTTCCACGTCGGCATCGCCATGCCGTGGTAGCCGCGGTGCATGTACCACGCCAGCCGGCCGCGGAGCTTGATCTTCATCTTGCCCATGACGATCATCGCGACGCCCTTGTGCAGGCCCAGACCCGCGACCGCGCCCTTGTTGGCGTGCTCGTAGTCCTTCTGCGGGAAGCCCCGCATGCCGGAGATCACGTTGTCGCCGAGGACCTTGGCCTGCCGCAGCGCGTGCTGCGCGTTCGGCGGGCACCAGGCGTTCTCGTTGCCCGCCTTGCGGCCGACGAGGTCCGGGACCTGGGCGTTGTCGCCGGCGGCCCAGATGTAGTCCGTGCCCTGCACCTGGAGGGTGGGGGCGCAGTCGACGTGGCCGCGCGGGCCGAGCGGCAGCCCGAAGCGGGACAGCACCGGGTTCGGCTTGACGCCGGCGGTCCACACGATGGTGTTGGAGTCGACCTCGAGGCCGTTCTTCAGGACGACGTGGCCGTCCACGCAGGAGTTCATGGAGGTCGAGAGGTAGACCTCGACCCCGCGGCCCTCCAGGTGCTCCTTGCCGTACAGGCCGAGCTTGGGGCCGACCTCGGGGAGGATCTTGTCGGCGGCGTCGACGAGGATGAACCGCATGTCCTCGCGGGAGACGTTGCGGTAGTACTTGGCCGCGTCCCGGGCCATGTCCTCGACCTCACCGATGGTCTCCGCGCCGGCGAAGCCACCGCCGACGAAGACGAAGGTGAGCGCCTTGCGGCGGACCTCCTCGTCGGTGGTCGAGTCGGCCTTGTCGAGCTGCTCGAGGACGTGGTTGCGCAGGCCGATGGCCTCCTCGATGCCCTTCATGCCGATGCCCTGCTCGGCGAGGCCGGGGATCGGGAAGGTGCGGGAGACCGCGCCCATCGCGATGACCAGGTAGTCGAACGGAAGCTCGTACGCCTCGCCGACGAGCGGCGAGATCGCGGCGACCTTGCGGTCCTGGTCGATGGACGTGACCCGGCCGGTGAGTACCTCCGCCTCCTTCGGCAGTTCGCGCCGCAGCGGGACGACGACGTGCCGGGGGGAGATGCTGCCGGCGGCGGCTTCGGGGAGGAAGGGCTGGTAGGTCATGTACGACCGGGGGTCGACGACCGTGACGGTCGCCTCGCCGTAGCGCATCTTCTTGAGAATGCGCCGAGCTGCGTACAGGCCTACGTACCCACCGCCTACTACGAGGATCCTGGGACGCTCCGTGGTGCTCATGCCATCGAGTATCCACCCAGCCCAGGGGGGTCGCTCGTGCGCCCCTTCACAAGCTTGCCCGGGGTCTCTGCTACACTGCGCCGCCCACGTGACCCACACCATGGGCCGGAACGGGAACCACGGTATACCGGCGGACGTTGTCAAGGGCCCGTGAGCAGCCACTTGAGCCTCCACAGGGTGCGAACAAGGGTTGCGTGCGGCGTCGGTCGGCCCCCTCCGGGACGCTCGGGCGAGCGGGCCGGGTGGCCCGGTGAGCCACCCGAACGGCCCTGGCGCCGCCCGGTGTCCCCCACCAGGGCCGAAATCCTTGTGAAGAACTTCACGAACTTCCTTCGGAGAGGGCGCCGCGGAGCATGGGGGGGGCGGGGTCGTTCGGCGAGTGCGGGCAGGGCGTGGCTGGTCGCGCAGTTCCCCGCGCCCCTGGAAAACAGGGGGCGCCGCCAGGTCTTCAGGGGCGCGGGGAACTGCGCGAGCAACCACGACGGAGCCGCACCCGCCGACGCGCCCGCACCTCCCGAGCTCTTCCGCGGCCCGCACCCCCGAAGCAAGGGGGCGCGACACCGCGAACCCTGCTCAGCGACGGCGGCCCTCACCCCTGTCGTCACGGCCCTCCGCCGTGTCGATCCGCTCCGCGTCGCCCTCGATGCGCTCCTTGCGGACGCGCCCGTGGACGGTCTCCTGCTCGGTGTGCTCCTCGGTGGTCAGCCGGACCCGTTCGACGGGTACGGCCTCGGTCTCCACCACCGGACGCTCCTCGTGCAGGATCACCTCGTGCTCGGCCTCGCCGATCTCCGGACCGGCGAGCGCGTCGCCGCGGTTGGCCTCGGTGATCGGCTCCCGCTCGATCCGCACCTCCTCATGGCGCAGCGGCACGGTCTGCTCCACGTCCTCGGTGACCACGTACTTGCGCAGCCGCGCCCTGCCGGTCGCACGGCGCTCGACGCCGACCCGCAGGTGCTCCTCGGAGCGCGTCATGGCGTCGTCGTCGTGCCGGAACCGGTCGCCGGCCGCGGCCCGTCCGCCGGCCGTCGGAGTACGCCCCGCAGCCTCGGTACGCCCCGCAGGCTCGGTACGCCCGGCCGCCGCGCGCCCGGCCGTGCCGGCCGTACCCGCGGTGCCCGTCGTGCCGCCCGGTGTCCGGCCGGTGCCGGCCGCCGGGACCTCCCAGGGGACCCCGTAGTAGTCGTAGAGGCGGTGCTCCTCGTCCACGGACAGATGACCACCGGCGTCCACGTCGACGTGCGGCGCGCCCTTGACCTTGCCCTTGGCGAACGGAACCTCGATGTGGTCGGAGACCATCGAGGCGTCACGGATGGGCACGAAGGACTCGCTGCTGCCGAACCAGCCCGTCTTCACGGTCACCCACTCCGGGCGCCCGGTGGCGTCGTCGAGGAAGACGTGTGCGGCCTCGCCGATTTTGTTACCACCGTCGTCGAAGACCGGGTGGTCCAGGACGGTCGGGATCTGTTCTCTGGTGATCATGTTTGGTCACCCTCCTTCCGGAGCGATTCCCTTGCCGAGTTCACCGCCACGGAAGACACCAAACGACACAAAAGGAACAATCGCCGCATTTTTTTCCGAGCGGCCGGTCCCCGCGGCTCAGCGGGCGATCGACCAGCCGATACCGTCCAGAATGTCGTGTTCGCTGACCACGACCTCCTGCGCGTCGACGCGTTCCATGATCGACAGGAGGACGAGGGCGCCCGCGCCGATGACGTCCACGCGGCCGGGGTGCATGGAGGGGATCCTCGCGCGCTCGGCGTGGGTGGAGCGGAGCAGGTGCTCGGTGATCTCCCGCACCCGCTCCCGGGTGATCCGGGAGTGGTGGATGACCGACGAGTCGTACTCCGGCAGCTCCTGGGCGATCGCGGAGACCGTCGTGACCGAGCCCGCGAGGCCGACCAGGGTGCGGGCCTCGCGCAGCGGGACCGTCTCCTCGGCGAGGTCGAGGGCGGCCTCGATGTCGGCCCGCATGGCCCGGATCTGCTCCTCGGTGGGCGGATCGGTGACGGCGCCGTCCACCAGGAGGTGCCGCTCGGTCATCCGTACGCAGCCGATGTCCACGGAGCGCGCGGCGCGCACGGAGTCGTCGCCGACGACGAACTCGGTCGAGCCGCCGCCGATGTCCACCACCAGGTAGGGCCGGTCGAGGTCGGTGCGGCCGGTGAGTTCCTTGGTGGCGCCGGTGAAGGAGAACTCGGCCTCCTGGTCGCCGGTGATGACCTCCGGCTCCACGCCGAGGATGTCCACCACCCCGCGCACGAACTCCTCGCGGTTCTCGGCGTCCCGGGAGGCGGAGGTGGCCACGAAGCGCACCCGCTCGGCGCCGTGCTCCTCGATCACCGCCGCGTACTCGCGGCACGCGGCGAACGTACGCTCCAGCGCCTCGGGGGCGAGCCGGCCGGTGCGGTCGACGCCCTGGCCGAGCCGCACGATCGTCATGCGCCGGTCCAGATCGGTGAGTTCACCGGTCGCGGGGTCCGCGTCGGCGACGAGGAGCCGGATGGAGTTGGTACCGCAGTCGACGGCGGCGACCCTGGTCACTTGGCGTCCTCCTCGTGTGCGGCGTGCGCGTCCTGTGCGTCACCGGACCCGGGAACCGTCACGCACGGCCCCTTGCGCCACCACTGAGGCAGCATCGCCAGCGCCTCGTCGCCCAGCGGGTTGACGCCGGGCCCCGCGGCCAGCGCGTGCGCCACCAGGACGTGCAGGCACTTCACCCGGTCGGGCATGCCGCCCGCGCTGGGGAAGCCCGTCAGCTCCTCGATCTCGTCCCGGCGCCGCAGATAGTCCTCGTGGGCGGCGCGGTAGGCCGCCGCCAGCTCCGGGTCCTCGGCCAGGCGTTCGGTCATCTCCTTCATGACGCCATTGGCCTCCAGCGTGCCGATCGCGGAGTTCGCCCGCGGACACGTCAGGTAGTACAGCGTCGGGAACGGCGTGCCGTCGGGCAGCCGCGGTGCCGTCTCGACGACGTCGGGCTGCCCGCACGGGCACCGGTGCGCGATCGCGCGCAGCCCGCGCGGCGGCCGGCCGAGCTGCTGCCGGAACGCCTCCACGTCGGCGTCGGTGGGTGCGGTGCGCGGGGTGGTCGGCGGAGGGGTGTCCATGCGCGTCGAAGAGTCTCTCTGTTCCGTGATGCCACGGGCCCGGTTCGGTCCGGGGCCCGCTGTTGCCGTACGAGAACCGTACGGTCTCACCGGCGGACGGCCGCGTCCGCCCGGTCGACGCCGTCCCACAGGTTGGCGTACCAGGGGCGCGCCGCCGCGCCGCCGTCGCTGCGCGTGCGGGTGACGGCGCTGGGGTCGGCCACGACGTAGCCGGTCTCCCCCGGCAGCACGTAGTGCAGCCGCAGCCGGATCTGCTGCTCGGCGTAGGCGTCGTCCTGCCAGCGGGCCTTGAGGTCGCGCAGCTGCTCCACCCGCTCGCGGGCCTGCTGCTGCTTGCGCTCCTCGTCGGCGATCCGGGCCCGCTGGGAGACGTACTGCCGCATCGGATACGCCAGCGCCACGATCATCGTGCACAGCACCAGGGCGAGCAGCGCCGCGCGGCCGGTGAGCCGGGAACGGCGGGCCTGGCGCCGGGTCTGCGAGCGGTAGACCCGGGCCGCCGTCTGCTCGCCGAGCAGCCGCAGCCTGGTCGCGGTCGAGAACCGGTCCCGGTCCTTCGCGGCCATGTCCTCCGCCTCCCGTCGCGGTCGCGCGCGCCCGTCTCGCGCGTACGTCCCCGCACACGGTACGGGACCGGGTACGGGGACGTACGGACGACGCTGCCTACAGGGGGCGGGTCAGCCCTTGAAGCGGGGGAACGCCGAGCGGCCGGCGTACACCGCCGCGTCGTCGAGGATCTCCTCGATGCGCAGCAGCTGGTTGTACTTGGCGACGCGCTCGGAGCGGGCCGGGGCGCCGGTCTTGATCTGGCCGCAGTTGGTGGCGACGGCCAGGTCGGCGATGGTGACGTCCTCGGTCTCGCCGGAGCGGTGGGACATCATGCACTTGAAGCCGTTGCGCTGGGCCAGCTCGACGGCATCCAGGGTCTCGGTCAGCGAGCCGATCTGGTTGACCTTGACCAGCAGGGCGTTGGCCGAGTTCTCCTCGATGCCGCGGGCCAGGCGCTCGGGGTTGGTGACGAACAGGTCGTCGCCGACGAGCTGCACCTTGTCGCCGAGCTTCTCGGTGATGACGTGCCAGCCGGCCCAGTCGTCCTCGAACAGCGGGTCCTCGATGGAGACGAGCGGGTAGGCCGCGACGAGCTCCTCGTAGTACTCCGTCATCTCGGCGGCGGAGCGCTCCTTGCCCTCGAAGAGGTACTTACCGTCCTTGTAGAACTCGGAGGCGGCGACGTCGAGGGCGAGGGCGATCTGCTCGCCGGGGGTGTAACCGGCCTCCTTGATCGCCTCCAGGATGAGGTCGAGGGCGGCGCGGTTGGAGTCCAGGTTCGGGGCGAAGCCGCCCTCGTCGCCGAGGCCGGTGGCCAGGCCCTTGTTCTTCAGGACCTTCTTCAGCGTGTGGTAGACCTCGGCGCCCCAGCGCAGGGCCTCGGAGAAGGACTCCGCGCCGATCGGGGCGATCATGAACTCCTGGATGTCCACGTTGGAGTCGGCGTGCGAGCCGCCGTTCAGGATGTTCATCATCGGCACCGGCAGCAGGTGCGCGTTGGGGCCGCCCAGGTAGCGGAAGAGCGGCAGGTCGGACGCCTCGGAGGCGGCGTGGGCGACGGCGAGGGAGACGCCGAGGATGGCGTTGGCGCCGAGCGAGCCCTTGTTGTCGGTGGCGTCCAGGTCGAACATGGCCTGGTCGATCAGGCGCTGCTCGGTGGCGTCGTAGCCGACCAGCTCCGGGCCGATCTGCTCGATGACGGCGAGGACGGCCTTCTCGACGCCCTTGCCCAGGTAGCGGCTCGGGTCGCCGTCACGGAGCTCGATGGCCTCGAAGGCGCCGGTGCTGGCACCGGAGGGGACGGCGGCACGACCCGTGCTGCCGTCGTCGAGGCCGACCTCGACCTCGACCGTGGGGTTGCCTCGGGAGTCCAGGATTTCCCGGGCTACGACGACGTCGATGGACGGCACGAGCATCTCCTTCTGGGATGTGACGCGGGTACGCCGGGCCGCGGGGCCCGACGCGGGGTGCGAGGCCGGGGTGGCTCGCGGACCCGAGCCTAGCTGTCTCCGACGGCGGGGCAGGTGTGCGGCCCACTCCGTGGGCAGAAGTGTGGGTGAATTGTTTCCTGGCGGAACAAAATGAGCGGGGTGGAGCACAAGGGAGCGCCTGAGAGCTCGGGGTGAACGGTACGTGGGCGGGTGCGGGTGCGTCGTGGCTCGTCGCCCCACCGGCCGTCGGCCGACAACGCACCCCGCGAGAAATACCCCACCCCCGCCGCGTACGGGGGAGACGCGGCGGGGGTGGGGAGTAGAGGGGAGCGTCAGCTCAGGTGGAGCTGCTGGCCGGGGTAGATGACGTCGGCGTCGTCCACGATGTCCTTGTTCAGCGTGAACAGCTTCTGCCAGCCGCCCGCCACATCGTGCTCCGCCGCGATCCCGCTCAGCGTGTCACCCTTGACGACCTTGTACTCGCCGTCACCCTTCTCGACCTTCTTGCCGGTCGGCGTGGTGACCGTCTTCTTCGCGGCCGGCCGCTCCTGCGACCGGGAGGCGTGCTGCTCGGTCGAGGACGAGGAGCTGCTGGAGGAACCGGCGCTGCTGGAGCTGCTGGAGCCGTTGGAGGACGAGCCGCCGGCCGACGACGCGGCCGCCCCGTCGTACGCGGCGCTCGTCAGCCCCTTGCCGCACACCGGCCAGGCGCCCTTGCCCTGCCCCGCGAGGACCTTCTCGGCGACGGCTATCTGCGCCGACTTGGAGGCCAGGTCGGCCCGCGCGGCGTACGCGGTGCCGCCGTACGCGGCCCAGGTGGAGTTGGTGAACTGCAGCCCGCCGTAGAACCCGTTGCCGGTGTTGATGGACCAGTTGCCGCCGGACTCGCACTGCGCGACGGCGTCCCACTGGGAGGCGGTGGCGGCGGAGGCGTTGCCGGCCGCCATCAGCGGGGCGGCGACGGCGGCACCGGTGACGCCGGCGAGCGCGACGACACGGGTGGCCTTGGACGGACGACGGTGCTTGCCCTTGCCGGAAAACAGCATGGAGAGATCCCCTCACCGACGCCTGCGAGGTGAGCTGTCGGGTTCGGGCCGGTTGAGTTGCCCGGTCGTACGCCGTCTCCGGCGCACGACTTCACCCCAAGCCGCATCCGGCCGTCCGGAGCCACACTGTGGCCCGGCTGCCGGACCCGGCACTTACCTGGGTCCCCCGCTCCTGCCTACGGCGCTTGACGCGACGACTGTTCCCGTACGGCCACTGGCAGGATTCGGCGTGGCGACCGTCGGGGCCCGCGGTGGCGAGCGGTGATGACCGTAGACACGGGATCCGCCGGATTTCAAAGACGATCACGGCTTATGAGACTCATCCCACACTTTCACCGAACCGGACATCCCGGGTGATCCACGGACCAAACTCCCCCGATTTTCCGTGCAGTTCGGCACCGTACGTCCGATTGTTCCCCTGCCGTCCCACACGTTTTCGACAGCCGCTCGACTACTCCACGACGAGGCTCTGACCGGGGTGGATGACGCTCGGGTCGCTGCCGATGGCGTCCTTGTTGTCGTCGTAGAGGGCCCGCCAGCCGCCGTCGACGCCAAGGGAGTCGGCGATGGAGCCGAGGGTGTCGCCGTCGCGGACCGTGTAGGTGGAGCCCTCCTCGGCGCTGCCGCCGCGGTGCCGGCCGGTTCCGTCGGCGATGAGGGTGTTGGCACCCTTCGTCCCGTCGACGCTGCCGGTGTCGACGAGGGCGGAGGAGGCCGGGCTCTGCCGGTACTGGTCCGACTCGCCCCCCTTCGACCCGTCGGCCGACGAACTGCCGGACTTGTCGCCGGATTCCGCGGAACGGGCGGAATCGCCGCCGGAGCGGGAATCGTCGGAGTCGTCCGAGGAATGCTTCGCCTTCTTGCTGGGGCTCGCGCTCGCCTTTCCGTCGGAGTCGTCGCCGGACTTCCCGGTGGACGTGCCGTCGGAATTCCCGCCGGATGTGCCGGAGGACGAGGAATCGGACGAACCGGAAGAGGAGGACGACGAGTCGGACGAACCGGACGAGTTGTCCAGACCGAGGTCGAGCCCGGAGTCGGAATCACCGGATTCGCCCGAGGAGCCCTTGCCGACGCCCGTGTCGACGTCCGCGGAACCGGTGTCCTTGGAGAGGCCGGAGAGCGGCCCGCAGGTGGGCCAGGCGGCGACGCCCTCGGCGTCGAGGATCTTCTCCGCGACGGCGATCTGCTGCGAACGGCTGGCCTTGTCCGGGCTGGCCGCGTAGTCGAGGCCGCCGTAGTTGTTCCAGTCGTCCTGCGACAACTGGAGGCCGCCGTACAGGTTGTTGCCCGTGTCCGCGCTCCAGGAGCCGCCGCTCTCGCACTCCGCGACCTGGTCCCAGGTGGTACCGCTGGCGGCGCTCGCGCCGGTGGCGCCGAGCAGGGGGATGGCGATGGCGGAGCCGGTCACGCCGGCCGCGACGAGGAGGGCCGGAGCCTGACGGGGGCGACGGTGACGACCGTTCCCGGAGAGCATGCGGAAGCCTTTCACACGACAGCGGTGACCCAACGCGGCGGCCGTGGGAACCGCCTTGTTGATGCGTGAACGTATAGCCAGAGCAACACCGGTTACAAGTTAATGCAGCGCAGATCACGTGAAGATCACAGAGCTGAGGAACTGTCACCTTTACCTGGTCGTCCGTGTTTACGCGGAACCGATGCCGCCTCAATTCGGGACGGGTGCGAACTCCACGGGCAGCGTGCGCAATCCGCGCATGATGAGGCCTCCGCGCCACCGCAATTCGGTGGAATCCACCGCGAGTCGGAGGTCCGGCAGGCGGGTCAGGAGGGTGGCGAGCGCGGTCCGGCCCTCCAGGCGGGCGAGCGGGGCACCGAGACAGTAGTGGATGCCGTGGCCGTATCCCAGGTGTTGATTGTCACGGCGGGTGAGATCGAGCACGTCCGGGTCGGCGAACCGTTCCGGGTCGCGGTCGGCGGCCGCCAGGACGACGAGGACGGCGTCGCCGGCGGCGATGTCCTGGCCGCCCAGGGTCAGCGGCCGGGTGGCGAACCGCCAGGTGGCCAGCTCCACGGGGCCGTCGAAGCGCAGCAGTTCCTCGACGCCGGTCTCCAGCAGCCCCTGCTCCCCGGCGGCGAGCGAGTCCTGGAGCCGGGTGCGCTGCTCGGGGTGGGTGAGCAGGGCGTGGGTGCCGTTGCCGATGAGGTTGACGGTGGTCTCGAAGCCGGCGAAGAGCAGGATGAACGCCATCGCGGCGGCCTCGTTCTCGGTGAGGTGCTCGCCCTCGTCGGAGGCGCGGATGAGACCGGAGATGAGGTCCTCGCCGGGGGCGGGTTCGGCGGGGAGCGCCTCGCGCTTGCGGTGGATGAGCTCGGCGAGGTAGCCGCGCATCTTCTTGACGGAGCGGGCGACACCGCCGCGGGGGCCCTTGCCGTGACCCTGGGGGTCCGGGGGCGTGCCCCCGGGAAGATGCAACATCATGCCGGTCCAGTCGCGGAAGTCGTCCTGGTCCTCGGGCGGGACACCGAGGAGGTCGCAGATGGCGTAGATGGGGAGCGGGAAGGCGAACTCGTGGATCAGGTCGGCCTCGCCTCGGGCGGCGAAGTCGTCGATCAGGCGGTCCGTCAGCTCCTGGACGCGGGGGGCGAACTCGGCGACGCGGCGGGGGGTGAACGCGGTGCTGACGAGGCGGCGCAGGCGGGTGTGGTCCGGGGGGTCGATGTTGAGCAGATGTGTCATCAGCTCGGCCTTGCGTTCGCCGGGGATGCCGGTTCTGCCTCTGGCGTGGGCGGGTTCGTCGTGGTGGGCGGGGTTCTTGGAGAGGTGGGGGTGGGCGAGGGCGCGGCGGGCGTCGGCGTAGCGGGTGACGAGCCAGGCCTCCACGCCGCTGGGGAGGCGGGTGCGGTGGGTGGGTGAGTGTTGGCGGAGCCAGGCGTAGGCGGGGTAGGGGTTCGCCGCGAACGCCCAGTCGAACAGGGTGGGCGCCGCCGGGGGCGGCGAGGGCTCGCCGTGCATGGGGCGACCTTAACGGCCGGGGCCCACCGAATTTCTCTCGCCCCCGCCGCCCCTACCCGTCCCGTCCTCAAGGGGCTCCGCCCCTTCGACCCCGGACGTGCGGGTGGGTGGGGCTTCTCGCGCAGTTCCCCGCGCCCCTAAAAGGGACGCGAGGAAAATCCCGGGCGCACCCGGGGTCAGGGACGGGCCCCCGACTCCGCCGCGCGGATCGCATCGCGGTACGTGCGGGCCGCGGCGCGGAGCGCCGCCTCGGGGTCCACGCCGGCCGCCTCCGCCGACGCCGCGAGGGCGAGGAGCTCGTAGCCCACGCCCTCCCCCGTCGGCAACGGCACCGCCAGCCCCGCCCCCCGCGCCCGCGAGGCCAGCTTGGCCGCGAGCGCGAGGCCGGGCTGCCCCACCGGCACCCCCTCCGTCACCGACGCCCGCCGCTTCTCCTCCGCCTTCGTCCGCAGCCAGTGCGCCTTGACCTCCTCCGGCGTACTCGCGCTCTCCTCCCCGAAGACATGCGGATGCCGGTGGATCAGCTTCGCCACGATCCCCCCGGCGACGTCGTCGACGGAGAACGGCTCCTCCGCGTCCTCCTCCGCGATCCGCGCGTGGAAGACGACCTGGAGCAGCACGTCCCCCAGTTCCTCCCGCAGTTCCTCCCGGTCCCCGTCCTCGATCGCCTCGACCAGTTCGTACGCCTCCTCGATCGCGTACTTGGCCAGCCCCTCGTGGGTCTGCCGCGAGGACCACGGGCACTCGCGCCGGATGCGGTCCATGACCTGGACGAGGTCGAGGAGCCGGGCGCCGGGGAGGTCGTAGGAGGCGGGGAGCAGTTCGAGGTCGGGCATCCGGACCCGGCCGGAGCCGGCCAGCCGGGCCAGCCCGTCGGTCAGCCGCGGCTCGCCCTCGCCGGTCGCGACGACGACCACCGTCCGCCCGCCGGCGCACGCGTCGACCAGTTCACCGGCGTCCGGCGCGGCCTCGTCCACCGTGACGCCGGCCTCCCGCAGATACGGCAGCTGCGGATGCGCGCCGTCCGCGCACAGCACCCGGTCGGCCGTGCGCAGCAGCTGCCAGGCGGGCCAGGACAGCAGCCCGGGGGCGACCCGGTGGCTGGTGGTGAGCAGGACTATGCGCCCGGGGGCGTCGGCCGCGGTGGCCTCGGGACTGGTTGCGTTCACCCCTCGAACGTAACCCGTCAGGCCCCGGCCTAGGGCCTGTCGTTTGGCTCAGCTCGCAGACGCGGGGTCTGGCACGCACATCTGCGGCGTTGTCGTCGGTCGCCGACGCTCCGCGTCGACTCCCTCCTCCGCCTTGCAGCTGCACGCACCAGACCCCGCTCACCGGCGCTAGAACGGCACCGTCGGCCCCCTGCGACCTGATCCAAACGACAGGCCCTAGTAGTGCTTCGTTAGGTTCTGGGTCTGATTCTGCGTGTGGTGAGTGGTCGACCGCAGGTGGTGCAGGTGCCGGTCCAGCACCTCAGCAGGTCCTGGAGGACATCGAGGACCTGGTAGAGGGTCAGGCCGGCATGTGGGCTTTTGGGTCGAGCCGCCGGAGGGTGAGGAAGGCCTGGGCGGCGGTGACGAGGGTGACGTGGTGGTGCCAGCCGCGCCAGGTGCGGCCTTCGAAGTGGTCCAGCCCGAGTCCGTGCTTGAGCTCGCGGTAGTCGTGCTCGATGCGCCAGCGCATCTTCGCCCACCGCACCAGGTCAGCGACCGGGGTGGTGGCGGGCAGGTTTGATATCCAGTAGCCGGTCGGAGCGTCCTGGCCGTCCGGCCATTCGACCAGCAGGGTCTGGGAGGGCAGGACTCCGTTCCAGTGGTTGCGGCCGCCGCCCGCCTCCTGGGCAGCGGCCAGGCATTGCTTGCCCGCGGGCCGCACTGTCAGCACCGCGAACCGTGAGGTCATCGCGCCTTTGCTGCCCTGCCTCCAGGTCACCTCGGTGAACCGGCTGGCACTGGCCCGCGCCGCAAGGGCGGAAACGGCTCGGGGTGGGGTGCGGTAGCGGGGCAGGGTCGGCGGTCCGAGCCCGCCGTAGACGGGCTGGTGCGGCTCGACCTCCTCCGGGTGGGCGACTTCCTTGCCGGTCAGCGCGAGGACGTAGGACAGTCCTCGCTTCTCGAGGCCGAGGCGGAAGGGGGTGCTGACGCCGTAGCCGGCGTCGGCGACCACGACCGGCGCCTTCAACCGCCAGTCGGTCAGGCTGTCGAGCAGGCCGAGCGCGAGACGCCACTTCTCCTGGTGGACGACGTCGTCGGGGACTCCGGCCCGGCGGCAGCGGTCCGGTTCGTCCGTCCACTCGCGCGGCAGATACAACTCCCAGTTCAGCGGGCAGGACGCGGTGTCGGTGGCGGCATGGACGCTGACCGCGACCTGGCAGTTCGCGCGTTTGCCGACCGCTCCGCAGTATTGGCGGGCCACCCCGGCCGACGCCTTGCCGCACTTGGGGAACGACACGTCGTCGATCACCCACACCTCAGGAGTGATCACCTCGGACAGCCGCTCAGCGATCCGCTGCCTGACTGGCAGCGGATCCCACGGCGACTGGTTCACGAACTGCTGCAGGGCCTGCATGTTCCCGTCCGGCAGCCGCTCGGCCATCGGCTGGACCGACTTGCGCCGGCCGTCGAGCATCAGGCCCCGCAGATAACACTCGCCCCACCGCCGCTGATCCCGGCGCGGCAACGACCCGAACACATCGGCAACGAACCCCGCCAACTCGCCCCGGAGCCGTTCCACCTCCCCCAGCCTCATCCTGGGAGGCTGCCCACCACCAGCCGAGATCACTCAACGTAACGAAGCACTACTAGCTGTTCTGTCCGGGGAGGTTGTGGACGGGTGAGCCAGGTCTCGGCTGAGGGATCTTGAACAGGTGAGGGCCTTCCGGTTCGGTGTGGATTGCGACGTCTACACCTGACCGAAAGGCCCTCGTGCCCCACCGTAATGCACCCCTGACCGAGACTGGACGGCTGCGCCTGGCCCGCTGCGTGGTCGAGGACAACTGGCCCCTTCGACGCGCCGCGGAACGTTTCCAGGTCTCACCCACCACGGCCCAGCGCTGGGCCGACCGCTACCGCACACACGGCGAGGCGGGCATGAGCGACCACTCCTCCCGTCCGCACACCAGCCCGCGCCGCACCCCGACCCGCACCGAACGCCGGATCATCAAGGTCCGCGTCCTGCGCCGCTGGGGACCGGCCCGCATCGCCCACCTGCTGCACCTGGTGCCCTCGACCGTGCACCGCGTCCTGACCCGCTTCGGCCTGGCCCGCCTCACCCACCTGGACCGGGCAACGGGCCGCGTCATCCGCCGCTACGAACGCGCCAGGCCCGGCGAGCTGGTCCACGTGGACATCAAGAAACTCGGCAACATCCCCGACGGCGGTGGCCACAAGGTGCTGGGCCGCCAGGCCGGGCGCAAGAACCGCGCGGGCGCCGGCTACAGCTACCTGCACACCGCCGTCGACGACCACTCCCGCCTCGCCTACAGCGAGATCCACGCAGACGAGAAGAAGGAGACCGCCACCGGCTTCTGGCAGCGGGCCCACACCTTCTTCACCGAGTACGGGATCACCATCGAGCGGGTGCTGACGGACAACGGCTCCTGCTACCGCTCACGCCACTGGCGCGACGCTCTCGCGGCGGCCGGGATCGTCCACAAACGAACCCGGCCCTACCGGCCGCAGACCAACGGCAAGGTCGAACGCTTCAACCGCACCCTGCTCGACGAGTGGGCCTACGCCCGCACCTACCGATCGGAGACCGAACGACGGGAGGCATTCCCCGGCTGGCTGCACACCTACAATCACCACCGCGGACACACCGCGCTGAAGGGCCAACCACCCGCCAGCCGCGTCCCCAACCTCACGGGTCAGTACAACTAGCTCACGTCCCGCACCCAGGGGGTCTTGGCGTCGACCCGGCTGCTCTTCTGCACGTCCCAGCTGCCGTAGCGCGGGTTGATGTCGACGTCGAGCGACTTGGAGGCGTCGGAGAGCGACTTCCAGAAGACGGCCTTGCCGGTGCTGGTGTTCATGTCGGCACCGAGGGCCGCGGCCAGCTTCTGCGCCCGCACCTCCGTGCGCAGGCTCTCGTCGAGCCGCGCGGGCGCCACCCCGTACTGCCGCAGCCAGGCGGTGCGCAGCTCCTGGGCGCCGCCGGCCTGCTGCTCCAGGGAGGTGCGCATCGTCTGCACGTCCCGGTCGGTGACCGTGACGCCCGCGTCCTTCGCGGCCCGGTTCAGGACCCGGTCGAGGACGAGGGTGTGCAGGGTGTCCCGGGTGAGGCTGCTGGTGCGGGCGACCTCCTGGGCGTACTGGGTCTGGTCCCCGGTGGCGGTCCGCTGGGCGGTGCGCACCTCCTCCACCCTGTTCTCCAGCTGGGCGACCGTGATCCGCTGTCCGCCGACGACGGCCGCGGCACCTGGGTGGGAGTCGCTTCCGCAGGCGGTGAGGACGGGGGCCGCGAGAAGGGCGGCGCTGAGGGCGATCGCGGTGCGACGGCGGTGCAAGGTGGGCCTCCCGGAGGTTGTGCATGCCAGGTGCGACGCGCAGCGTCTCCTTGAGGGGTGGTGGTCGGGCGACGGGCGGGCGCACAAGGTCTTGCGGTGATCGATGGTAGGCAGTGGCCGAGCTGCGGCCAAGGCATTGGACCAACGATTCGCGACGACTTCGGGCACCGCCCGCCCCCTTACGACCGGGCACCGCGCGCCCGCACGAGCAGCCCCCCGGCCGTCAGCCGCGGACCTGCCCCAGCCACTGGAGTGTGCGGCGGATCTCCGCGGCCAGGGGGTGGCCCGGGCCGTGCTGTCGTTCGACGTCGGCCAGGAGGCGGCCCAGGATGTCGTGCGCGGCGCCGCGGTCGCCGAGGGCGAGCAGCAGGTGCCCGATGCGGCGCCGGAGTTCGAGCGCGGTCGCGGGGTCGCCGCCGACGTACCTGTTCTCGTAGTACGGCAGCAGCGCGCGGTACTCGGCGAGCGCGGCGGCGGGTTCGCCGAGCTGTTCGAGGCACTGGGCGGCCTCGTAGCGGAAGCGCAGCGACTGGGTGTCGGCCTGGCCGGCCTCGGCGGCGCGTTCGTCGGCGAGGCGGCGCAGCTCGGGCAGGGCGCGGCGGTACTGCCCGTCGTCCATGAGCGTGGCCGCGTACTGCTTGCGCAGGGTGCGGACGACGGGTGAGTGCTCGCCGTGCTCGGCGGCGGCGGCCGGGAGGATCGAGCCGAGGATGTCGACGGCCTGGGTGATGCGGCCCTCGCCGAGCAGCCGCTTGACCTCGTCGACGGCGCCCGCGACATCGGGCTTCTCGACGTTCTCCGCAGCGGGCGTGGCCTGCGGTTGGGACGCGGGGGTGCGCGCGCGGTCCGGCCAGGGGGCGTGCGGACGCAGGAAGGGGCGCGTGGGGTCGAGCGGGGCACCGGTGGGCAGGCCGCGCGCCGGGAGCAGGGGCAGCAGCGCCTCGTACGTCTCCTGCGCGGAGGCGGGCCGGTGCAGCGGGTCCTTGGCGAGCAGCCGCAGCACCAGCGTCTCCATCGCCTCGGGGACCTCCGGGCGCAGCCGGCGCACGGGCAGCGGCGGCTCGTAGAGGTGGCGGTGGAGGACGCCGAGGGCGGTGGTGCCGGTGAACGGCACGTTGCCGCTGAGCAGTTCGTGCATCAGCACGCCGAGTGCGTACAGGTCGGTGTACGGGCCGACGGCGCCGCCCATCGCCTGCTCGGGCGCCATGTAGGCGGGGCTGCCGATGGGCGAACCGGTGTGCGTGAGGCGGGTGGTGTCGGTGTCCATGACGTGCGCGACGCCGAGGTCGAGCACGGTGACCGTGCCGTCCTGCTTGACCATCACGTTCCGCGGCTTGAGGTCGCGGTGGACGATCGGCACGGCGTGCACCGCGGAGAGCACGGCGCACAGCTGCGCGGCGACGGCGGCCACCCACTGCCAGGGGTAGGGGTCGTGCTCGGCGAGGTGGTCGGCGAGGTCGGCGCCGTCGACGTACTGCATGACGAGGAACAGCTCCTCGCCCTCGCTGCCCGCGTCGTGCACCGTGACCAGGCCCGGGTGGTCGACCTGGGCGGTGACCCGGCACTCGCGCACGAACCGGCGGCGCAGTTCGTCGGCCTCCTGGCCCGCGACCTTGTCGGGCCGCAGCAGCTTGACCGCCACGCGCCGGTCGAGGCGGCGGTCGTACGCCGTCCAGACCTGGCCCATGCCGCCCTGCCCGATGAGGGTGGACAGCTCGTAGCGGCCGGCGACTATCCGCCCGGTTCCGGTGCCGGTGCCCGTGCCGGGGGTGGCCACACTCACCTGTCACCCTCCTGCTTGCGCAGGTAGTCGCTGAGCTCGTCCAGTTCGGCGCGGACCTGGTCGATCCGGGCCGGTCCTGGCCGGCCCGCGGTGTTCTCGGCGGAGTTGGGTATCGGCGTGGAGGCGGGGCCGGGCTGGTACGGGGGCTGCGGCTGCGGCGCCGGGGCGGCCTGGGTGGCGGCGTACGGCTGCGGCGGTATCGGGGTCTGCCGGTTCGCGTAGGGCTGCTGCGGCGGGGCCGGGTAGCCGTAGCCCTGCCGGGGTCCGGGCGGGTACACCGCGCCGGTCTGCGGGCCCGGCCCGTACAGCGGGGACTGCCTGCGCCGCATGTCGAAGAGGATGTAGTAGGTGCCGCTGCCCGCGCCGAGGAGCAGCAGGACGATGATCCCCACGTCGGTGAGGGGGTTCGATTCCGGGAGCGAGCCGACGACGGCGAAGCAGGTGATGATCAGCGGCACGCTCACCACCGCGAACAGCCAGTCCCGCGCGCGGCGGCTCAGCACGGCGATGCGGAACAGCGGCAGGAAGGAGAGCAGTCCGATGGAGAAGAAGCTGCCGAGGAAGACCAGCACGCGAATGGCGATGACCGAGCCCGGGGTGCGGGCGGGCGGCTGCATGCCGTGGCCGTACATGACTGCTCCTGGGACCGGGCGGGATACCGACGGACGGTACGGGTTTCGGAGTCAGAGCGTATAACCCGCCTCGGACAACCGGTCACGGGTTGCGCGTAACCGTTGTGCCACCGATGGCCTTCGCGCTCCCGCGCGCCCCCTGGCGGGCCGTCACTCCGGCAGCAGGCTCCCGTCGGTCAGTCCGTCGTGCATCCCGCGTACGAGCTGGGCGCCGAGGCGCCCCGCCTGCCGCAACTCCTCCTCGAACCGGGCCAGTTCACGGAAGCGCCGGCCGTAGGGGCGTTGCTGTTCCAGTGGCAGCCGGGGCAGTTGCAGCCGGCGTACGTCGAGCCGGGCGGAGGTGGAGGCGTAGCTGCTGGCCTGGCGGTGGTTGGCGGTGCCGCGCAGGAATCCGGCGAGGAACCAGGGGTCGAGGGCGGCGGGGTCGGGCCGCAGCAGGGTGAGGTTGCGGCCGAGCGCGGCGCCCGCGGCCCTCTCGTCGACGACGCGGGCGACCGGGCCGCCGCCGAGCACCGGGACGACGACGTCCCCGGCGGCCAGCAGCACCGGCTCCTCCGTGGCGTCCGGGAGGGTGCCCGAGGGGGCGTCGCCCGCGAGGACGTCGTGGTCGGTGAGCACGCGTGCGTGGGGGCCGCCGGTGCCGCCGGTGCGCAGCACCAGGGCGCCGCCGCGGGCGAGTTCGCCGACGGTGGTGAGCGGCCAGCGGGCGGGTTCGGCGCTGTCGGCGGCGGGCGGGGTGAGGTCGGCGGTGAGCCGCAGGGTCTGGCCGAGACGTCTGCGGACCTCGGTGAGGTGTGCGGCGCCGCCGTCCGGGGCGGGCGGCGGCAGATGGCGGGCGGGGGCCAGATCGACGTCGTCGTCCAGGAGTTCGACGACGGGCAGCGCGCGGCTGACGCCGGGCCGCTCCGCGGCGGCGCCGGTGCGGTCGAAGTCGTGCCAGGTGTCCAGGACGGCCTCGCGCACCGCCTGCCAGTCGGGGCCGCCGCGTCCCTCGGCGGCGGCCGCGCCGGTGTCCACGAGCAGCACCCGCGGCTGGGCGGGCGCCCGGTCCGGGCGGCGCAGCACCCACAGGTGCAGCGGGATGCCGTGCGGCGGCGCCGCCCCGACCGGCAGCGCGACCACCGCGCGCAGGGTGCCCCGGCGCAGCAGATCGGCGCGGATGCGGCGGCCGGAGCGGCGGGAGGCGGCGGCGGGCGGCATCAGCAGCACGGCGGTGCCGCCGTCCTTCAGCCGGGCAAGCGCGTGCTGCACCCAGGCCAGTTCGGACTCGGTGCGGGCCGGGAAGCCGTACTCCCAGCGCGGGTCGTAGGCGAGTTCCTCGTGGCCCCAGTTGCGCTCGTTGAACGGCGGGTGGCACAGCACGACGTCGGCCCGGAGGCTGTCGTACGCGTCCGCCCGGATGCTGTCGCCCGCGGCGGCGCGGACGACCGCGCGGCCGTGCAGGGCGAGCCGCAGCGCGGTGAGCGCGGCGAGTTCGGGGGCGGCGTCCTGGCCGTACAGGGTCTGCTCGGGCGCGGGGGCGATCGCGCGGAGCAGGGCGCCGGTGCCGCAGGCGGGGTCCAGGGCGGTGCGGGCGGGCCCGGCCAGTTCGGCCATCAGGGCGGCGAGACCGGCCGGGGTGAGCGTGTACTGGCGCGGGCCCGCGTCCAGGTGCCGGCCGAGCAGGAACTCGTACGTCTGCCGGGCGCCCAGTTCGGCGGCGAGGTCGACGGTGGAGCGCAGCAGCGGGGCGGACGGGCGCAGCGCGGCGGCGTCGGGGACGCGGACGGCGGGGGTGCGCAGGGCGCCGAAGCGGGCGGTGAGCACCTGTTCGAGGTGGCCGGGCAGGAGGCGGGCGAGCCGGTCGTCGGAGCCGGCGGAGGTCTCCAGCCAGACGGTGGGCCGGGTGTGGATGAGCAGCAGGACGCAGCCGGCGTGCAGCAGGCCGGTGACGGGGCCCTCCGGGTGGCCGGCGAGCTGCTGCCAGACCCGCTCGCGCAGCGGGACCTCGGCGAGTTTGCCCTGGCCGCGCAGCCATTCCTCGACCTCGGCGAGGGCGAAGGCGGGGCTGTTCTCGGTGCCGCCGACGGGCTTGGGGAAGTCCGCATGGCGGCGGCGCCAGTTGCTGACGGCGGCGCGGCCGACGCCCGCGAGCCGCGCGATGCCGGCGGCGGTCACCTCTGTGGCGTTGTCCTGCACGAGACCCCCACCCTCCTCGGCCTCCGGCCGTCTGTGGCGCCGATGATACCGACGCATCCGTAAGACCGGCATTCACGGTCGTGTACACACCGCCTGATGAGTTCCTGGTTGACTCGGTTCACAAGCTCTGCTGTGATTGACCCCGCAACGGGCGACCGCCGGAGGGGGGCGGTCGCCCGTGTCCGGACAACCGAGGGGGAGGAAGATCACCATGGGCATGAAGGGCAAGATCGCGCTGGGTGTGGTCGTCGGAGTCGTCGTCATCGGCGTCGTCTCGACCGCCGGCGGGGGCGACGACGGCGACGGCGGCAAGGGCACGTCGGCGTCGGCGAAGCAGGACTCCGGTTCCGCTTCCGGTTCCGGCAAGGGGGACGCCAAGAAGGCCGACGCCGAGAAGAAGGCGGCGTTCGGCGGCGACGGCACCTACCAGGTCGGCAAGGACGTCAAGCCGGGCACCTACCGCACGACGGGCAACACGGACGACATGTGTTACTGGGAGCGCGCCAAGGACGCCTCCGGCGACATGGACTCGATCCTGGCCAACGACAACGTCACGGGCTCGAGTTACGTGACGGTCAAGGCGAGCGACAAGCTCCTCAAGTCCGAGGGCTGCCACGACTGGGAGGCGGTCGACCCGAAGGCCAAGGGCAAGCCGTCCACGGCCGGCTTCAAGGGCGACGGCGGCATGCTCCGCGTGGGCGTCGACATCGCCCCGGGCACCTACCGCTCGACCGGCAACACCGACGACCAGTGCTACTGGGAGCGCGACAAGGACGCCCTCCACGGCATGGACTCCATCCTCGCCAACGACAACGTCACGGGCACGGCGGTCGTGACGATCGGCTCGGGGGACGCCTACTTCAAGACCGCGGGCTGCGCGGACTGGAAGAAGGCGGGCTGAGGACGGCTCCCTCCCGCTCGGCGCCGGCCGGCACCCCCAGTGCCGGCCGGCGTCGTCGTCAGCTGGCGTCAGTCGGCGTCAGTCGGCGTGGAAGCGGGACGGGGCGTTGGTGGGGTTGCCGCCGGTGGGGAGTTTCTGGTCGGGGCAGGCAGAAAGGACCTTCTTCATCGCGGACTTCTCCGCCGACGTCACCCACAGGCCGTACTTCTTCTTCACCGCCACCTGCGCGGCGACGTACGTGCAGCGGTACTTCTTGTACGGCGGCAGCCAGGTCGCGGTGTCGCCGTCGCCCTTGCTGCGGTTGGGCGTGGCGCCCACCGCGAGCAGGTTCAGCGGGTCGTTGGCCAGCGCTATCCGCTTGGCCGGGTCCCAGTACTTGGCGCCCTTCTGCCAGGCGTCGGACAGCGCCACGAGATGGTCGATGTCCACCTGGCTGCGGCCCCGGGTGAACGTCACCGCCTTCCCGCTGTACGGGTCGGGGTCCAGCTCGCCCGAGGCGACCTTGCAGTCCCCGTCGGTGTACTTCACGTCCTCCAGGTCCCGGCGCAGGATGTCGTCCCGGGTGTCGCAGCTGTTGGAGTCGGTGTCGGCCCAGGCGCTGCCGAAGCGTTCCCTGCTGTAACCGGTCTTGGGCGCCCTGCCCTTGACGGTCAGCGCGTCGGCGGCGGCGAGGGCGCTGCCGTGGGCCGCCGCCGTCTCCTTCGGCTCCTGGCCCGGGGAGCCCGTCCCCGTGTCGTCCACCTTGCAGCCGCTCACGGTGGCCAGCGCCAGGGCGGCGACCGCGACCCCACCCCTCCATCGCCTCACGGGACGTCCTTCCCTCGCTCTGCGTTGATGTGCGCACGTTCAGCCGTGCGGTTCCACCGTAGCGAGCGGGGTGTCATGCGCATACCACCACTCAACGGGCAACAGGTGCACGCCGGGCGTATGGTCGGTGGTGAGGCACCTGCACGTCCCTCCTCCGGAAGGAGCCTCTGGATGGGTATCTTCGACCGATTCAAGAGCGCGGCGCAGAGCAGCAAGGGCCGGAAGATGTCCGAGAAGATGTCGGACCAGGCGGAGCGTCGTGTCAACGACAAGACCGGCGGCAAGTACACCGACCAGGTCGATCAGGCCCAGCAGCAGATGGAGGACCGGCTGGGCATGAAGCGCGACGAGTCGTAGCCGGCGGGTTACGACGGTCTCAGCGGGTTGGGTCCGTCCGCCTTGGGGTTCCCCTCGGCGGACGGACCTTTCGCCTGCGGCGGACTCGGGGCGCAGTCCCCTACGAGTCCAGTACCGACGTCAAGAACTCGCCCACCCATGACAGGAGTTCCCTGCCGACCAGTGGCTTGCCACCGATCTTGGCTGTCTTGGGGCGGGGGATCAGGATCTGGTGGGTGGCGGGTTTGAGGACCGCGCCCGGGTAGAGGCGCTTCACGCGGAGTTCCTGGGACTCGCGCAGGTCCACCGGAGCGAAGCGGATGTTCGTGCCCTGGAGGACGATCTCGCCGACGCCGCACGCGCGGGCGAGCATCCGCAGACCCGCGACCAGCAGCAGGTTCTCCACCGGCTCCGGCAGCTTGCCGTAGCGGTCGACGAGTTCCTCGCGTACGGAGGCGATGTCCTGCTCCGTGTTGACGGAGGCGATCGCCCGGTACGCCTGGAGGCGCAGCCGCTCGCCGGGGGCGTAGTCGTGCGGGACGTGCGCGTCGACCGGGAGCTCGATCTTGACCTCCAGCGGCGGCTCCTCCTCCACGCCGCCCTCCAGCGAGGCCCTGTAGTCCGCGACCGCCTCGCCGACCATGCGGACG
This sequence comes from Streptomyces sp. NBC_00670, assembly GCF_036226765.1. Taxonomy (NCBI): domain Bacteria; kingdom Bacillati; phylum Actinomycetota; class Actinomycetes; order Kitasatosporales; family Streptomycetaceae; genus Streptomyces; species Streptomyces sp. NBC_00670. The sequence goes on from NZ_CP109017.1 coordinate 3,029,241, forward strand.
TACAGGTCGAAGCCGACGCCCGCGATGTGCCCGGACTGCTCGCCGCCGAGCAGGTTGCCGGCGCCGCGGATCTCCAGGTCCTTCATCGCGACGTACATGCCCGCGCCCATCTCGGTGTGCTGGGCGATCGTCGCGAGCCGCTCGTGCGCGGTCTCCGTGAGCGGCTTCTCCGGCGGGTAGAGGAAGTAGGCGTACCCGCGCTCACGGCCGCGGCCCACCCGGCCGCGCAGCTGGTGGAGCTGGCTGAGGCCGAAGTTGTCGCCGCGCTCGACGATGAGGGTGTTGGCGTTGGAGATGTCGATGCCGGACTCGACGATCGTCGTCGAGACGAGGACGTCGGACCGCTTCTCCCAGAAGTCGACGACCACCTGTTCGAGTGCCTGCTCCGACATCTGCCCGTGCGCGGTGGCGATGCGTGCCTCGGGGACGATCTCGCGCAGCCGGGCCGCCGCGCGGTCGATGGACTCCACCCGGTTGTGGATGTAGAAGACCTGGCCCTCGCGCAGCAGCTCGCGGCGGATCGCCGCGCCGATCTGCTTCTCCTCGTACGGTCCGACGAAGGTGAGCACCGGGTGGCGCTCTTCGGGGGGCGTGGTGATCGTGGACATCTCGCGGATGCCGGTGACCGCCATCTCCAGGGTTCTGGGGATCGGGGTCGCGGACATGGTCAGCACGTCCACGTTGGCGCGCAGCTTCTTCAGCTGTTCCTTGTGCTCGACGCCGAAGCGCTGCTCCTCGTCGACGATGACCAGGCCGAGGTCCTTGAACTTGGTCTCGGAGGAGAACAGCCGGTGGGTGCCGATGACGACGTCCACCGAACCCTCCCGCAGCCCCTCCAGGACCGCCTTCGCCTCGGTGTCCGTCTGGAAGCGGGAGAGCGCCCTCACGTTGACGGGGAACTGGGCGTAGCGCTCGGAGAACGTGCCGAAGTGCTGCTGCACCAGCAGCGTGGTGGGGACGAGGACGGCGACCTGCTTGCCGTCCTGCACCGCCTTGAACGCGGCCCGGACCGCGATCTCCGTCTTGCCGTAGCCGACGTCGCCGCAGATCAGCCGGTCCATCGGGACCGACTTCTCCATGTCGTCCTTGACCTCGGCGATCGTGGTGAGCTGGTCCGGGGTCTCGGCGTACGGGAAGGCGTCCTCCAGCTCGCGCTGCCAGGGCGTGTCGGCGCCGAACGCGTGTCCGGGCGCGGCCATGCGCGCGCTGTACAGCTTGATGAGGTCCGCGGCGATCTCCTTGACCGCCTTCTTGGCGCGCGCCTTGGTCTTCGTCCAGTCGGCGCCGCCGAGCCGGTGCAGGGTGGGGGCCTCGCCGCCGACGTACTTGGTGATCTGCTCCAGCTGGTCGGTGGGGATGTAGAGGCGGTCGCCGGGCTGGCCGCGCTTGGCGGGGGCGTACTCGACGACCAGGTACTCGCGGGTGGCGCCCTGCACGGTGCGCTGCACCATCTCGATGTAGCGGCCCACGCCGTGCTGCTCGTGGACGATGTAGTCGCCCGCCTCCAGGGTGAGCGGGTCGATCGTCTTGCGGCGGCGGGCGGGCATCCGGGCGCCCTCGCGGCCGGCCGCCTTCTGCCCCGTCAGGTCGGTCTCGGTGAGGACGGCGAGCCGGAGCGCGGGGTCGACGAAGCCGTGGTCGATGCAGCCGCAGGCGACGTGCACGACCGACGGCGAGATGTCGCCGAGGTCGACGTCGAGCCGGGCCGCGACGCCCTCGCCGCCGAGCACCTCGACCGTGCGGGAGGCGGGGCCCTGCCCCTCGGTGACGAACACCGTGCGCCAGCCGTCGGCGAGCCAGCCCTTGGTGTCGGCGAGCGCCTTCGCGGTGTCGCCGCGGTAGGTCTCGGGGGCGTGCATGCCGAGCTTGAGGGTGTCGGCGTCCGGCTCGAGGTCGGCGGCGAACGGGGAGACCGACCACCACATGATGTCCAGCTCGCGCGCCCGGTCCCGGACGTCCGCGAGGGACCACAGGGAGGCGGCGTCCACGTCGATCGGCGCCTCGCCTCCGCCGGCGGTGGCGGCCCAGGACGCCTGGAGGAACTCCTGCGAGGTCGCCACCAGGTCGGCGGAGCGCGTGCGCACCCGCTCGGGGTCGCAGACGACGGCCATCGCGCCCTTGGGCAGCACGTCGAGGAGGAGTTCCATGTCGTCGACGAGGACGGGGGCGAGGGACTCCATGCCCTCCACCGCGATGCCCTCGGCGATCTTCCCGAGGAGTTCGCCCAGCTCCGGGTGGTCCTCGGCGAGCGCGGCGGCCCGCTCCCGCACGTCGTCGGTCAGCAGCAGTTCGCGGCAGGGGGGCGCCCACAGGCCGTGCTCGGCGACCTCCAGGGAGCGCTGGTCGGCGACCTTGAAGTAGCGGATCTCCTCGACGTCGTCGCCCCAGAACTCGATGCGCAGGGGGTGTTCCTCGGTGGGCGGGAAGACGTCCAGGATGCCGCCGCGGACGGCGAACTCGCCGCGCTTCTCCACCAGCTCGACGCGGGAGTACGCGGCGGCGGCCAGCGCGGCGACGACGTCGCCGAGGTCGGCGTTCTGACCGCTGCGCAGCGCCACGGGGACGAGGTCGCCCAGGCCCTTGACCTGCGGCTGGAGCACGGAGCGGACGGGGGCGACGACGACGGAGACCGGGCCGGTCTCGGGGTCGTCGGCGCGGGGGTGCGCGAGGCGGCGCAGGACGGCGAGGCGGCGGCCGACGGTGTCGCTGCGGGGGCTGAGGCGCTCGTGCGGGAGGGTCTCCCAGGAGGGGTACTCCACGACGCCCTGCGGGGGCAGGAGCGTGCGCAGCGCGGCGGCGAGGTCCTCGGCCTCGCGGCCGGTGGCGGTGACGGCGAGGACGGGGCGGCCGGTGTCGCGGGCGAGGGCGGCGACGGTGAAGGGGCGGGCGGCGGAGGGGCCGACGAGGTCGACGTGCATGCGGTTGCCGTCCGCGGCGGCGGTGACCGCCTCCGCGAGGGCGGGGTCCTTGACGACGGCGTCGAGCAGACCGTGCAGGCTCATGAAGGGCTTTCCATCCATCCCGGCTGAGGGGGCCGCCCCGGGGGCGGTGTGCAACGCGAACGACCCGACGCGCGGGGCGGGCCGGGGGTCCTGTCCAGGGTACGTCGCCCCTCCGGGGTGCACCGTGCGGTTTCCTCGCGCCGGCGGGGGCGGCCGGATTCCTTCGCCCCCGCCGCCCCTACCCTTCCCGTCCCCGGGGGCAAGCCCCCGGACCCCCAAAAGATGCGCAGTTCCCCGCGCCCCTTTTAGGGGCAGCTACTCCGTCGCGATCGCGTTCAGCACGTTCATCCGGCCCGCGCGGAACGCCGGGACCAGGGCCGCGAAGAGGCCCACGAAGGCCGAGCCGATGAAGACGCCCGTGATCGTCGGCCACGGGATGTCCAGGACCTTCAGGCCCTCCAGGGCCAGGAGCTGCTGGGCCGTGGCGCCCCAGCCCATGCCCAGGCCCAGGCCGAGCAGCGCGCCGAAGAGGGCGATCACCACCGACTCCAGGCGGATCATCCGGCGCAGCTGTCGCCGCGAGAGGCCGATCGCCCGCATCAGGCCGATCTCCCGCGTGCGCTCCACCACCGACAGCGCCAGCGTGTTGACCACGCCGAGGACCGCCACGATGATCGCCAGCGCCAGCAGCCCGTAGATCAGGTTCAGGAGCTGCCCGATCTGGTCCTTCAGCTCCTGCTTGTAGTCGGTCTGGTCGCGGACCGTGTACTGCGGGAAGTCGTGCAGCTCCGCCTTGAGCGCCTTGTACGCGGCGTCCTGCTGCCCGTCCTTCGCCGTGCCGAAGAGCAGCATGTCCAGCGGCATCCGCTTCGCGGGGACGTACTTCTCCACGGTGTCGACGGACGTGTACATCGCGCCCTTGTCGATCACCACGTCGTCGCTGGTGATGGCGCGCACGGTCAGCCGCGCGGTCGAGCCGTCCTTGAAGGCCACCTTGATCTTCGAGCCGAGGTGGATCCCGTGGTCCTTGGCGAACTTCTCGTGGACGGACATCGAGTCTGGCTTGTACGCATCGGCGATGTCACCGGCCACCGTCTTGGTGCGCAGGTCCTGCGCGTACGTCGGGTCGGCGGCCGTGATGGCGGTGTCCTTGAGGGTCTCGCCGTCGGGCGTGGTGTAGTCCGCGTCGGTCACCCGGTACTCGGTGACCCGCTCCAGCTCCGGCACCGACTTGACGGCCTTGACCGCCTCGGGCGTGATCCGCTGCCCGCTGTCGGACTGGATGATGAAGTCCGTGCCGACGGTCTTGTCGAGCTGGTCCGTGGCCGAGGCGACCATCGAGGAGCCGACCACCGACAGGCACGCCACCAGGGCGAGCCCGATCATCAGGGCCGCACCGGTCGCCCCCGTACGGCGCGGGTTGCGCAGCGCGTTGCGCTCGGCCATCCGGCCGACCGGCCCGAACATCCGCAGCAGCACCGCGCCCAGGACCCGTACCACCCCGCTCGCCAGCAGCGGACCGATGACGACGAAGCCGACGAGCGAGAGCACCACGCCGAGCCCCAGCCACAGCGACCCCTCGGTCGCCTTGGCCGCCGCCCCGGCCGCGTACAGCGACGCCACGCCGCCACCGGTGAGCAGGAGGCCGAGGACGGCCCGGACGCGTCCGGCGCGGGCGTCCGCCGGGGCCCCGGCGTCGCGCAGCGCGGCCATCGGCGAGACCTTGCCCGCCCGCCGGGCCGGCAGATACGCGGCGAGGACGGTGACGATGACGCCGAGCGCGATGCCGGCCACCGGCGTGGTCCAGGCGACGGTCAGGTCGTCGGTGGACAGCTCCATGCCCACCGCGCCCATGACCTTCATCAGCCCGACCGCGATGCCGACGCCCGCCCCGACCCCGAGCACGGAGCCGAACACACCCAGCAGCAGCGCCTCGACCAGCACCGACCGGTTGACCTGCTTGCGCGAGGAGCCGATGGCCCGCATCAGCCCGATCTCCCGGGTGCGCTGGGCGACCAGCATGGAGAACGTGTTGATGATCAGGAAGATCCCGACGAGGAAGGCGACCCCGGCGAAGCCGAGCATCGCGTACTTCATGACGTCCAGGAAGCTGCCGATCTCGTTCTGGTTGGCGTCGGAGACCTCCTTGGCGGTCTGCACCTTGTAGCCGGTGCCGAGCGCGCCCGCGACGTTCTTCTTCAGCGCCGCGTCGCTCACCCCGGCGGCCGCCGTCACGTTGACGGTGGTGTAGACGCCGCTCTCGCCGACCAGCGTCTTCTGCGCGGTCGCGGTGTCGAGGTAGAAGATCGCGGCACCGGGGTTGGTGACGGTGAACGCGGCGAACCCGGAGATCTTCGCCGGGTGCGTGCCCACCGCGCTGATCACGGAGATCTCGTCGCCGAGCTTGAGGTGGTGCTTGTCGGCGGTGTCGGCGTCCACCATGATCTGGTCCGCGCCCTTGGGCGCCGCCCCGTCGGTGATCTTCATGGTGCGGGCGTCGTTGCCGTTCCATCCGCCGACGATGGTCGGCGCCCCGCTGGTGGGCGACAGGCTGTCCTTGTCGGCGTCGACGACGGTCACCGAGGACGAGAACACCGTGCCCTCGGCCGACTTCACGCCCTCCGCGCCGCGCACCTTGGCCACCACGGAGGCGGGCAGGACCGGCGGCTTCCCGGTGTCGGAGGTGGTCTCGCCGCTGTCGGAGGCGTCCTTCGGGGAGACCGTCACGTCGGAGGAGGTCGCGGCGAACAGCTTGTCGAACGTCGTGTTCATCGTGTCGGTGAAGACGAGCGTGCCGCACACGAACGCCACCGACAGCAGGACCGCCACGGCCGACAGCGCCATGCGTCCCTTGTGCGCGAAGAAGTTGCGCATCGAGGTCTTCAGGACGGTCATGACGTACGTCCCCGGGCGTCGAAGTCCTTCATGCGGTCCAGGACCTGCTCGGCGGTGGGCTGCCGCATCTCGTCGACGATGCGGCCGTCGGCGAGGTAGAGCACCCGGTCCGCGTACGAGGCGGCCACCGGGTCGTGCGTGACCATCACGATGGTCTGGCCCAGCTCGTCGACGGAGGTGCGCAGGAAGCCGAGGACCTCCGCGCCGGCCCGGGAGTCGAGGTTTCCGGTCGGCTCGTCGCCGAAGATGATCTCGGGGCGGGCGGCCAGCGCGCGGGCCACGGCGACGCGCTGCTGCTGGCCGCCGGAGAGCTGGCTGGGACGGTGCTTGAGCCGCTCGGCGAGGCCCACGGTCTCCACGACCCGGCCCAGCCACTCCTTGTCCGCCCTGCGGCCCGCGATGTCCATGGGCAGCGTGATGTTCTCCAGCGCGTTCAGCGTCGGCAGCAGGTTGAACGCCTGGAAGATGAACCCGATCCGGTCCCGGCGCAGCTGCGTGAGCTTCTTGTCCTTCAGCCCGGTTATCTCGGTCTCGTCCAGGTAGATCTGGCCCTCGGTCACGGTGTCGAGACCGGCGAGGCAGTGCATCAGGGTGGACTTGCCGGACCCCGAGGGGCCCATGATCGCGGTGAACTGGCCACGGGCGATGTCCACGTCGACGTGGTCGAGCGCGACGACACGGGTCTCCCCGGAGCCGTAGGCCTTCACGACCTGCCGCGCCCGCGCGGCAACGGCCGTACGCCCTCCAGTACCCCCGTGCCTGGGAATGGTCACAGCCGATGTCACGGTATGTCTCCTATGCAGGTCTATGCGTATACGCGGTGCCGTGCGGTGCGGTGGTGAGGTGACCGGCGGGCGGTGCGGTGCGCGGCCCGAAGCGGTACGACCATGAGTCTGGCGCCGGCGCCCCCTCGGGCGCGCTGGTGCCGAGCCCCGTCTTCCCCTGGGGAAAACCCCACCCCCTTGCCTGCGGTCCGTACGACCCCCCGTACGTCCCGCCCGCTCCCCAGCGGCGTAAAGCCAGCCTAAGGAACGGCGGCGTCCTTCCTCGTCCTCCGCCGGGACGACTGTGCCCCCACCCCTACTACGGAGGATCCCCTAGGGGCCGTCCACCCGTCGGTGGAGTCACCGCTCCACCCCCCTGGGCTCCGCTCAGCCTCCCCTGAGGGCCAGCAGGCTGGCCCGGACCTGGTCGATCCGGGCCCGTACGTCGTCCCAGCGCTCCCCGTGCTCCCGCAGCACCCGCTCCGTGTCGCGCGCGATCCGCTCCTCGCGGGCCCTGGCCTCGGCCACCAGTTCCTCCGCCCGCGTGCGCGCCGCCTCCTCCTCGCGCTCGGCGTCCTCCGCCGCGCGGGCCAGCGCCCGTTCCGCCTCCGCGAGTCCGGCCTCGGCCTCGGCGGTCCGTTCGGCGTACCGCGCGTCCAGTTCCGCCGTCCGCTCGGCGGCGGCCCGGTCGACCTCGGCGAACCGCTCCGCCCGCTCGCGCTCGCGGTCGTCCAGCAGCGCCTGGGTCCGCTCCCGGGCCTCCCGCACCGCCGCGAGGGACTCGCCGCGGCCCGCCTTCACCTCGCGGCGGGTGGCGATCCGTACCTCGTCGGCCTCCGCGCGGGCCGCCGCCAGCCGCCGTCCGGCCTGCTCCTCCGCCTCGGCCAGCACCCCGTCGGCGTACGCCCGCGCGGCCTCGGCGAGGCGCCGGGCCTCCGCCTCTGCCTCGGCGGCCAGCCGCTCCGCCTCCCGGCGCCCGGACTCCCGTACGGCCTCGGCCTCCTCGCGCACGGACTCGAAGAGCCGTCGCGCGCCCTCGCCGAGGCTCTCGTACGTCTGCGGGGCGAGGCCGGCCACCGCCTCCCGCAGCGGCGCCAGTTCCTCGTCCATCTCCCGGGCCAGCACGGTCAGCCGCGCCGCCCGCTCCCAGGCGGCGTCGCGGTCCCGTGAGAGGTCCCCGACGAAGGCGTCGACCCGGTCGGGGCGGTAGCCGCGCCGTACGACGTCGAACTCGTACGGCACCGCCGGCGGACCGCTCAGGCTGCTCACTGGGGAACTCCTCTCCGCCCGACCCATCTGACAAGATGACGAACGGGAAATCAGAAATGATTCCGCACGTATCTGGCGCATATCTTGGTGGATCGGACGGAGACGGGGACAACGCGACACTCCGGGGAGAAGGGTCACAAAGGGGCGCGTGGCGGCACGACGAAGGGCCGGGTGGGGGCGTACGAGTCGTACGCCCCCACCCGGCCCTGACGCGACGTCAACCGCGTGTGGACGGGGTGCGGTCAGCTCACAGCAGGCCGTCCCACATCTGCTCCAGCAGCACCGACCACCAGCTCTCCGGCGAGTTCAGCGCCGCCGGGTCCAGCGCGGCGAGCTGCGCCTGGAAGTCGACGGTCCAGCGGCCCGCCTGCTCCTGGTTCAGGCCGTAGCGCAGCCGCCACATCCGCCCGAGGAGGGCGAGGCAGCGCGCGAACTCGGGCAGTCCCGTGTTGACGAACTGCGGCGGTGCGGACTGCCCGTTCGGGCCCGCCTCCACCGGTACGGCGACGATGTTCGCCGTGCCGTACTGCACGCAGAGCGCCTTGCCGAAGTCGCTGCCCATCACGAGGTACGAGCCGGCGTCGGCGGCCGGCCGCACCCCGCGCTCCTGCGCCAGCTCCGCCAGCGTCGGGACGGGGCGGCCCGGCTGGGCCTGCGCCCAGAAGAACGGGCCCATGTCGACCGGCAGCCCCGCGACGACGAGCGTGTGCGCCACGACCGGCGGGACGCCCTCGCGGGAGACCGCCGTCTGGTCGAAGCGGAAGATGCCGGGGCCGAAGGCCGCGGCCAGCTCCTGTGCGATGCCCTCCGGGGGAATCGGCGGGGCGGGCGGCACCGGCGGGATCGGCGCCCGCACGGGGGCGGGGCGGGCGGGGCCGTCCGCGACCTGGTGCAACTCCCCCTGGTGCGCGAGAAGTTGCTGCATACCCTGCTGGCGGGAAGCGTGGTCGGTGCCGTACGGGGCGATGGAGGTGATCCGGGCGTTGGGCCACTGCTCGCCGATCATCCGGGCGCAGTAGGCGCCCGGGAGGTGGCAGGACTCCAGCTCCGTGTGCAGCTCCAGCACCTGGTCCGGCGGCACGTTCAGACCGCGCAGCTCGTGGAAGATCTGCCACTCCGGGTGCGGGGTGCCCGGCGCGGAACGCCGGATGATCTGCTGCTCCGACCCGTCCTGCGCGCGGTAGCGCAGCACGGCCTGGTACCCGGGCCCGACGGTGGGCTGCCCGTGCGGGGGGTAACCGTAGGCACCGCCGGGTGCGCCCGGCCCACCGGGCACGGGACCACCGACCGGCCCGCCGGGCATGCCCGGGGCGCCCGGCGGGGGCGGCACGGCGCCCGGGAGCGGCGGCATGCCGGGCCCGCCGACGGACGGTCCGGCGAGCACGGTCTCGGCGTGGTGGACGGCACCGGGGGTACCGGGGGTGCCCGGCGCGCCGGGCGGCTGGGGGGCACGGGGGCCGCCGGGGGCGCCGGGAGCGCCGGGAGCGCCGGGAGCGCCGGGAGCTCCCGGGGCCGCCGGCGGGGGCGGAACCCCGGGGCCGCCGACGGACGGACCGGCGAGCACGGTGGCCGCATGGTGCACACCACCGGCGGGCGTACCACCCGGCGCCTGCGGCGCACCGGCCCCCGGAACCCCGGGGGCACCCGGCGGCTGCGGGGCGCCGGGACCGGGCTGGGCGCCCGGGGTGCCCGGAGCGCCGGGCGGGGGCGGAACCCCGGGACCGCCGACGGACGGACCGGCGAGCACGGTGGCGGCGTGGTGCACGCCACCGGCGGGCGTACCACCCGGCGCCTGCGGCACACCGGCACCGGCCGGGGCACCCGGAGCACCCGGAGCACCCGGCGGAGGTGGTACGCCAGGTCCGGCCGGACCGCCGGAAGCACTCGGCGCACCAGGACCACCCACGGCGCCAGGGTCACCCGACGCCTGCGGTGCACCAGGACTGCCCGGCCCGCCCGGCCCGCCCGGCGGAGGCGGCGCGCCCGGGCCGCCGATGGACGGACCGGCGAGCACGGTGGCCGCATGGTGCACACCACCGGCGGGCGTACCACCGGGCGCCTGCGGCGCACCGGCGCCGGGGGCACCAGGCGGCTGTGCCGCGGCGGGATCGCCCGTCGCGGCGTCGGGGGCGCCCCCGGTGGGGGTCTGCGCGGGGTACCCGTACGACGGCGGGGCCCCCGGGCCCTGCGGGTCGGTGTCCAGCGCGGGAGCCACCGTCGTCGGCGGGAGGCCGCTGCCGCCCGACATCAGCGCGGTCTTGGCGTCCGCCACCGGCCCCGGCGCGGCGTCGCCGTCGTCCGCTCCGCTCAGCGGCGGGGCGAACACCGTCGCCGGCAGCGCGACCGAACGGTCGTCGTCCGCGTCGGCGGTGATGTCCGTACCGGTCCAGGGCGTCGCCCCGGGGGGCGCGCCCGGCAGTTGGCCCTGCGCACCCGAGCCCCGTACGTCACCGGGGACGGGCGCGGGCCACTGCGTGCCCCCACCGGGCGCCTCCGGCGCATCCGACCCCACGGCACGCCCGGCGCCCGGCGCCCGGGAACCGTCGTCCCCCGGCGGGCCATCCGCCGGAGGCGGGGGTGCCGCCGCGCCCGCACCCCCCGTCCGATCCCTCCGCTGGTCCGGGATGCCGAGGCGGTCCGCCGCCTCCTGGAGCCACTCCGGCGGGGTCAGCAGGAACGACGTCTGGTTCAGGTCCATCCGGGCCGGCGGCGCCGCCGGCGTGTCCGCCGGGACCGCGTCCGGCCGGCCGTACTCCTCCTCGTACCGGCGGATCACCTCACCCACCGGCAGCGACGGCCACAGCGTCGCCTCCCCGCTGTCCCGCGCGAGCACCAGCCGCTGACCGCCCCCGTCCGAACGGGGCCCGTCCGCCCGGTCCTCCGCCCACACCACGAACCCGAGCTCGAACTCCCGCACCCGCACCTCACGGTGCTGGTACGCGGGCACGTCGCCGTTGATCCACTCCTCGGCGCGCTCCTGCGCCTGCGCGTAGGTCACCATCGTCCGACCTCACTCCCCCGCGGAAGACACCGGAACGGCACGCGCGAACCCGCCGTCCACCATCAGATTCGCCACCGTCTCCAACTCCGGCGGAGAACCCGCCAACCGCCCCAGGAACGCGTCGAAGTCGTCCCCGCACGGCAGCAGCAACCGCTCCACCCGCTCCGCCGGCGACCACGACGGATCCACGTCCCGGGCGTCGTCGTACGCGCAGAACCAGACCGAGCCGAGCCGCTCGCCCTTCACCTTCACCGCCAGCAGACCGCCCTGCACGAAGGCCACCCCCAGGTAGTCCTTGGTCAGATGGTCCCGCAGGCACTTGTTGACGTACACGAGGTCGTTCACCGCCGCCTCGTCCCGCACCGTGAAGAACGGCTGGTCGACCAGCAGCCCCAGCTCCGCGTCGAGCGCGGTGCCCACCGGCGCGCACCCGCCCGCCGCCTTCAGGAACGAGCGGTAGGCGCCCGGCAGCCGGTACCCCAGGTCCTCCTCGACCCCCAGCACCTCCTGCTCCGTCACCGCCACCGCCGACTTCGGCAGCCCGAAGTGGGCCGGCCGCGTCTCCTGCAACGGCCGTGTCCCGCGCTTGTCCTGCTCCACCCGCGCCGTCGCGATCCCGCCGTGGTGCCGCAGCAGCGCCTTCACCTCGACCGGCACCAGCTCCAGCCGGCGGCCGCCCCGCACGTGGTGCCAGGTCCAGCCGTGCGGCGTCGCCACGTTCGGAACCGTGTCCCACAGCTCGTGCCCCGACGCCGCCAGCGCCGCGTTCGCCGACACGTAGTCCGTCAGCCGCAGTTCGTCCACGCCGAAACCCTCCGGCGGCTCCGCGATCTCCGCGGCCGCCCGCGCGTACGGCGAGAAGTCGGGATAACCCTGCCCGTCCACCCGCACCCCACCGGGGTGCCGCGCGGCCCGGACCGGATCCGGGAACCGCACGACCTGCCCCGCGTAGGCCACGTTCGGCGGCACGGCGTGTCCCCGCACCTGGTGGCCACCGGGTGAAACCCCCAGCCCGGGCCGACCTGTCGTCATGGCGATAGCCCCCTGCGGCGATCTGTGTGATGCACTGGCTCGTTGTCGCAACAGCCTATGCGGTACGACGACACCGGTCACCGGCGCTCCGCCCGGCCCGCCCTCGGGGCGGACGACGCGAATCGAGGAGAAGGCCCCGACCGTGACCAGCCGTCACCCCGTCGTGACCCTGCGACGAGACACGGGCGTGTCACACCGCCCCAGCTTCCACAGCGGCCCCACCGTTTGGCAATCTGTGTCCCGTTGGGGGGATGCGAGGGAGGGGTACACCACCATGAACGCGACACAGACGGAACACCGGACGAACCCGTCCGGAGATCCCCGCATCGGCTGGAGCGCCACCGCGGCACCACAGGCCCCCGCCCTCCTCCACCGTCGCGACGGCATCCTCCCCACCATCGCCGCCGCCCTCTCCGTCCGCGGCACCACCCTCACCGGCACCGCCGCCCGCGGCGACCAGCCGCCCACCCTGCACCCCCTGGTCCAGGACTTCCTCGACACCCTCACCACCGGGCAACGCGACCGGCGCACCGGACGCTGCGCCGAGACGCTCCTCATCTCCCGGCACCTCGCCACCGCCGACGCCGCCCGCAGCAAGCGCGCCGCCCGCAAACCCATGACCAACGGCGAGGCCCGCAGAGCCCTCAAGCACGCCAAGCTCACCGCCCGCCGCATCCGCGAGGACGGCGACCCCCTGCACGGCAGCTTCGCCACCCCCTGCCACGCCTGCACCGCGCTCAGCGCCCACTTCGGCGTCCGCGTCGTCGACTCCACCCAGCAGGACTGACGCCACGCACAGCAAGCACGCCTGCCCGGCGGCAGACCCACCGACACCGCACCACACACGCACGCACACGCACACGCACACCGCACGACGGCGCACGCGGCGGCGGACACCCCGCCCCTCCCCCGCGCCGATGTCCCGGTCCTCGACGAACGAGAGGCAGATGCACACCGACCGCACCTCCACCACCCGCTTCGCCGTCCCCGTGGACGCCGCGCTGCGCACCGCCGGCTGGACCCCGGGACGCTGGGACATAAAGCAGGCCGAGATCTGGGCCGACACCCTGCGCGACCACACCACGCCCGGCGGCCACCGGCACACCGTCTTCCCCGCCGCCGTCGAGGCCTGGGCCGAATTCGGCGGCCTGCGGCTCACCGCACAGGAGGCCGGACGCCAGCTCGCCCCCGCGCCCCTGCACCTCGACCCCCTGCACGGCCTCCACCTCGCCCGCACCCTCGGCGACCTCGGCCGCGCCCTCGGCACCGAACTCTGCCCCCTCGGCGAGGAGACCGACAGCCGCGCCCTCCTCGCCATCGACGCCGAAGGCCGCACCTACGCCCTCGACCACACCGGCGACTGGTACCTCGGCGCCGACCTCGACCAGGGCCTCACCACCCTGCTCACCGGCATGACACCGGTCCGCCTCACGACGGCCTGAACGGGACGGCACGGACCGCATCCGGCCGGCCCACGCAGCCACCGGACAGCAACGGCGGGCGCCGCGGACCACCGGACAGACACCGCGGACCCCGCCCTACGCCGACGCCGCCCCCGCCGGGATCACCGCCGACACCCGGAAACCCCCCGCATCCGTCGGACCGGACACGAACACGCCCCCCAGCGCGCTCACCCGCTCCTTCATCCCCACCAGCCCGTTCCCCCCGCTCGGCAACCGGGCCGCGTCCACCGCGCCCGGCTCCGGCTCGGGCGCCGGCTCGTTCTCCACCTGCATCGCGATCTCCGCCGCCCGGTGCGCCAGCCGCACATACGTCTTCGCACCCGCCGCATGCTTGTGGACGTTGGTCAACGCCTCCTGCACCACCCGGTACGCCGTCGACTCCACCTCCGGCGCGTATCCCCGCGCCTCCCCCTCCACCGACAGATCGACCACCATCCCGGCCGCCGCCGACTGCCCCACCAGCTCGTCCAGCTCCGCCAGCGTCGGCCCCTCCGGCGTCCCCTCATTCCCGCCGGACGGCCCCTCGTCCACCCGCGAAGCCGCCGCGGCCGCGGCCAGGCCCACCGCCGCCAACGGCACCGGCTCCACCACACCGTCGGAACCGCCCAGCACCCCGCGCTCCCGCCCCGCGAGAGCGTCCCCGCTGCGCAGCACCCCGAGCATCTCCCGCAGCTCGGTCAACGCCTGCCGGCCCATGTCCCCCACCAGCGCCGCGTTGCGCACCGCCTTCTCCGGGTCCTTCCGCGCCACCGCCTGCAACGCCGCCGCGTGCACCACCATCAGACTCACCCGGTGCGCCACCACGTCGTGCATCTCGCGCGCGATGCGCGTCCGCTCCTCGTTGCGCGCCCACTCCGCCCGCTCCTCGGCACGTTCCGCCAGCAGCAGCAACTCCCGCTCCAGCGAATCCGCCCGCTCCCGCAGACTCTCCATCAGCCGCCGCCGCGCCCCGACGTACAGCCCCAGCAGCACCGGCGGTGTCGTCATCCCGAGCGCGGTCGTGAGCGAGAGGAACGGCACGAACCAGTCACTGATCGCCAGATCCCCGTGCATCACCCCCTGGTGCGCCCGCACGTACGTCACGATCAGCGTCGCGACGAACGACATCCCGGACAGCGCCCCGATGATCCGCCGCGGCAGTTCGGCGGCGGCCAGCGTGTAGAGGCCCACCAGGCCCAGCAGGAACCCCATCTGCGCCGGCGTGATCGCGATCGCCACCAGCACGACGGCGATCGGCCACTTCCGCCGCAGCACCAGCGAGAGGCCGGCGAGGAATCCGAACACCATCCCCACCGACACGGGCAGCCCCGCGTCCTGCGCGAACGGCCACCCCTCCGCCGTGCACTCCACGGCGGACACCGCCGCGAGCCCGACGTCCAGCACCGCCGAACGCCACCGGTCCCACCACCAGGGCCCGCCCCCCGGCGACGGCCCGGCACGCTCTTCCCCCGTCGTGGTCATACCCCCACCCTACGGGCGCCCGCCCCGCCTTTTCCGAAGAGTTTCCCCGACCGGCCCCGCCCGACGGAGAGGAGATCGGGGCCCGGGCCCCGATGTGTCTCGGGTAAGGTCTGGAGCGCCGTCCCCCGTGGTGTAACTGGCAGCACACTGGTTTTTGGTACCAGCAGGACAAGGTTCGAATCCTTGCGGGGGAGCCACGGCCAACACGACCTAGAGCTTCGGGCCCCGGCTGTCAAGCCGGGGCCCGCTCTCATGCTCGCCCCATATCCCCCCGGTATCCTGCGGATGTCCATCTCACCCCATAAGCCGAAGGGCATTCCGTGAGCGCCAACCGTCCCCAAGCTCTCGGCTCCGCTCGAGCAGGGGAGACCCCACTCGCAGCCGTCGTCGTTCTCGCGGCGGGTGAGGGCACCCGTATGAAGTCGGCCACACCCAAGGTCCTGCACGACATCTGTGGCCGTTCCCTCGTGGGTCACGTGCTCGCCGCCGCGCGGGAGTTGGAGCCGGAGAACCTCGTCGTGGTCGTGGGGCACGCCCGCGAGCAGGTCACCGACCACCTCGCCGGCGTCGACGCCGGCGTACGCACCGCCGTGCAGGCGGAGCAGAACGGCACCGGGCACGCCGTCCGCATGGCCCTGGAGGAGCTCGGCGGCACGGTCGACGGCACGGTGGTGGTCGTCTGCGGCGACACCCCGCTGCTGACCGGCGGGACGCTGCGCGACCTGGCCGGCACGCACGCCGCCGACGGCAACGCGGTGACGGTGCTGACCGCGCAGGTGCCGGACGCCACCGGGTACGGCCGGATCGTGCGGGACGGCGCCTCGGGTGCCGTCACGGCGATCGTGGAGCACAAGGACGCCTCCGACACCCAGCGGGCGATCCGGGAGATCAACTCCGGGGTGTTCGCGTTCGACGGGCAGCTGCTGGCCGACGCGCTGAAGCAGGTGCGGACGGACAACAGTCAGGGCGAGGAGTACCTGACGGACGTGCTCGGCATCCTGCGTACGGCGGGGCACCGGGTGGGTGCCTGTGTGGCCGGTGACCACCGGGAGATCGCGGGGATCAACAACCGCGTGCAGCTCGCCGAGGCGCGCCGCATCCTGAACGACCGGCTGCTGACGCGGGCGATGCTGGCGGGCGTGACGGTCGTGGACCCGGCGACGACGTGGGTGGACGTGACGGTGACGTTCGAGCAGGACGCGGTGGTGCAGCCGGGTACGCAGCTGCTGGGTGCCACGCACGTGGGTGAGGGCGCTGAGGTCGGTCCGAACACGCGGCTGACGGACACCCGGGTCGGCGCGGGTGCGCGGGTGGACAACACGGTGGCCGTGGAGGCCGAGGTGGGTCCGGGCGCGTCGGTGGGTCCGTACGCGTACCTGCGTCCCGGGTCGCGGCTGGGGCTGAAGTCGAAGGTCGGGACGTTCGTGGAGACGAAGAACTCCTCGATCGGTGAGGGTACGAAGGTGCCGCACCTGTCGTACGTGGGGGACGCGACGATCGGCGAGTATTCGAACATCGGTGCGGCGAGTGTGTTCGTGAACTACGACGGCGAGCACAAGCACCACACGACGGTCGGCTCGCACTGCAAGACGGGTTCGGACAACATGTTTGTGGCACCGGTCACGGTCGGGGACGGTGCGTACACCGCCGCGGGGTCGGTGATCACGAAGGATGTGCCGCCCGGTTCGCTGGCGGTGGCCCGGGGCCAGCAGCGGAACATCGAGGGCTGGGTGGCCCGCAAGCGTCCCGGGAGCGCGGCCGCGAAGGCGGCGGAGTCGGCGTCCCGGGGACCGGGAGACGAAGGCTGACCGGAAACGGGTACGTCTGAGTCGGCGTACCGTGATAAGTGCACATCCGCACCCCACCCAGCTGTGGCGTTTCGCTGTGCCCAGCTGTGACACCTCTGAGGAGACTGTGCTGTGACCGGGATCAAGACGACCGGCGAGAAGAAGTTGATGTTCTTCTCCGGCCGCGCCCACCCCGAGCTTGCCGAGGAGGTCGCCCAGCAGCTGGGTGTCGGGGTCGTCCCGACGAAGGCCTTCGACTTCGCCAATGGCGAGATCTATGTCCGTTATCAGGAGTCGGCGCGCGGTGCGGACTGTTTCCTGATCCAGAGCCACACGGCGCCGATCAACAAGTGGATCATGGAGCAGTTGATCATGATCGACGCGCTGAAGCGGGCGTCGGCGCGCTCGATCACGGTCATCGTGCCGTTCTACGGTTACGCGCGGCAGGACAAGAAGCACCGCGGGCGTGAACCGATCTCGGCGCGTCTGATCGCGGATCTGATGAAGACGGCGGGCGCGGACCGGATCCTGACCGTGGATCTGCACACGGACCAGATCCAGGGCTTCTTCGACGGCCCGGTCGACCACCTGTTCGCGCTGCCGCTGCTGGCGGACTACGTGGGCCGCAAGGTGGACCGGGCGAAGCTGACGGTGGTCTCGCCGGACGCCGGCCGGGTGCGGGTGGCGGACCGGTGGTGCGACCGGCTGGGCGCGCCGCTGGCGATCGTGCACAAGCGGCGCGACAAGGACGTGGCGAACCAGGTCACGGTCCACGAGGTCGTCGGTGATGTGAAGGGCCGTATCTGCGTCCTGGTGGACGACATGATCGACACCGGCGGGACGATCTGCGCCGCGGCGGACGCGCTGTTCGCGCACGGTGCGGAGGACGTCATCGTGACGGCGACGCACGGTGTGCTGTCGGGTCCGGCGGCGGACCGGCTGAAGAACTCGAAGGTGAGCGAGTTCGTGTTCACGGACACGCTGCCGACGCCGAACGAGCTGGAGCTGGACAAGATCACGGTGCTGTCGATCGCGCCGACGATCGCGCGTGCGGTGCGCGAGGTGTTCGAGGACGGTTCGGTGACGAGCCTGTTCGACGAGCAGTGAGGTTTCTGCGGCTGCCGCGCACGCGGTAGTGCGTGATCGTTTTGGGTGCGGCCTCCCCCGCCGAGTAGACTGCCCGAGTTGCTCGGCGAGGGAGGCCGTCCGCGTGTGCGTCGCACATGCGTACGACTGTCCGTTATCGACGCGCTCTTCGTAGCAGGCCGTTCGTGGCCGGGTGACCGACTGTTTTCCGTCACCGTCTTCCACTACGAGGAGTGATCATCATGTCCGAGGTGAAGCTCGCCGCCGCCAAGCGCACCGAGTTCGGCAAGGGTGCCGCCCGCCGCATCCGCCGCGAGGACAAGGTTCCGGGCGTGCTCTACGGGCACGGTTCGGACCCGGTGCACCTGACCCTCCCGGGCCACGAGCTGCTGCTGGCGCTGCGTACCCCCAACGTTCTGATCGCGCTGGACATCGAGGGTGCGGGCCAGGAGCTGGCCATCCCGAAGTCGGTGCAGCGCGACCCGATCAAGGGTTTCCTGGAGCACGTCGACCTGCAGCTCGTGAAGCGGGGCGAGAAGGTCAACGTCGAGATCTTCGTGCACACCGAGGGTGAGCTGGCCCCGGGCGGCAACCTGCTGGAGCACGTGCTGAACGCGCTGCCGGTCGAGGCCGAGGCCACGCACATCCCCGAGTCGGTCACCGTGTCGATCGAGGGCCTGGAGGCCGGCGCCTCCATCCTCGCCAAGGACATCACCCTCCCGTCCGGCACCAAGCTGGCCGTGGAGGAGGACACCGTGGTGCTGCAGGTCCTGGCCGCGCAGGCCGAGGAGTCCGCGGAGGGCGAGGGCGAGGGCGACGAGGCCGCCGAGGCCTGAGCCACGGCTTCCGCCTGACGTCGTCGTGTGCGCCGGCCGCTGTTCCCTCACGGGGCAGCGGCCGTCGCGCGTCCGCACCCGCACCTCATATCCGCATCCGCAGCGCAAGGAGAGATGGACGTGACGACCGACGAGGCCGCCGCACCGTGGCTGATCGCGGGCCTGGGCAATCCGGGGCCGGAGTACGCCATGAACCGGCACAACGTGGGGTTCATGGTGGCGGAGCTGCTGGCCGGGCGGATGGGGGGCCGGTTCAAGCGGGCCGGCCGGGCGCAGGCGCAGGTGGTGGAGGGGCGGATGGGTCCGCCCGGTCCGGGCAGCCGGCGGGTGGTGCTGGCGAAGCCGATGTCGTACATGAACCTGTCGGGCGGCCCGGTCAACGCGCTGCGGGAGTTCTACAAGGTGCCGCTGTCGCACGTGGTGGCGGTCCATGACGAGCTGGACATCGACTACGGGGTGCTGCGGCTGAAGCTGGGCGGCGGGGACAACGGGCACAACGGGCTGAAGTCGATGACGAAGGCGATGGGGGCGCAGTACCACCGGGTGCGGTGCGGGATCGGGCGGCCGCCGGGGCGGATGCAGGTGGCGGACTTCGTACTGAAGGACTTCTCCTCGTCGGAGCGCAAGGAGCTGGACTGGTTCGTGGACCGGGCGGCGGACGCGGTGGAGGCGTTGGTGACGGAGGGTCTGGAGCGGGCGCAGAACACCTACAACTCGTGAGTCGGCCCGTCCCCTTCGCGGTGCGGCCCGTGTCCCGCGCGGGGTGACCGGCGCCACTGGTGCCGTGAACGCGTACAACTCGTGACTTGTCTCCTTCGCGAGTTGACCGGGTGTGCGGGCATGGCCAAGGATCTCGGCCATGCCTTCTGCCGCCGCCGCATCGTCCCGGGGCTCCGTGGCGCTGCGGTTCGGGCAGCGTGCGCTGATGGTCGTGGTGACCGCCCTGATTCTGGTGGGCGGGGTGTGGGGGTCGTGGGGGACGGCGCAGTACGTGGTGCTCACCAAGGGGCGTGAGCGGGGGACGGTCGAGGTGGCGGACTGTTCGCGGGACACGTGCACGGGGCCGTACCGGCCGGTGTCGGCGGGGTCGGTGGCGCGCGCCAGGGTCCGGCTGGACACGTCGGTGGGTGTGCGCACGGGCGAGGTGCTGACCGTCGTGGTGAAGCCGGGCACGGACGAGGTGGTGCGCTCCGGTCCGGCCGGGATGCTGTACGCGTGGCTGCCGCTGGCGGGTGCGCTGATGCTGGCCGGGGTCGTGGTGGCGGGCGGGCTGCGCATGCGGCGTACGGCGTGGGCGATGGGCGGCACGGGACTCGTGCTGGTGACGGCGGCGTTCGTCGCCCTCCAGTAGCCGCGGCGGACACGGAACACGGCGGTGCCCCGGCATGACGTGCATGCCGGGGCACCGCCGTGCCCGGTGACTACGGCCGGGTCAGCCGGTGTTGCGCAGGCCTGCGGCGACACCGTTGACGGTGAGGAGCAGGGCGCGGCCGAGCAGCGGGTCGGGTTCCTGGCCGGCCTCGGCGGCGTCGCGCTGGCGCTTGAGGAGGGCGACCTGGAGGTAGGAGATCGGGTCGAGGTAGGCGTCGCGGATGGCGAAGGTCTGCTTGAGGACGGGCTGGGCGTCGAGGAGTTCCTCGCCGCCGGTGATGTTCAGAACCTCGGCGACGGTGAGTTCGTGTTCGGCCTTGATGACGTCGAAGACGTGCTTGAGGTGGTCGGGCACGAGGGTGTCGACGTAGTGCTGGGCGATCCGCAGGTCGGTCTTGGCCAGCGTCATCTCGACGTTGGAGATGAAGTTGCGGAAGAAGTGCCACTGTTCGTGCATCTCGGCGAGCACGGTGTCCAGGCCCGCCTCGCGCAGGGCCTTCAACCCCGATCCCACACCGAACCAGCCGGGGACGATCTGGCGGGACTGGGTCCAGCCGAACACCCAGGGGATGGCGCGCAGTCCGTCGAGGGAGACGCCGGAGCCGGGGCGGCGGGAGGGCCGGGAGCCCAGGTGCAGGTCGGCGAGCTGGTCGACGGGGGTGGAGGCAAGGAAGTAGGCCGGCAGCCCGGGGTCCTCGACCAGTGCGCGGTAGGCGGCGTGGGCGGCGTCGGAGACGACGTCCATGGCGGCGTCCCAGCGGGCGAGGGCCTCGACGGACTGGCGGGGCGCGGTGTGCAGGGCGGAGGCCTGCAGGGTGGCGGCGACGGTGAGTTCGAGGTTCTCCCTGGCCAGGGAGGGGATGAGGTACTTGTCGGAGATGACCTCGCCCTGTTCGGTGACCTTGATCTCGCCCTCCAGGGTGCCCCAGGGCTGGGCGAGGATGGCGTCGTGGGTGGGGCCGCCGCCGCGGCCGACGGTGCCGCCGCGGCCGTGGAAGAGGCGCAGCCGTACGCCGTAGCGGTGGGCGACGTCGCGGAGCCGGCGCTGGGCGCGGTGGATCTCCCACTGGCTGGTGGTGATGCCGCCGAACTTGGAGGAGTCGGAGTAGCCGAGCATGACCTCCTGGACGTCGCCGCGCAGCGCGACGAGGCGCCGGTAGGACGGGTCGGAGAGCATGTCCTCGAGGATGGTGTCGGCGGCCTTGAGCTCGTCGGTGGTCTCCAGGAGGGGCACGATGCCGATCTTGGCCCAGCCGGCGTGGAGGTCCATGAGGCCGGCCTCGCGGGCGAGGACGGCGGCGGCGAAGACGTCCTCGGCGCCGCGGCACATGGAGATGATGTAGGACTCGATGACCTCGGGGCCGAAGACCTCCAGGGCGCGCTTGATGGTGAGGAAGACGCCGAGGGTCTTCTCGCCGGCGGCGTCGAGGGGGGCGGGGGTGGGGCCGAGGGGGCGGCGGGAGCGGAGTTCCTTGGCGAGCAGCTTGGCGCGGTAGTCGCGCGGCATGTCGGCGTAGCGCCAGGACTCCTCGCCGAGTCGGTCGAACATCTGGCCGAGGGCGTGGTGGTGGGCGTCGGCGTGTTCGCGGACGTCCATGGTGGCGAGCTGGAGGCCGAAGGCGGCGAGGGTGCGGATGGTGCGGTTCATCCGGCCGTCGGCGAAGAGGGCGCCGCGGTGGGCGCGCAGGGATTCCTGGACGACGGTGAGGTCGCGCAGGAGTTCGGTGGTGCCGAGGTAGTCGCGGCCGTCCTCGTGGGGGGTGCCCTTGGCGAGGCGCTGCTTGGTGTTCTCCAGCTTCTGCCGGATGCAGGTGGCCTTGAGGCGGTAGGGCTCCTCGGCGTTGAGGCGCTTGTAGCGGGGGCTGATCTCGGGGAGCCGGTCGAGGTCGGCCTTGAGGGAGTCGAGGAGTTCCTCGGTGGCGCCGGTGTATCTGATGGAGTTGGAGAGGAAGCCGCGCAGCTCGTCGATGGTCTCCAGTGCGTCGTTGATGCCGTGTTCGTGCTGGAGGATGAGGACGTCCCAGGTCACGTCGGGGGTGACGTTGGGGTTGCCGTCGCGGTCGCCGCCGATCCAGGTGCCGAAGGTGAGCGGGCGGGTGCCGTCGGGGACCTTGAAGCCGACGCGCTCCAGTTCGGCGGTGAGGTCCTCCAGGACGTCGCCGACGGCGCCCGCGTGGAGTTCGTCGAGGTAGTAGATGGCGTTGCGGGCCTCGTCGGTGGGCTCGGGGTGGACGACGCGGAGTTCGTCGGTCTGCCAGACGAGGTCGATGTTCTCGGCCAGCCGGGTGTCGTAGCGGCGGCGGTCGGACTCGATGACCGGGGTCTCCAGGAGCGCGGCGATGCGCCGGAGCTTGTTGAGGACGGAGCGGCGGGCGGCCTCGGTGGGGTGCGCGGTGAAGACGGGGCGCACGTTGAGGTTGGCCACGGTCTCGCGCACGTGCTCGGGGTCGGCGTCCTTGAGCCGGTCGGCGGTGCGGGAGAGCAGGCCGCCCTCGGCGGCGCGGCGGGCGCGCAGTTCGCGGCCGCGGTGGACCTGTTCGGTGACGTTGGCGAGGTGGAAGTAGGTGGAGAAGGCGCGCACCAGCTTGGCGGCGGTCTCCAGTTCGGTGCCACGCAGCAGTTCGGCCGCGGCCTCGCCGTCCTCGCGGGTCAGCCTGCGGACCCGTTCGACCAGTTCCAGCAGCTCGGGGCCCTCCTGGCGGACGAGGGTCTCACCCAGGAGGTCACCCAGTCGCCGGATGTCGGCGCGCAGTTCGTTGTTCGTGGTCGCGGTCTGTTCGTCGGCACTGCTCACAGGTGCGGCTCCTTGCAGTGTTGAAGCTCGTCTGGAGGGAACCCGGGGCCGGGCCGGGCGGCTGGACCGCTTCGGCGGCCGGGCATCCGGGCAGGAAGTCAGAGCGGACCACGCTGTCCGACCGAATCCAAGGATAGGTGTCCATGCGGACGCGCAGACTGTTGGGCTCTTGCCGCCGGGTGACGCGCTGCCATACTTACGTTGCCGTAGGTTACGGAACCGTAGGAAAACCTGCGCCCCGCCCCCCGGCACCTGTCACGATCCTCGACCCCCCAGGGGACGCTGTATGACCACAAGTTCCGACGTGATCGGCGACGCACCGCAGCCGTCGCCCGACTCCCCCCTCCCGTCCGCCACTCTCGGTGGCGAGCAGAAGCGTTCGATCGAGCAGATCACGCTGCTCCTCTTCATCACCGTTCCGTTCCTGGCCCTGGTGGCGGCCGTGCCGCTGGCCTGGGGCTGGGGCGTGAGCTGGCTCGACATCGGGCTGCTGGTCTTCTTCTACTACCTCGGATGCCACGGCATCACCATCGGTTTCCACCGCCACTTCACGCACGGCTCGTTCAAGGCGAAACGTCCGCTGAAGATCGCGCTGGCGATCGCCGGCTCGATGGCGGTGGAAGGACCGCTGGTGCGGTGGGTGGCCGACCACCGCAGGCACCACAAGTTCTCCGACGCCGAGGGAGACCCCCACTCGCCCTGGCGGTACGGCGAGACGGTCCCGGCGCTGATGAAGGGCCTGGTCTGGGCGCACATCGCCTGGATGTTCGACGAGGAGCAGACCCCGCAGGACAAGTACGCACCGGATCTGATCAAGGACCCGGCGCTGCGGGCGGTCTCCCGCCAGTTCGTGCTGTGGACGGTGCTGTCGCTGGCGCTGCCGGCGCTGATCGGCGGTCTGGTGACGATGTCCTGGTGGGGTGCGGCCACGGCGTTCTTCTGGGGTTCACTCGTCCGGGTGGCGTTGCTGCACCACGTGACCTGGTCGATCAACTCGATCTGTCACGCGGTGGGCAAGCGGCCCTTCAAGTCCCGTGACCGCTCCGGGAACGTGTGGTGGCTGGCGGTGCTGTCCTGCGGCGAGTCCTGGCACAACCTGCACCACGCCGACCCGACCTCCGCGCGCCACGGTGTGATGCGCGGGCAGCTGGACTCCTCGGCGCGGATCATCCGCTGGTTCGAACAGCTCGGCTGGGCGTACGACGTGCGGTGGCCGTCACGCTCGCGTATCGATTCCAAGCGGAACTCCGGGGAAGGCCGCGCCCGGCGCAAGGAGGAGACCGCGCAGGCGGCATGATGGTCGCCGTGGCGACCGACACGAGCAGCACCTCCAGCAATGAGAAGCCGCGGCGGCCGCGCCGCACCCGGATGACCGGTGCGGAGCGCCGCCAGCAGCTGCTCGAGATCGGCCGCACGCTGTTCGCCGCGAAGGGGTTCGAGGGCACGTCGGTGGAGGAGATCGCGGCGAAGGCCGGGGTGTCCAAGCCGGTGGTGTACGAGCACTTCGGCGGCAAGGAGGGCCTGTACGCGGTGGTCGTCGACCGCGAGATGCGGCGGTTGCTCGACATGGTCACCGGCTCGCTGACCGCCGGCCATCCGCGCGAACTCCTCGAACAGGCAGCGTTCGCGCTCCTCGACTACATCGAGGAGTTCACGGACGGCTTCCGGATCCTGGTCCGCGACTCCCCCATCCCCCAGTCGACGGGTTCGTTCGCCTCGCTGATCTCGGACATCGCCACGAAGGTGGAGGACATCCTGGGCCGCGAGTTCAAGAGCCGCGGCTTCGACCCGAAGCTGGCCCCGCTGTACGCGCAGGCCCTGGTCGGCATGGTGGCGCTGACCGGCCAGTGGTGGCTGGACGTCCGCCGCCCCAAGAAGTCCGAGGTCGCCGCCCATCTGGTCAACCTGGCGTGGCACGGCCTGGACGGTCTGGAACCGAAACCGCGGCTGATAGGCCACCGGAAGAACTGACGGCCGCCTCGCCGCCGGGCCGGTCCATCTCCCGCCATTCCGGGCGCAGTCCGGCCAGGCCCGTGGTGAGCAGGTACACGGTGCCCGAGACGAGCAGCACCGGGACGAGCCCGGCGGCGGCCACCGCCGCCCCGGCGAGCAGCCCGCCGAGCGGGATCCCGGCCCAGGCCAGCGAGTCGCCGAGGGCGCGGACCCGGCCCAGCAGGTGCCGCGGCACCCGCTCGAAGAGGACGGCGCCGAGCACCGGGTTGACGAACCCCATCCCGAAGCCGCCGACGGCGAAGACGGCCACCGCCACTCCCAGCGGGACGTCGCAGGCGAGCACCAGGAACCTCGGCACCCCGCCCAGCAGGAACCCCGTGAAGAACACCATCCGGCGCCGCAGCCGGTGCGCGGCCATCGCGGCGATCAGGCTGCCGCCGACGGCGGCGGCCCCCATCGCGCTGCCGAGCAGGCCGAGCGCGGCGGGCCCGTTCCCGGACGACTTGGCCCACACCGGCAGCAGCACCGTGGCGAACGCCGCGTCCAGCAGGTTGGTGATCCCCACCGTGACGACGACGGTGAGCAGCAGCGGCTCGCGGCGCAGAAAGGCCAACCCCTCGCCGAACCGCTGCCAGTAGCCCGGTTCCGCCGTCCCCGGCGGCGGGGCCCCGGCCGCCGCGCGCCCCGTGCCTCGGGGCAGTATGACGGCGATGATCACCGAGCCGAGCGCGAAGCAGCCGGCGTTGACGACGAGCCCCGCCAGCGGGCCGAGCAGGGCGACGAGCCCGCCGCCGGCCGCCGGACCGAGGGTGGAGGCCAGCCGCTCGGTCACACCCGACAGCCCGGTCGCCCGCACCAGCGGCACCCCGCCGCGCTCGGCCGCCTCCGGGACCATGACCTCCTTCGCCAGGTCGCCGGGGCCGCGCACGGCGCCGATCACCGCGACGAGCACCAGCAGCAGCGGGAAGGACAGCAGGTGCAGGGCGTGGCAGACGGGCACGGCGACGGCGGCGGTCGCGCTGGCCAGGTCGGTGGTCCAGGACACGGTCCGCGGTCCGGCCCGGTCGACCAGCGGCCCGGTGAGCGCCTTGACCAGGACGTAGGGGGCCATCTCGCAGAACGCCACGAGCCCGGTCCGGGTGGCGCTGCCGGTGGTGACGAGGACGAACCAGGGCAGGGCCACGGCGGAAATCCGGGTGCCGGTCAGCGACACGGCCATGGCGGCGAGCACGCCGCCGAGCGCGCGCGGGGAGCGCCTGCCGGGCAGGGGACCGGCGGCCGGGATGCCGGGGGCGTGCCCCGTCATGACGGTCGCGTCCCGGTGGTCTCCTCCGGCCCGCCGGGGCCGTCCGGGCCGTCCGCCGGGGCGGGCGCGTCGAGTTCGGGCAGCAGCTGCGTGACGACGGTGACCCGCTCGGCGCCCTCGGGGGCGCGCGCCGCCGCCTCGGGCCCGTCCGTGCGGTAGCGGGCGACGACGGCCCTGAACTCCCCGCGCAGGGCGAGGGCCTCCTCGGGCGTGAGCCGCAGCACCCAGTCGCTCATGTCGAAGGTGTCCCGCCAGGGCCGGGGCATCGTCCGGAGTTCGTCGAGCGTCTGCTGGGTGCGCAGGGTGTGGGCGGAGGCCACGGACTGCAGATACGTCAGGGTCGCCTCGGGCTCGCGGTCGGCCAGGCCGGCGTCGTTGAGCTCCGTCGTCCGGTGCACGGCACGCCACCAGCGCTCCCGTGCGTTGCCGCGCTCCGCGTCCTCCTCGACGAACCCGGCCGCGCCGAGCCGCCGCAGGTGATAACTGGCCGTCCCGGAGTTGACGCCGAGGCGCTCCGCGAGCCGGGTGGCCGTGGAGGGCCCGTACCGGCGCAGCACCCCGACCAACTGCACACGCAACGGATGCGCCAGGGCACGCAGCCCCCGGGCATCGAGAACAACGGCGTCCGGACCGGCGCCCGGCTCCTCACTGATGTCGGCCATGGCAGCACTGTAGACCGCAAAGAGTTCTTCGCAAAGGGTTCTTCGCAAAGAGTCCTCTGTGGAAGAAACTCCGCGCCCGCAGGGAGCCGGCAGGGTGCCCCCTCAGCTTGTTTGTTCAGTCTGCTGAATATCAATCACCTACGCGACCCTTGACACTCCCACTCCCCCGTCTCTAGCTTCGCTTGCGGAAAGCGCTTTCTCCTACTGTCGAAGCCTGCCGCAACCCCCACCTGGAGGCAAGACCATGCCCCAGCACATGAGAACCGCGCTCGCGTGTGCGAGCCTGCTGGCCGGTGCGCTCGTCGCACTGTCCGGCAACCCCGCACAGGCCGCCACCAGCCGTTACGAGGCCGAGGGCGGCTCGGCGTCCTGCACCGGCACCCTCGACTCCGACTGGACCGGATACTCCGGCAGCGGATTCTGCAACGGCACGAACACCTCCGGCGCCGCCCTCCAGTTCACCGTCAACGCCTCCGCCGCGGGCACCGCGACCCTCGGCGTCCGGTACGCCAACGGGACGACCACCGCGCGGCCCGCGGACATCAGCGTGAACGGGACGGCCGCCGGTTCCGCCTCCTTCGGCGGCACGGGCGCCTGGGACACCTGGGCCACGAAGACGCTCACCGTCCCCGTGAAGGCCGGCAGCAACACCGTCCGGCTCAGCCCCACCACCTCCGGCGGACTGCCCAACGTCGACTACCTCGACGTCGACATCCAAGCCGACGACGGTGACGACGGCGGTACGACCACCCCGCCCGCCTCCGGCGCGCTCTACGTCGCCCCCGGCGGCAGCGACGGCGCCGCCGGCACCGAGTCGGACCCGACCACCCTCACCTCCGCAATCGGCCGCGTCTCCTCCGGTGGGACCATCTACCTGCGCGGCGGCACGTACGACTACGCGCAGACCGTCACCATCCCGCAGGGCAACGACGGCACGTCGAGCGCCCGCACCACCCTGTCCGCCTACCCGGGCGAGACCCCCGTCCTCGACTTCTCGGCGCAGAGCGAAAGTTCCGCCAACCGGGGTCTTGCCGTCAACGGCTCGTACTGGCACGTCTACGGCCTCGTCGTCGAACACGCCGGCGACAACGGCATCTTCGTCGGCGGCAGCGACAACGTCATCGAGCGGACGGTGACCCGCTACAACCACGACACCGGGCTCCAGCTCTCGCGCATCTCCTCCAGCACGCCCGAGGACGAGTGGCCCTCGGACAACCTCGTCATCAGCGCCGAGTCGCACGACAACGCGGACTCCGACGGCGAGGACGCGGACGGGTTCGCCGCGAAGCTGACGGTCGGGACGGGCAACGTCTTCCGGTACGACGTCTCCCACAACAACATCGACGACGGGTGGGACCTCTACACCAAGGACGAGACGGGGCCGATCGGTCCCGTCACGATCGAGGACTCCCTGTCGTACGACAACGGCACGCTCAGCGACGGGACGCAGAACACGAGCGGTGACCGCAACGGGTTCAAGCTCGGCGGCGACGACATCGCCGTCAACCACGTCGTGCGGCGCAACATCGCCTACGGCAACGGGCACCACGGGTTCACGTACAACAGCAACCCGGGGTCGATGACGGTGTCGGACAACGTCAGCATCGACAACGCGGAGCGGAACTTCTCCTTCGACAAGGGGTCGTCGGTGTTCCGCGACAACACCTCGTGCCGGTTCGACGTGGACGGGTCGAACGACAAGACGGTCGGGGACGCGGACGGTTCGAACCAGTTCTGGACCGGGTCGAACGGGTCGCGGTGCGCCTCGTACGACGGGAAGCTGGGGTGGTCGTTCGGATCGGACGGCAGCCTGGACGTGACGTTCGGCTGACGGAACTTCCGGGGGCGGTGAGGGGTTTCACCTCCCGCCGCCCCCCGTTCGGCGCGCACGGCGGTCAGCCGGGGGCGATCCGGCTGAGCCGCTCCCGGGCCCGGTACAGCTCCTCCCGGGCCCGACCCACTTCCATGACCTGGTCGAAGGACTGGTTGCCGACGATCAGCCGCCGGGGCGGGTCCGGCAGCCCGGCCAGCTGCATGATCACCGGGGCGGCGGTCTCCGGCGCCGGACCGGCCTCGTCACCCCACATCGCCGCCATCTCGGTGCGCAGGGACTCGTACTCGGGCAGGGGTTCCGTGGCCGTCGTACCGGCCGTGAACAGGCCGGTGTCGTACCCGCCCATCTGCACGTTGGTGACCTTGACGCCGAACCCGGCGGCCTCCATCGCGAGGGCGTCGGTGACGGAGTTCAGCGCGGACTTGCCCGCCCCGTAGAACCCGACGGTGGCCATGCAGGCGCCGGTACCCATCGAGGTGACCTGGAGGAGCCGTCCACCGCCCTGGGCTCGCAGGAGCGGGAGCACCGCCTGGGCGACCCACACGGCGCCGAAGAAGTTGACGTCCAGATGGGCCCGGATCTGCTCCTCGGTGGCCTCCTCGACCATGCCGTAAAGCACCACTCCCGGCGCAAGGAACGGTCCCGGCAGGCGATCCTCGCGGCGACGCGCGCCCTGGTCGCGGAGGAGCCGTACGAGAAGGTGACGGTCGAGGCGATCGCCGCGCGGGCCGGCGTCGGCAAGCAGACGATCTACCGGCGGTGGCCGTCGAAGAGCGCGGTCGTCTTCGCGGCCGTACTGGCGCTGAGCAAGGGCGCGGACGGGCAGGCGCTCGCGCTGCCGGACACGGGGGACGTCGAGGCGGACCTCAAGGCGGTGCTGCGCGCCACGGCGGAGGAGTTCTCCGACCCGGCCTTCGACAGGCTCATCCGCGCGCTGACCACCGAGATCGCCAACGACGCGGCGCTGGCGGCCGAGTACCGCGAGAAGCTGGCCGCGCCGCTGGACGAGGCGAAGAAGGCACGCCTGCGCAGCGCGCAGGCAGCCGGCCAACTCTCCCCCGACGCCGACCTCGACCTGCTCCTCGAAGTCCCCTACGCCCCCCTCACCCAACGCTGGCTCCACCGCAGCGCGCCGCTGACGTCGGCATACGCGGACGCACTGGTCGAGGCGACGCTCAGGGCGTTCGCGCCTTGACCGGGTCTTCCCCGCGTACGACACCCTCCACGAACGTGGCGAAAGCGTCGGCGGAGAAGGTGAGCGTGCCGCCCCAGGGGCGCTTCGAATCGCGTACGGCGACCCGGTCGTGGAGGTCGGCGACCTCCAGGCACTCATTGCCCTCGCCACCGCTGTAGCTGCTCTTGAACCAGGTCCCGGCAGGCGGGCCGGCGAGGGAAGCGGCTATGTCGGTCATGAGGACAGCTCCTGTCTTGCTTCGGTGATCAGTCGCAACGAGGCCGTGGCGTCAGCAGCCTGTGAGCGAAGGTAGTCGAACGTCAACTTGTAGGCGCCCACGTCCTCCGGGTCGTCCAGATAGAGCCCACGACGGCGCATCTCGATGTAGACGACAGCCATGGAGTTGAGCGGTTCCCGCTCGTCGTCCCTTCCGAGGACGACGAAGTGGCCCGCTCCGGCGGCGTGGGCTCCCGCCGTGAACGGAAGCACCTGCACATCGACATTGGGGCGCCCGGCAGCCTCGCGAAGGTGTGTCAACTGCCGGGCCATGACGCCGTTGTCCCCGACCGTCCTGCGCAACACCGCCTCGTCCAGGACCACCCATAGGTGCAGGGCCGGATCACGTCGGAGGATCTCCTGCCGCTTGATGCGAGCTTCCACCATTCGCTCGATCTCCGCGTTCGCGCTGCGGACTTCACGTGCCTGGTGGATGGCGAGGGCGTATTCCTCGGTCTGCAACAAACCTGGAATCACGGTGTTCGCGAACACGTGCTCGTAGGCCGCCGCGTTCTCGAAGGAGACGAGGGGATCCATCCAGTCCGGGACGGCACTGTTGCCGATCCACCATCCGTCCGCCTGCGACTTGGCGATGGCCACGAGGGCTTCCTGCTCCTGCCTGCTCGCACCACAGGCGTCGGTCAAGGCCTTGACCGTGGCCCATCGGATGCGTGCACGGTCCTGCCATGCCTCGTAGCGACTGACAGTGGTCGTGCTGACGCCGGCCCGTTCGGCGACCTGCGTCTGTGTCAGCCCGGAGCGCTCGCGCAACGCGACCAGTCCGCGAGCGATCTGCATGCGTCCGGCCGGCCCTGTCTGTGTGGCGGTCACGTCCCCGGCTCCTCTCCCCCGCGAGGTCGCTTCAGCTCCTCGCTTGTGCTCGTCCTGCCATTGCGCCGCGACTCTAGGCCGCGCCTGCACGCCTCGGACACGGATACGAAGCCTGTCACCCACACAAGTGAAAACCAGCAGCGGGGCATCCCTTCATGGGAATCCTATGAAAGTCTTCCCATGCAGTCGAAACCAGAGGAGTGAAGCGCATGAGCCGCCTCATGAGGAAGTTGATCCGCCGGCCGGTCAGGGGGAGCAACGCCCCCTCCGGACGCCACCGTGCGGGACGACGCCCGACCACACACGACACATTGCGTGCGCGGCAGCCGGAGTCCGTACCGTCGTACTCCACCCCCGCCCCGACCGTCCGCCACTGGTACGAGCCGCTCGACGGGGCCGCCAACCGGCTTGTGCGGCCTTACCTCACGGCGCATGAGCGTGGCGGCACGAGCCGCAGGTTCCCGGTCCGTGCGGGAGCCGTGGCGTGACCGGCGGGGTGCGGCTGTTGCCCTGGGTCGGTGCGCACGGGCAGCCCTGTCTGCTGCTGACCGACGGGGACGGGACCGTGTCCCGGTTCGCCGACCGGGTCGAGGACGTGCAGCTCCGCCTCGGCGAGCTGCTGCTCGGACGGACGCGGGAGTCACTCACCGTCGAGGGCGCACGCAACGCCCCCGCGCTCGTCGGCCAGTTGGCCGACGCTCTCGCGGACGCGCTGCTCATCGCGAGGTCGCGCGGGGCCCGCGCGGACGGAGGGCCGGTGCCCACGACGGGCTGTGGGCTCGCCGCACCACCACTCGCCTGTGTCCGGTTCTCCCTTCCCGGCGGCGACCTCGCCGCCGCGCCCGTCGCACGGCACCGCGTGCGCGAGGCGGCCAGGAGTTGGGGGCTGCCGGGCGCTGCGGCAGACGACCTGGAGACGATCACTGGGGAGCTCGTCGCCAACGCCCTGGAGCACAGCGGCAGCCACCGCATCAACGTGGCCTGCGCGCTCACCCCCGGCAGGGTCACCGTCGGCGTCACCGACGAGGGCCGGGGCGGCATGCCCGTCACGGCGGACCCGCAGCCGGATCCCGAGCGGGAGCACGGCCGCGGCCTGCTCCTCACCGCCGCCCTGTCCGCCCGCTGGGGCACCCACCGGGCAGCCGACGGCGCCCTGACAGTGTGGGCGGAACTCACCACCGAGCCGGCGGGGACGACGGGGCGGGCCACGTGACCCGCCCTGTACGGACACCGCCACGCCACCGCTCCCGGGACCGTACGAGGACCGCACCACCCGCACCGGAGGTTCCCGTGAGTGCTCAGCCGGACGGCCCCTACGGACCGCTGATTCCCATGCCGGAGCTGACGCCCGACGCGCTGCGGGCGGCGGTCGCCCGTATCGCCCCCAGCCGGGTGCCCGCGCTCACCCAGCACCTCTTCGAAGCCACGACAAACGCACAGCAGACGCAGAGCCTGGCACCGCTGCGGGCGTTCGTGCACTCGTGAGCCGTCTTCGTCGCCGTCGAACGGCACCCGCACCGAGCCGCCCGGCTGCGCGAGCTGGAACGGATCGTGGACAGCGGCACGGAGGACCCCTCCGACGCCATCGCGGAGATCCTCCGGATCCGGCGGGCGGCGGAGACAGAGGCGGGTCCGGCTTCCTCGCCGTGCCTCGCCACGAGT
Source organism: Streptomyces sp. NBC_00670 (assembly GCF_036226765.1). Classification (NCBI taxonomy): domain Bacteria; kingdom Bacillati; phylum Actinomycetota; class Actinomycetes; order Kitasatosporales; family Streptomycetaceae; genus Streptomyces; species Streptomyces sp. NBC_00670. The sequence goes on from NZ_CP109017.1 coordinate 3,061,640, forward strand.
GCGTCTACGTGTGCAACGTGACCTGGTACGGCTGACTGGCCCGGCCCGTGGCGCTCCGCCTCGTCAAACGCACCCCCGGCGGCATGTACGGCGGCTCGGCCGGGGGCGATCCGGCTGAGCCGCTCCCAGGACCGGTACAGCTCCTCCCGGGCCGCCCGGCCTCAGGCGCCGCCACCGGCACGGAATTCCCCACGGCCAGAGGCCTCACTCGTCTGTGAGCCCAACTCACTTGTCCCATAAGCAGGTTGGAGTTGCTCACTGATTACGCCCGAACGATGGGTTTAACGAAGAGGTCCCCGCTGCGGTAGGGCCACATGACAGCGCCATATGCAAGCCTCGCAACGAGGCCCTTCCCGCGATCCCGGTGGATCCGCGAGTGGCGTCGGAAATGGTCGAGCACAAAACGGAGAGCGGTCCCGGCCGACGGCAATGGCGGGCCCTCGGAAACCATTAACCATTCGATCACCAACCGATCTGACGGCTGGTGGAATCTGTCACCGGGCTGTTCTGCCCGTAACCGGGGTGAGGTCAGGCCCGCACGCGAAAAGGGGTATCAATGACGTCCTACGACGATACGGACCCGGTGATCTTCCCAGCCGGTGCCGCGACCGGGACCAGCGCCGCAGAGGCCGCGACGGACACGTGGGACGCCGTCGTCGTCGGTGGTGGCATGGCGGGTTCCATCGTCGCCGAGCAGTTGGGCCGGGCGGGCTACAAGGTGGTGGTTCTCGAAGCCGGCCCCGGCAAGGACCTGGACCTCGCCGAGTACGAGTCGTACCTGTCACGGTTCTACGGCGCGGTCGTCAAGGACAACCAGTCTCCGTACCCGTTCAATCCGAACGCCCGGATGCCCAGGAGCACCGACACCATGCCGGTGCGTCCGGACACGCCCCGGGACGCCTTCTATCTCGTACAGAAGGACAAGTACTGCACGGACACCACCTTCACCCGGGTTCTCGGCGGCACCTCCATGCACTGGGAGGGAAAAGCGCTGCGCATGCTTCCCGAGGACTTCGACCTGCGAACCAAGTACGGCCAGGGTCTCAACTGGCCGCTCAGTTATGACGACCTGGAACCCTACTACCGGCAGGCCGAAGCCGAACTGGGCGTGGCCGCCGACGTCGAGGACCAGAAATACCTGGGAATGCATTTTCCGAAGGGATACGTGTTCCCGATGCACCGCATGCCGCCGTCCTATCTCGACCAGACGGTCGCCCGGGGCGTGGACGGCATGCGCGTCAACCTGGCGGACAACGATTACACACTCCGGGTCCGCAGCTTTCCGCAGGCCCGTAATGGCGTGCCGAACGCCGCGTACGACGGCGGCAAGGGCTTCGTCCCGGTCGGCGCGGTGAGCACGAGTCAGGCGGAAGAGGGCGAGCGCTGTCAGGGCAACACCAACTGCGTTCCGATCTGCCCCGTGCAGGCCAAATACCACGCGGGAAAGACGCTGGCCAAGGCGCTCGGCAAGGGCAACGTCAAGATCGTGACGCAGGCGGTCGCCTCCAAGGTCGAGATCGACGAGCACGACCAGCGGGTCACCGGGATCACCGTCAAGAAATACGCGGCGCTCGACTCCGAGCAGTACGAGACGTACACGGTGAAGGGCACCGTCTACATTCTCTGCGCGCACGCCATCGAGAACGCCCGGCTCATGCTGGCCTCCGGCATGCAGCGGATGAGCCGCAGCCAGTTGATCGGCCACAACCTGATGGACCACGCGTACCTGCTGTCCTGGGGCCTGCTGCCCAAGCCGGCCGGCACGATGCGCGGCACCTCGTGCACGAGCGGGATCACCGATCTGCGCGGCGGGCGGTTCCGCCGGACCCAGGCCGGATTCGGCGTGGACATCCACAACGACGGCTGGGGGTGGGCGACCGGCTCGCCCTACACGGACCTGGTCGAACTCGTGGACAAGCGGAACCTGCGCGGGCCGGAGTTGCGCAGGACACTCGGGAACCAGATCTCCCGTCAGCTGCTGCTGGCCTTCATGATCGACCTGCTGCCCGAGAGGAGCAACAGGGTCACCGTGGACGAGCGGTACAAGGACGCCCTCGGCAATCCGAAGCCGGTCGTGTCGCTCAAGATCCCGCCCTACACCATGCGGGGCGCCGCGTTCGCCCGCAAGCTCGCGACCGACATCTTCGAGAAGCTCGGCGCCGAGGACCGGACCAGGTACGACAAGGACCGCTACAGCGCCGTCGAGCACGAAGGCCACTGGTACAACATCGTGGGCGGCAACCACCTGGCCGGCACCCACATCATGGGGACCGACCCGGCGAACTCCGTGGTCGACCACACCCAGCACTCGTGGGACCACGAGAACCTCTACCTGGTCGGGCCCGGCAGCATGCCCTCGATCGGGACGTCCAACATCAGCCTGACCATGGCAGCGCTCGCCTTCCGCAGTGCGGCCCACATCGTCAGGCACCTGCGTGCCGCCAAGGCGCCGGCCGTCGTCCGCGGTCCGCAGGCGAACGGCTGACAGTCCGGCGGGACGCACGCGCCGGGCGCCCACCGCCACCGCCACCGCCACCACCGCCACCACCGCCCACGATTGGGGGAACATGTCCGTTTCAGGATCAGAGACTGTCCAGGACACCAGGATCCGCACCATCGAGGAGCTGCACGAATACCTCTACAAGGGGCTCCAGTTGGAGCACGCGACGCTCCCGCCCTATCTGACCGCGCTCTACTCGCTGCATCCGGGGAAGAACTCGGATGCCCGGCACGTCATCAGGGTCGTGGCCGTCGAGGAGATGCTGCACCTCACCCTGGTCGCGAACGTCATGAACGCCGTGGGCGGAACGCCGGACCTCACCCGGCCGGACTTCGTGCCGAACTATCCGACGCACCTGCCGTGCGGTCCGGACTACTTCAAGGTGCACCTCCGGCCGTTCTCGCACGAAGCTCTCGACACGTTCCTGAAGATCGAGAAGCCCGCGCAGGCAGACACCGAGGAGGACAGGTTCGTACCGATGGACTGGGCGGCCCTCGGGCTGACGTCCGACGGCTCGGCGCCGCCACCGGGGAGACTGGCGGAGCTCGCGGAGTCCGGGACGGTCCTCGGCCTCGTCCCCGGAGAGCCCACCGAGCGTTTCCTGAGCATCGGTGAGTTCTACGAGGAGATCATCCGGGGCATCAACCACCTGGAGGACCAGGCCCGTAAGGACGGGGGGACGATCTTCACCGGTGATCCCGCCCGTCAGGTGACGCCCGAGTACTTCTACTCCGGTGGCGGCGATGTGATCAAGGTGACCGGCCGCGACACCGCGGTCGCGGCGCTCACCCTCGTCGCGGAGCAGGGCGAAGGACTGTACGGCGGCATCTTCGACAGTCAGGACGAACTCGCCCACTACTACCGGTTCCAGCAGTTGGACAAGGGAAAGTACTACCAGAAGGGCGACGAACCGGGTGCGCCTTCCGGCCCGGACCTGCATGTCGACTGGGCGGCCGCCTTTCCGGTGAAGCCGGACATCAAGCTGGCGCACCTCGCGGGGGACCCGGAAATCCTGGCGGCGGCCAGGGAATTCAACCGGTTCTACGCCACCTTCCTGGCCGGCGTCAATCTGGCCTACAACGGCCGGCCCGAGCTTCTGCTCAAGGCGGTGTGGGAGATGTTCCGCATGCGCGACAGCATGAACCGGCTCATCCGCAACCCGCTCACCGGGCATCCGGGGGAGAACGCCGGCCCGACATTCGAGCTCTGAGACCGTCGAAGGAGGCGGGACCATGACGCAAGGAACGAACACGGAAAATGGGCTGCGCGATTTCGTGAAGTTCTCCGCCACTGTGACCGGGTTCAGCGAGTTCGACCTGTGGGGAACGGGTCAGGCGGAGGCCTACTACAGGACGGCCGTGGACCAGGAAGGGCCGGACGCGGTCCAGAGGGCGATGGCTTCCGACCCCTCCGCGATCCCCACCGATCCGTTGGTGAAGAGCATCATCAAGCTCTGGTACGTCGGCGTCTGGTACGACCCGGAACTGGCGGGACGCATGGACGTGGCGGCCTGGACGGCGCCCGGGCGGAGCGGAGCGAAGCCCGCCGTCCCGGACGACAGCCAACCCGAGGTGAGCCGGGCCCTGCCGACCACGTCCGGACAGGACCGGGCCGGGGAAGAGCCCGCGCACGGCGCGGACGGGGACGAACCCCTGTTCGTCGTCTCTCCCGACGCCTACACCGAGGGGCTGTTGTGGCGGGCGATCGGCGCCCACCCCTCCGGCGCGAAGGCGCCGGGCTACGGATCGTGGGCCACTCCGCCCACCTTCGAGGACCGCCAAGAGGAGGAAGTGTGATGCCCGGCACCGTCCCGAACCTGGGTCCCGACAGGGTTTCACTCGGCGTGACGCCGACCCTGTGGTGGAACGACGACTTCCCACTCATCGACATCGGGATCCCGTTCGAGCAATGCGTGAGCGAGATGGCGCTCGCGGGATTCCAGGGTTGCAGCATCGGCCACAAGTACCCGCCCGACCCCGCGGTGCTCAAGAAGGCACTCGACCTGCGCGGCCTGAAGGTGTCCGAGCCCTGGGTGAGCACCTACTTCACCATCGGCGAGGATGTCCGAACCGTCGAGAACTTCACGAGGCAGCTGGAGTTCCTCGAGAAAGTGGGCGGCAAGGACATCGTCGTCGCGGAGTTCGGTCGGTCGTCGCACCTCCAGCCCATCCCGCTCTTCGAGCACCGCCCCGAGTTCACCCACGAGGAGTGGAATGTCCTCACCGGCGGGCTCAACACGATCGGCGCACTGGCCGCGGACAAGGGGATGCGGCTCTGCTACCACCCTCACATGGGCACGGGTGTGCAGACGGCCGCGGACATCGACAGGCTGATGGCGGGCACCGACCCGGAGCACATGCATCTGCTGCTCGACACCGGGCATCTCTGGTTCGCGGGCGACGATCCTCTCGCGACCGCGGAACGGCACAAGCGGCGGATCAAGCACGTGCACCTCAAGAACGTCCGCGCATCCGTCGCCGAAGAGGTGAGGAATCGCCGTCTGTCCTTCCAGGACGCGATCCTGAAGGGCGTCTTCACCGTGCCCGGAGACCCGGCAGGCACGATCGACTTTGAGCCCGTCCTCGCGACGCTGGGGGAGGCCGGCTACGAGGGATGGCTGGTCGTCGAGGCCGAGCAGAACCCGGCCGCGGCGACCCCGCTGAAGTACGCCAAGACGGCCCACGCCTACCTCACCGAAGTCCTGGGCTGGTGACGATGAGCGCACGCGACATCTACCTCAGCTTCTTCATGTTCACCGTCGACCTGCACCCGGACGATCCCCGGTACACCGAGGTCGTCGTCAGGCACATGAGGGAACTGCGGAACATGGGCTACGCGGGCTTCGACCTGCCCGTCTTCCCGAAGGGCGCGGGCACCCCCCAGGCGGACGTGCCCCGCTACGAGAAGCTCAGGGAAGCTCTCGACGCAGCCGGCCTGGAGGACGTGGGTCTGACCACCAACGTGGCCACGACGCCGACCTGCGATCCCACGTCGCTGATCGCCGAGGAACGCGAGGCGGCCCTGGCCTACCTCAAGTCCCGGGTGGACATCACCGCGGCCCTGCGCGGCAGCATCATGGCGGGCCCCGTTCTGTTCCCCTACAACGTGTTCCCCACCCTCGACGGCGTGCCGCTGTGGAGTGACGCGTTGCAGGACTGGCTGCGGCCCCGGTACCGCGTCGCGCAGCCGCTCTTCGAGCGGCTCGGTGCCTACGCGGCGGAAAAGGGCGTCCAGGTCGCCGTCGAACCCGTCGACCACTGGGAGACCCCGGCCCCGAACATGGTGCGTGACGTGCTCGACTTCCTCGTCGGCGTGCGCGATCCGCACATCGGGGTGTGCGTGGACAGCTCGCACGTCGTACTCGGCAGCAGCGGTCCGAAGGCGTACCACCGCGACATCCGGGATGCCGCCGACCAGCGGCGCCTGCACTACGTGCAGGTGTCCCCGCCGGACCGTGGCGAGGTCGCGGACAGCTGGATCCCCTGGCGCACATTCCTCGAGCCCGTCCTGCCCGTGTACGACGGACCGCTGCTCATCGAAGTCTTCAACGCCATCCCGGCGTTCCTCACCTCGCTGCGGCTGACGAGGCGGAAGTTCTGGATCCCCCTGGACGACGATCCGGTTCCGGGCGTGCCGAGCGCCTACGACGTCGCCGAGGAGGGGATCAGGAAACTGCGATCGGAGCTGGCCGGACTCGCGGCGTAGCACTTGCGGCCGAACCCGGCATGTACGGTCACGTGCGGTCGTGCAGCGTGACGTGGTAGCCGTCCGGGTCCGCGAACGTGAACGTGCGGCCGAAGGGGCCGTCGATCGGGGCGGCGACGATGGTGTGGCCGTCGGCGGCCAGGCTGTCGTGGATGGCCTGGACGTCGGTGGCGTGCAGCCAGATCGCGGTGCCGATGCCGGGCTGGTCGACGGAGGTGAGATCCGTGCCGGGGACGATGTCGCGCAGGGCGAACGCGATCGGCTTCGTGTCGAAGACGACGGCGTGCGGAGGGCCGGCCGGCGAGCGGACGAGGCCGAGGTAGCGCTCGTAGAACGCCTGCGAGGCGTCGCGGTCGCGCACCTGGAGGGAGAGGAAGTCGGGGCCGGTGGCGGGCATGGCGGTGCTCCTTCGGTTCGCGTGCGTTACGTGTCAGCTTTCTGACACGACCACCGTATGTCAGAATACTGACATGAAGCAAGACGATGCCGGGATCGACCTCGACACCTCCCTGGGCTATCTGCTGAAAGAGGCTTCGAGCGCGCTGCGCGTGGCCATGGAGGAGGTGCTGCGGCCGCTCGGGATGAGCGTGACGCACTACTCCTGTCTCGAACTGCTGGCCCAGCGGCCGGGGTTGTCCAATTCCGAGCTCGCGCGGGGCGCGTTCGTGACCCGGCAGTCGATGAACACCCTGCTGAAGAACCTGGAACGGGACGGCTTCGTGACCAGGCCCGCGGAGGCGCCCGTCGGGAAGGTGCTGCCCACGCGGCTCACGCCCCGCGGCCGGCGGAGTCTGGAGAAGGCGACCGCGGCGGTCCGGTCGGTCGAGAACAGGATGCTGACCGGGCTCTCCGAGGCCGACCGGGCGGAGGCGTTCCGGGTCCTGCGGAGCATGGTCCGCTCGCTGCGCGGGGACGAGGGAACGACGGAGTAGTCCGACGCCCTACGCCCACCTCTTCACCAGCGTGTACTCCGTGATTCCCGGCGGGTAGTCCGGGATCACGCAGACCGTTTCGTAGCCCTGCTTCACGTAGAACTTCGGGGCCTGGAAGTCCCATGTCTCCACGCGGGACGCGGTGCACGCGCGGTCCGTGCGGGCGAGGTGTTCGGCCCGGGCCAGCAGATGCGTGCCGAGGCCCGTGCCGCGGAACGGTTCGTCGACCCAGAGGTAGGTGACGTGCAGCCACGTCGCCCAGGTGTGGCCGACCAGGCCACCCGCCAACCGACCGGAATCGTCCAGCGCCCACACGTGCAGCGGGGTCTCGCGCTCCCCCGGCGTGCCGCGCAGCGCGCGCAGCACCGGGGACGCCGCCGTGTTCGTGTCGCGCAGTCGCTTCCGCAGGAGATCGCGCCGCTCCTTGTCGACTTCTGTCTCGATACGAAACATACGGCTCACCATAAACGCGCCGGACGGGCAGTTCCGCGAATTCGCTTCCGCTCCGCGCACGCGGCCCTACTCTGAGGACAGTGCCGGTGGGGGCCGGTGCCGATCAGGGGGCGAAATCAGTCGGGTACGACGCCCGGAGTGGGGGTAGCAGTCTCAGCACGGCGGCGGCCGTGCGGGCTGCGACGCCCCGTGTCCCGAGCCGGCCGCTCGGGGACTCCGGGCGCCGTGCCCGCTCCGGCCGTCCCCCGACCTGTGGGGGTATTTCAGTGGTGCGCATCCGAGTCCTGGTCGTCGACGACCACCGCATCTTCGCCGAGTCGCTGGCCGCGGCCCTGGCCGCCGAGCCGGACGTCGACGTCTCCGCCGCCGGCAGCGGCCCGGCGGCACTGCGCTGCCTGGAGCGGGCGGCGGCCGAGGGCCGCAGATTCGACGTCATGCTCGTCGACGCCGATCTGGGGTGCGGTGTGCCCGCCGCTCGGCCGGGCGTGTCCGCGGTCCGGCCCGCCGCCGTGCCCGTGCAGCCGGTCGGTGAGGACGGGCTCGTCGACGGGATCTCCCTGGTCACCGGCGTCCGCGCCACCCAGCCCGGCGTACGGACGGTCGTGCTCGCCGAGAAGGACGACCCGCGCCGGGCCGCGCTCGCGCTCCAGGCCGGGGCATGCGGCTGGGTCGCCAAGGACTGCTCGCTCGTCCGGCTGCTCACCGTCATCCGCGGCGTCCTGCGCGACGAGACGCATCTGCCGCCCGCCCTGCTCACCGGCGTGCTGCGCGAGCTGACCGCCGCGCGCAAGCACCGCACCGAGAGCGAGCGTCTGGTGGAGTCGCTGACCCCGCGCGAGCGCGAGGTGCTGCGCTGCATGGTCGCCGGGCTGGGCCGCAAGGCCGTCGCCGAACGGCTGTTCCTCTCCCCGCACACCGTCCGCACGCACATGCAGAACGTGCTGGGCAAGCTCGGCGTGCACTCCACGCTGGCCGCCGTCGCCCTCGCGCGGCGGGCCGGGGTGGGGCCCGTCGATCTGAAGCTAGCCGGGGATGTTGTCGAACGGGGCGGTCAACTGGCGTAGCAGTCCGGCCAGTTCGGCGCGCTGGGCGCTGCTCAGTTCGGCGAGCAGGGCCCGCTCCTGGTCGAGCAGTCCGGCCAGTGCGCGGTCGGCCTGGTCCCGGCCCACCTCGGTGAGCCGGACCAGTACACCGCGCCGGTCGGTGGGGTCGGGCAGCCGCTCCACCAGGCCCTTCTTGGCCAGCCGGTCGATGCGGTTGGTCATCGTGCCCGAGGTGACCAGGGTCTGGGTCAGCAGTTGCCCGGGAGACAGCTGATAGGGGGCGCCGGCCCGGCGCAGCGCGGTGAGCACGTCGAACTCCCACGGCTCCAGGCTGTGTTCCGCGAACGCCAGCCGGCGGGCGCGGTCCAGGTGCCGGGCGAGTCTGCTGACCCGGCTGAGCACCTCCAGCGGCTCCACGTCGAGGTCCGGGCGTTCCCGACGCCATGCTGCGACCAGCCGATCGACCTCGTCCTCCATACGATCAGTGTAGTGGTTGTGTCGACGTGAAGTCTCTTGACGTACGCCTTCTTGATGTTCAGTATCTTGACGTCGAGATATTCGGGAGGAGCTCCGCCATGGCATCCACCAGCCCCACCACCCCCGTCTGGGACCCGGGCCAGTACCTGCGGCACGCCGGGCACCGCGCCCGGCCCTTCCTCGACCTGCTCGCGCGCGTCCCCGACCTCCCCGGTGATCCGCCCCGCATCGCCGACCTCGGCTGCGGCCCGGGCAACGTCACCGTGCTGCTCGCCGACCGCTGGCCCGCCGCGCGCATCACCGGCTACGACAACTCGGCCGAGATGCTGGACGCGGCCACCGTCGCCCACGCCGGGCCCACCCCCGGCGGCGGCCGGCTCGACTTCGCGGTCGCCGACGCGCGCGCCTGGACGCCTCCCGAGCCGTACGACCTGCTGCTGAGCAACGCCACGCTGCAATGGGTGCCGGGCCATCTGCGTGCCTTCGCCCGCTGGACGGCGGCGCTGGCACCGGGCGGCACGTTCGCCTTCCAGGTGCCGGGCAACTTCGACGCCCCCAGCCACCGGCTGATGCGCGAGCTGGCCGGTTCCCCGCGCTGGCGGAGCCGGCTCGCGGACACCCTGCGGCACGAGGACGCCGTGCACTCCCCCGCCGTCTACCTGGAGACCCTGACCGGGCTCGGCTGCGCGGCGGACGTGTGGGAGACGACGTATCTGCACCTGCTGACCGGCGAGGACCCGGTCCTCGACTGGGTCAAGGGCACGGGCCTGCGCCCGGTCCTCACCGCGCTCGGCGACGACCCCGAGGCCCGCGACGCCTTCGTCGCCGAGTACCGCACGGCCCTGCGCGCGGCCTACCCGGCGACGGCCCACGGCACGGTCTTCCCGTTCCGCCGGATCTTCGCGGTCGCGCGGAAGGAGAGCGGCGTCTGATGCCCACCGCCGTCACCCACGAGCAGGCCGGCGCATACCCGCGCACCGCCGTCACCCGCGCGGAGGGTGGTTCCTGATGCTCACCTCCCTCGACCACGTCCAGCTCGCCGCACCCCCCGGTTCCGAGGACCTGCTCCGCGCGTACTACGCCGGGGTGCTCGGCATGACGGAGGTGCCGAAGCCGCCGGTGCTCGCCGCCCGCGGGGGCTGCTGGTTCGCGGCCGGCGCCGTCCGGCTCCACCTCGGCGTGGCGGAGGACTTCCACCCGGCCCGCAAGGCCCACCCCGGGCTGCGCGTCACCGGGATCGAGGCGTACGCGGCCCGCCTCGCCGCCCGCGGCGCCCGGGTCACCTGGGACGACACCCTCCCCGGGCACCGTCGCTTCTACTCCGAGGATCCGGTCGGCAACCGGCTGGAGTTCCTGGAACCGACGACGACCGGCCCCGCGCCGCTCACGGCGAACGGAACCAAAGCCTCCGTCCACACAACCGCACACAATCAGCCATAGATCATTCACATCTAGTCGAATCAGGTGACACAAAGGCCGCCAATCGCCGCTTCGTGATCGTTCGGCTCATAGGCTCCTCCAAGCCCGTTCACCGCTCATCCATCGCTTCCGCACGGTTTCCGCCACGTTCGAGCGTGTGCGCGGGGTGCGACCGGACGTGGCGGACGGTCCCGGGGGACCCATGAAGATCGCCTTCCTGATCAACAACGCGTACGGCATCGGCGGCACCATCCGTGCCACGGCCAACCTGTCCGGCGCCTTCGCCGAGCGGGGGCACGACGTCGAGGTCGTCAGCGTCCACCGCTCGCAGGACGCGCCGCGGCTCGCATTCGACCCGCGGGTGACGTTCACCCCGCTCGTGGACACCCGCGCCGGCTCCCCCGGTTACGAGGGCGACCACGAGTTCACCCGCCGGCCGACCACGATGTTCGGGTACTCCCTCACCGAGCCGCACACCGCGCTCCAGGACCACCGCATCGCCGAGTACCTCACCGGCACCGACGCCGACGTGGTCATCGCCACCCGCCCCGACCTCAACGGCTACCTCGCCCGCGACGGCCGGCACAGCCGCTGCCTCCGCCTCGGCCAGGAGCACCTCAGCCTCGCCGCCCACCGCGAACAGGTGCGCGAGGACCAGAACGCGGCCGTCCTCGGCCTCGACGCCTTCCTCACCGTCTCCGAGGCCGACGCCGCCGCCTACCGCGCCGCCCTCCCCCGGGCCCGTACGCGGATCATGTGCCTTCCCAACAGCGTGCCCGCGCCCGACGTGGCCCCCGCCACCCTCGACTCCCGCACGATCGTCGCCGCCGGGCGGCTCATCCCCGTCAAGCGCTACGACCGCCTCGTCACCGCCTTCGCCAAGGTCGCCGCCGAGCACCCCGACTGGACGCTGCGGCTGTACGGGCGCGGCGTGCGGAAGGCCGCCCTGCGCGAGCTGATCGACGAACTCGGGCTGTACGACCGGGTGTTCCTCATGGGAGCGGTCTCACCGATCGAGACCGAGTGGGCCAAGGGCGCCGTCGCCGCCGTCTCCTCCGACATGGAGTCGTTCGGCATGACCATCGTGGAGGCCATGCACTGCGGGGTGCCCGTCGTCGCCACCGACTGCCCGCACGGGCCCGCCGAGATCATCGATCACGAGCGGGACGGTCTGCTCACCCCGCTGTCCGGCGACGCCGACGCCCTCGCGGACGCGCTGAAGCGTCTCATCGACGACGAGCCGCTGCGCCGCCGGCTCGGTGCGGCGGCCCGGGAGAAGGCCCGCGCGTACGCGCCCGACGCCATCGCCGCGCGGTACGAGACGCTGTTCGAGGAACTGACGCGGGCGCGCCGGCGGACGCTCTCGGGGGCCGCGTCCCGGGTACGGGAGCGGCTGGCGCGGGAGCGGCGGGCCAGGGGACGCGGCGCCTCCGGACACGCACCCGCACCTGAACACGCCTCCTCACCCCGGCCGCCCCTCGCCCTGTGCGCCACGGCGACCGCCGACGGCGGGCTGCTGGTCCGGCCGGGGCCGGGCGGCCGGCTGCCCGGCGGGCCGCGCGAACTGCTGCTGCGGCTGCGCCACGACCCGGAGGGCCGCGAACTCCGCGTCCCCGTGCCGGAGGGCGGGGACGGCCGGCGAGTGCTGCTGTCCCGCGCCGCGCACGTCCTGCCGGACGGCCGCTGGGACTGCTACCTGGTGCCGGCGGGCGGCGCGGCGACACGGCGGCGGCGGATCACCGCCCGGATCGTCGAACAGGCCGCGCTGGTCGGACTCCCGCCCGCGGCCGGCCCCGACGGCGTGAGCTCCTGGATCCCGTACACCACGACCGACGGCTTCCTCGCCCTGCGCACCTGGCTGCGCTCCGCGCACGCGGAGGTCGAACGGCTCCTTCTCGACGAGGAGGGCGAGGCGTCGGTGACGGTCACCGCGACGCTGTACGGGGCGGTGCTGCCCGAGGGTGCGCGGGTCACGGCGGTGCCGCGGGCGGAGGGGGCGCCGGAGATCGCGGTGCCCGTACGGCCGACGGGCGCCGGCGGTTTCGTCTTCACCCTCCCGTACGACGAACCGGTCCGCCGGAACGCCGGTGACGACGAACCGTGGGCCCTGCGGCTGGCGGGCCCCGGCCTGGCGGCGCCGGTGCCGCTGGGACGGATCGGCGGGGACGTGGTGGAGCGCAAGAAGACGGACGTCGTACCGGGCACGGTGGTCGGCGGCCACCGGGTGACGCCGTACTTCGCGGCGAGCAACGCACTGGCGCTGAGGGTGCGCCCGGAGCGCGTTTAGGGCCTGTTGCGCCCGGGGGCGGAAGCCGTCGGCAAGGAACGACCTGTGAACACTGCGTGGACCGGGCAATGACCCGGGCCGCGCCCCGCTGACACGATGATCCCGCCGCGTCCGACCGAGCGGTACGCCCCAACGCCTCCTCGATCCAAGGTGGTTCGACCTCGTGAGACTGACCCGTGTGACGCTCGCCGTGGCCGCCGGTGCCCTCGGCCCGGCGCTGCTGCTCTCCACCCCGTCCTTCGCCGCCGGCGCGACGACCGCCGTCCCGGCCGCCGCCGCGTCGGACACGGCCCCGGGCGCCGGGTCCCCCTACGACGACATGGACATCAACGACCTCCGCATCGCCATCCTGCGCATCCTGGCGAACCCGGACAGCGGCAAGCGGGTCACCAAGGAGGCGAACGCCCTCCTCGACGACGGCACGATGGAGGAGATGCGCACCTGGCTGGAGACCGGCTACCGGCTCGCCCAGTTCGAGGACGACCAGGTCGCCATCTTCACCATCATCGGCAAGCCCTCGTCCGGCCGGGCCGTCTACGCCGCGGCCTCCGAGGCGCTGGAGGCCGGCACCCCCGAGGCCGCCCGCGAGTTCCTGGCGACCGGCTACCGCCTCGCCCAGGCCCAGGACGACCGCTTCACCCTCTTCCAGATGCTCGCCGCCCCCGACCTCACCGACGCCATGCGCACCGCGATCTCCGCGGTCCTGGACGACGGCACCCCCGAGGCCATGCGCCACTTCCTGGAGGTCGGCCAGTACGAGGTCGAAGGCTGAGAGCCGCTTCCCTGTCCGTCTACCGGCCCCCACCCGGGGTGCCGGGAGGCGGGGGCGGGGGTGGATACGGCGGACGGGACGGGATCCGGGGCCCGGACGGACCCGACGGGGCCGGCGGAGGCGGCTGCGGCTCCCGCGACCGCCGGGGACGCGGCGGCGGCTGCCGGAGAGTGAGGGGCGGGGCCGGGGACGGCGGCGGAGGCGGGAACGAAGGCTCCTCCCCCTCCGGCAGCACCGGGCCGCCCGCCCGCACCCGCTCGACGGTCCGCTCGGCCCGCCGCCGGGCCAGCGGGTCGTCGTCGCGCCGGAAGACGAGCTCGAGCAGCCTCCGGGTGATTTTCCCGCGCTGGATCAGCGTGTACCCCAGCGCATGACCGATCTTCTCGGCCCGACCCCCCGCCGACACATCGAGCCGCACCTCGACCACACCCCGCCCGTCGAACCGGGCCCGCAACTCGTCGTCCTTCATCACCGGTCCTTGTAAAGCGGCAGCTCCGCCGGGAAGTCCCGGCGAGCCTTGCACTCGGCCAACTCGTAGGCGTGTTGGGAAAGCTGGTAGGCGAAGTCGGTCAAGGTCTGGCGCAGCGGCACGCCCTTGGCCCGGGCGGCTCCGTCGACCCGGGTTTCAGCGACGACCGCGTACGGCTGGGAGGCGTTGTAGGACGGAACGCCCGGCGGTTCGCAGGGCACGTATACCGAGGTGGTGTCCGCATCGGGATCGATCCGGGCCAGGGCTTCCACATCGCCCGCTGAGACGCGGATGATGTGGTTCTGCCCTCCGGCGCCCCGATAGTGCTCGAGCCACTTCTTCGGGGAAACAGGCTGAACGCGCGCCTCCCCGGAGAGGGCCGAGTCACCGCTCGTGGTCACATGACACCGGAAAGCGAGTGTGTACCCGGCGCCGTCGACGCCAGAACCATTGTCCGCCGATCGCGCTTTCGGCAGTACTTCCTTGACCGTGCTCCGCTCGAGAGTACCTTCACACATCTTGTCCGGTAGGCGGTCGAGCCCTGTGGTCAACGCGTAATGCACCGCGAACCATATCCCCGTACCGACAAAGGCGAGGCCGAGTAGCGACGCGACAAGACGTTTGCCGCTGTACTCGGCGAGGGTCCTTTTCCTCCCCTTCACAACGTTCTCAGCCACGTGGACGCTCCTTGGTGTCGGTCAAAAAGTCGTCCGCATCCTTCCAGCCGTCATTGACGGCTTGGCGGACCAGGTCGTTGGTACCGTCCTTGGGCAGGTCCACGTGGTGCCGGGCGAGCGCGTCCGCAGTGGACCACTGCGTCTGCTGGCTGACCGAATCACGCATGGCGTAGAGATCTGCGGCGCTCGCATACAGGCCCTCGTCCTTGGCACCTTCCATCTTCTGGCTGTCCATCAGTCGGTCGACTGCCGCCCCGGCGACCGCTCCGGCTCCTCCTCCCACCACGGAACCCATGATTTCTCCTCCGTATGCCTCAGGGACCCGCAGGCCGGTCAAGCCGATCGACACCCAGGTCTTGGCGAAGTCCCCCTTGGCCTTCAAGGCGTCGTTGTAGTCCCGCTCCCCGTCGACGGCTTCCTTCACTACGCCATCCGCGAGAGAGTGGCCGACGATTCCTTCGATGACACCCGCATTCCTGCCGATGTCCGCGAGAACCTGTTCACGGGAACCGTCGAACAGGGACGGATCAGAAAGGTGCATTTCGAGGAGGGCGCCGGTGTAAATACTCTCTCCGTAGATGATCCCGGCCCTGCCCGCCGGGTCCGCGGACACTGCGGAAAGAAATCTCACGACGTCGCGGACCCGGTCGCCCTGAAAATAGCCGGGGCTTTCACTGCTCGTGAGGAAAACGGCCTCCGAGCCGGTTCCGGCAAAGCCCTGACTGATCTCCGGCATGTAGGCGGCCGCCATGTCTCCGAAGCTCTCGCCCATGCCCTTGCTCACCAGGTCCGCGCCGTCGCCGGGATGGGCCACCGCCTGCATGATGTTGGCCATGATCCTGACCTGGGTCGCGTTGTGCGGCGGCGCCATGGACGTGGTGTCGCCGTCCGCCACGCCGGTGACGGCGCTCTCCAGGGCGCGGCCGAGGGCCTCGCCCCGGTCCGTGTACCTGGTGGTGCCGAGCATGTGGTCCAGGTCCGACTTGGACGCGAAGGCGTGCTCCGCCGCCTCGGGGTTGTGGGAGAGCCCGTCGAACAGTCCCTCCAGCGGGTCCCGGCCGTTGCCGTCGCCGAAGACGAGGTCCAGGGAGTCGTACCCCTTGACCCACAGGTCGTGGGTGCCCGCGTTCCCCGCCGCCTTGTCCGCCTTGAAGATCTTCTCCCGGTAGTCGTCCAGGAACTCGGTGTCGAACTGTCCCTGCCGCATGAGGCTGCTGATGACCTGGGAGCCCAGGGCCCCGACCGGGCCGAACGAGCCGGAGGCGCGGAAGTTGGTGTTGCGCTCGGCGATGAGGTCCTTCTTCCAGTCCCCCATGGCCTCCGAGTCCGAGAAGGACGCCGTGGCCAGGGTCAGGCCCAGGTTGGTCTGCAGGTCCTTCATCGTGTCGAGTTCCGTGCCCTTGGCGCCTGCGTGGGCGTGGGTCATCTCGGTCCAGAACTGCAGTGTCCCCTTGGCCCCCAGCCGCGTCGCGAACTGCTCAGCGAACAGGGGGTCACCGCTGTACTTCGCCATCGTGCGGTTGAAGTCGGCGATGTCGTCGACACTCATGTCGGCCGGGTTCTTGGCGGCCTTGGCCAGCTTCTCCGCGGCGGCGACGGCGTCGGCCGCCTCGTCGCGACTGCTGTAGGAGGCGTCACCGAAGCCGTACTTGGCCTGGTCCGCGAGGAGCCGCAGGACCTTGGCCGCGCTGGTGTCGCTCTGCGTCGCCTTGCTCAGGATGTCCTGGATCTCGTCGCGGAACGCGGCCGCCGTCTTCGGATCCGTCGCTCCGGTCTTTCCGCTGGGGTCGGAGGCCCAGTCGGGCCGGGTGTTCCCCACGACGGTGAAGGTGCCGCCACCGGTGTCCATGACGGTCAGGTTCTGCTCAGCCGCCCGCTCGATCGCATTGTTCAACTGGGTGCGGTAGTCGATGAGTTCGCCCCGCGTGTCACTCAGGATCTTGGTGATGGAGTCGGCCTGGGTGTGCGCGTCGGCGAACTCGGCGGCGGTACGGTCGATGAATCCGCGTGTGACGGTGGCGTTGACGCCTACCCAGTCCGCCTTGTCGGCCTTGGCCTTGAGATTGTCCTCGGCGTCCTTTCGCAGGTCGGCGAGGTTCTTCGTCATCTGCTCCCAGTCGGTGACCGCCTCACCGAGCTTGGCGAAGTTGCCGTGACGCAGCGCGTCGAGGTCCATCGGCGTCAGTGGTCCTTCCGGTCGTCGAAGCCCTTGTCGAGCGTGGCGATTCTGCTCACCGCACCGGAGATGTAGGACTCGTAGGCCGCGTGCTGGTTCTTCGTGTACCGCAGATGGTTGGAGATGTGGGCGCAGGCGTCCAGCAGGGTCTTGGACTGTTCGCTCCAGCGCTCCGCCACATGCTCCAGGGCTCCGCCCAGGGCGTAACCCTCGCTCTTGAGCCCACTCGCCGCCGACTCCGAGGCCACCCGCGCGTGCCCGCTGTACGTCGTGAAGTGGTCGAACAACTCATGGGCCGCCTTGCCGACCGCCTCGAGGTCCTTGTGGCCCACGACGAGATCGCCCTGGGTGCCGTCGCCTCCCTGGTCGGCCGGATACTGGTTGAGCCGCATCCGGACGGCGTGCTGATCGGCCGCCTTGGCCTTCAGCTGGTCCCATTCCTCCCATGCCATGTATGGCCTCCCCCGTGTCTTCCGTGGCGCTACCACCGGCTCTGTGCCGGTCCGGTACCGACGTGCGGACCTGTGGCCGCGTCTCCGCGGCGGACACCGTGAACACTACCGACCCCGCCAAGTGCCCGGACGGCCACGGTGGGTTGGGGGTGGACGTGCGAGTGGGGGCGCCCGGGAAGCACCGGGCGCCCCTGCTCGCGTTCGTTACTCCGTCACCGCACCCGGCGTGCCCCCGGGGCCGGGACCGCGGTGAAGGTGCGGGGGGTGGTGAAGCCGGCCTTCGCGAAGGCGGCTTCCACCGCCTTCGTGATCGGGTCGACTGCCGCCTCCTCCGTGAGGACGATGGCCGAGCCGCCGAAGCCGCCGCCTGTCATGCGGGCGCCGAGGGCGCCGGTGGCGAGGGCCGTGTCGACGACCAGGTCCAGCTCCGGGCAGGAGATGCAGAAGTCGTCGCGGAGGGAGGCGTGGCCCTCGGTGAGGACGGGGCCGATGCCGCGGGGGTCGCCGGATTCCAGGAGGGCGACGACGCGTTCGACGCGCTGGTCCTCCGTGACCACGTGGCGGACCAAGCGGCGGACCTCCTCCTCGTCGCCGAGCCGGTCCAGCGCCGCGTCGAGGTCCTCGTACGCCACGTCGCGCAGCGCGTCGACGCCGAGCAGCGCGGCGCCCTTCTCGCAGCCGGCCCGGCGCTTGCCGTACTCGCCGTCGCTGTGGGCGTGCTTGACCTGGGTGTCGACGACGAGGAGCCGCATGCCCTCGGCCGCGAGGTCGAAGGGGATCTGCTTCTGGGAGAGGTCCCGGGTGTCGAGGAACAGGGCGTGGCCGTCCTCGCAGCAGGCGGAGGCGGTCTGGTCCATGATGCCGGTGGGCGCGCCGACGTAGACGTTCTCCGCGCGCTGGCACAGGCGGGCCAACTGCCAGCCGCGCAGGTTCAGTTCGTACAGGTCGTTCAGTGCGAGCGCGACCACGACCTCCAGCGCCGCCGACGAGGACAGGCCCGCGCCGGACGGCACCGTGGACGCCAGGTGGATGTCGGCGCCGTCGATCTCGTGGCCCGCCTCGCGCAGCGCCCACACCACGCCGGCCGGGTAGGCGGTCCAGCCCTTGTCGGACTCGGGGGCGAGCCCGTCGAGCGGCAGTTCGACGGGGCCGGCGTCGATGTCGGCCGAGTGCAGGCGCAGCACGCCGTCCTCGCGCCGCGAGACGGCGGCGACGGTGGTGTGCGGCAGGGCGAACGGCATGACGAAGCCGTCGTTGTAGTCGGTGTGCTCGCCGATCAGGTTGACCCGCCCCGGCGCGGCCCACACCCCCTCCGGCCCGGCCCCGTACAGCTCCCGGAACCGGTCGGCCACCTCACCGGCGGCCTTGGCGACAGCCTCACTCATGCCCTGTTCCCTGACCCTTCGCTACGGACTCACCGCGATGACGTACGCGCCGGCCGCGCGTACGTTCTCCTCGCGTACGTTCTACTCGGCGTCGCGCGCCTGGGCGAACCGCCAGGCGTCGGCGACGATCCCCGCGAGGTCCGCGCGGGACGGGTTCCAGCCCAGCTTCTCGCGGGCCGTGCCGGCCGCGGCCACCAGCACCGCCGGGTCGCCGCCGCGGCGCGGGGCCACGACCTCGGGCACCGGGTGCCCGGTGACCTGCCGCACGGTCTCGACGACCTCGCGCACGGAGAAGCCGTTGCCGTTGCCGAGGTTGCAGATCAGGTGCTCGCCGGGCGCGGCCGCGTCCAGGGCGAGCAGGTGCGCCTCGGCCAGGTCGGCGACGTGGATGTAGTCGCGCACACAGGTGCCGTCCGGCGTCGGGTAGTCGTCGCCGAAGACGGAGATCGCCTCGCGGCGGCCCTGCGCGACCTGGAGGACGAGCGGGATGAGGTGCGACTCGGGGTCGTGCCGCTCGCCGAACTCCCCATAGGCCCCGGCCACGTTGAAGTAGCGCAGCGACACCGCGCCGAGCCCGTGCGCCGCCGCCTCGCCGCTGATCATGTGGTCGACGGCGAGCTTCGAGGCACCGTAGGGGTTGGTCGGCTTCGTCGGCGCGGTCTCCACGATGGGGACCTGCTCCGGCTCACCGTACGTCGCCGCCGTCGAGGAGAAGACGAGCCGGCGCACGCCCGCCTCGCGCATCGCCGCGAGCAGCGCCATCGTGCCGCCGACGTTGTTCTCCCAGTACTTCTCCGGCTTCACCACCGACTCGCCGACCTGCGAGAACGCGGCGAAGTGCAGCACGGCGTCGAAGGAGGAGTCCAGCCATGTGGCGGCGTCGCGGATGTCGCCCTCGACGAAGGCCGCGCCCGCGGGGACGCCCTCGCGGAAGCCGGTGGAGAGGTTGTCCAGGACGACCACCTCGTGACCGGCCTCCAGCAGATGCTGGGCGACCACGCTGCCGACATAGCCGGCACCACCGGTGACCAGGTACTTCCCACTCATGAACTCGCTACCTCTCGCAGTCGCACGGCCGCGGCCTCCGGCGGCACGTCGTTGATGAACACGTTCATGCCGGATTCGGAACCCGCGAGGAACTTCAGCTTTCCGGAGGTGCGGCGGATGGTGAAGAGCTCGAGGTGGAGCGCGAAGTCGTCCCGGCTCACGCCGTCGAACTCCTCCAGCGCGCCGAACGGGGCCTGGTGCCAGGCCGCGATGTACGGCGTGGGCGGTTCACCTTCGCCGAAGATCCGGTCGAAGCGCCTCAACAGTTCCAGATAGACCTGGGGGAACTCTGTGCGCGCCGCCTCGTCGAGCCCGAGCAGATCGGGCACCCGGCGGCGCGGGTAGAGGTGGACCTCGTAGGGCCAGTGGGCGGCGTAGGGCACGAAAGCCACCCAGTGCTCGGTGGCCAGAACCACCCGCTCACCTGCGGCTTCCCGCGCCACGACGGCGTCGAAGAGGTTCTCCCCGCCACTCGCCTTCTTGTGGGCCGCGAGCGAACGGAGCATCAGGGCGGTGCGAGGCGTGGTGAAGGGGTAGGCGTAGATCTGCCCGTGCGGGTGACCCAGCGTCACACCGATCTCGGCGCCGCGGTTCTCGAAGCAGAAGACCTGCTGGACGGAGGGCAGATGGGACAGCTCGGCGGTGCGGTCGGTCCACGCGTCCAGGACCAGTCCCGCCTGCTCCTCGGTGAGGTCGGCGAAGGACGCGTCGTGGTCGGAGGTGAAACAGACGACCTCGCAGCGGCCGGAGTCGCCGGCGAGCGAGGGGAAGCGGTTCTCGAAGACGACGACGTCGTACGAAGAGTCGGGGATCTCGCTGAGCCGCTCGCCCCGGGAGGGGCAGAGCGGGCACTGGTCGGCCGGCGGGTGGTAGGTGCGGCCCTGCCGGTGGGAGGCGACGGCGACCGCGTCACCGAGCAGCACGTCCTTGCGGATCTCGGACGTGGTGACGGTGCGCTCCAGCGGGCGCCGGTCCACCGCGTCGCGCACGGTGTCGTCACGCAGGTCGTAGTAGATCAGCTCACGCCCGTCGGCCAGCCGGGTCGAGGTCTTCTTCACGGCGCCTTACCCCAATCATCCAACAGAACCCAACATAACAAACCATGCCACCCCTCGAACGTCAACATCACAATCCCACAAAAACAACCACCAGGGATGTTCATTTTCTGAACGCGGAGGCGTAAGTTCCGCCCTGATCGGTTCACGCGACGAAGCGAGTACGCATGCAGACCCCCACATACCTGGCAGCCGAGCTTCGGCTCCCCACCAACTGGCTCGATTACACGATCCTCGGCATCTACTTCGTGGTCGTCCTGGGCATCGGCTTCGCGGCCCGCCGCTCGGTGAAGACCAGCCTCGACTTCTTCCTGTCCGGGCGTTCCCTCCCCGCCTGGATCACCGGTCTGGCGTTCATCTCGGCCAACCTGGCCGCCACCGAGATCCTCGGCATGGCCGCCAACAGCGCCCAGTACGGCGTCTACACCGTGCACTGGTACTGGATCGGCGCCATCCCGGCCATGGTCTTCCTCGGCCTGGTGATGATGCCCTTCTACTACGGCTCCAAGGTCCGCTCGGTCCCGGAGTTCCTGCTGCTCCGCTTCGACAAGTGGGCCCATCTGCTCAGTTCGATCCTGTTCGCCTTCGCGGCGATCCTGATCGCGGGCGTCAACCTGTACGCGCTGGCGATCGTCGTCGAGGCGCTGCTGGGCTGGCCGCAGTGGGTGGCGATCCTGGTGGCCGGCATCTTCGTGCTGGCGTACATCACGCTGGGCGGGCTGTCCTCCGCGATCTACAACGAGGTGCTCCAGTTCTTCGTGATCCTCGCGGCCCTCATCCCGATCGCCGCGCTCGGCCTGAAGCGGGTCGGCGGCTGGGACGGTCTGACGGACTCGCTCACCAAGTCGCACGGGGACAACTTCGTCACCGCGTGGGGCGGCACGGGAATCGGCAGCGCCAACCCGCTCGGCGCGAACTGGCTGACCATCGTGCTGGGCCTCGGCTTCGTGCTGTCGTTCGGCTACTGGACGACCAACTTCGCCGAGGTGCAGCGCGCGCTCTCCGCGAAGAACCTCTCCGCCGGACAGCGCACCCCCCTCATCGCCGCGTTCCCGAAGATCTTCATCGTCTTCCTGGTGATGATCCCGGGCCTGGTCGCGGCCGTCCTCGTGCCGAAGATCGGCACGTCCGGCTCCGACCTCCAGTACAACGACGCGATCCCCTATCTGATGCAGGAGCTGCTCCCCAACGGCATGCTCGGCATCGCGGTGACGGGTCTGCTGGCGGCGTTCATGGCGGGCATGGCGGCCAACGTGTCGTCGTTCAACACGGTGTTCACCACCGACATCTGGGCGCGGTACGTGGTGCGTGACCGCGAGGACGGCTACTACGTGCGGTTCGGCCGGCTGATCACGGTGATCGGCGTCGCCGCGTCGGTCGGTACGGCGTTCCTGGCCTCGTCCTTCTCGAACATCATGAGCTACCTGCAGACGCTGTTCTCCTTCTTCAACGTGCCGATGTTCGTCGTCTTCATCGTCGGCATGTTCTGGAAGCGCGCGTCCATGAAGTCCGGGTTCTGGGGCCTGCTGGCAGGCACCACGGCCGCGATGGTCAACTACTTCGTCTTCTACAAGCAGGGCATCGTCGACATCCCCACCGACCAGGGCGCCAACTTCGTCTCCGCGATCGCCGGCTTCGTCGCCGGTGCGGTGGTGATGGTCGCGGTCACGCTGTTCACCAAGCCCAAGCCGGCGGACGAGCTCCAGGGCCTGGTCTACGGCACGCGCTCGCCCGGCATGGAGGAGGCGCCCGCGAAGGGCGACGACGCGTGGTACCGGCGGCCGGCGCTGCTCGGCTGGGGCGCGGTCGTCCTGGCCGCGGCGTGCTACATCCCGTTCTCGATCTGACGGCCGAGGGGCTGATACACCATGGCTGAGCAATACCCCCACGACGACGACCGCCGTCAGGCCTCGTCCGAGAAGGACCTCCAGCGCGAGGTCGCCGAACTCCAGACGAAGTCCGCGACCGCGGCCCGCCTGTTCGACATCCGCCGCATCATCGGCGGCCTGTTCGTGGTCTACGGCGTCATCGTGACGATCGCCGGCTTCACGGCGTCCGACGCGGACATCGACAAGGCGGTCGGCGTCAACATCAACCTCTGGACCGGCATCGGCATGCTGATCCTCGGCCTCCTCTTCCTCCTCTGGCTCTGGCTCCGCCCGACGGAGCCACCGGAGGTGACGGAGGAGGACGTACTGGAACAGAAGTAGGCGGAGCGCCGCCTGTGCGCTACGGGGCCGGTGTCCACGGGGGTGGACACCGGCTTCTGCGTGCCTGCCGGTCAGTCGGAGACGAACAGATCCTGTGCGGTGGTCGCGTGCATGGCGCGCTGGAACCAGAGCTTGAGCTGGACCGGATCGGCGCAGGACATGATCCGTGCGCGGACGGACTCGGGCACCTCGATGTCACGGCACTCCAGGGCGTCGAGCGTCGCGCGGGCCTGCCCCTCCAGACGTCCCTGCGCCCGGCCCTCGGCTCGGCCCTCGGCTCGGCCCTCGGCTCGGCCCTCCTCCCGTACTTCCTGGGCGACCGGGCTGTTGAAGAAGTACTTCACTGGTGCCATCAGACCACTCCAGATCTTCCTCGCCTGGTCGTCCACCAGGCATGACTCGACAAGGTGTGCGAACACCGTGGCGTTCGCGGGGTCAAAGGTGTCCAGGGCGTCAGCCAGGGGTTCCAGTATGGCGGTCGCGTCCGGACCCCGGCCATGTGTCATGGCCGAGAAGGCCGCGAGGGTGATGTCCTTCGCGATCTCCTTCGCGTCGGTGATCACCGGCACGTTCTCCGGGCTGAGGACCATCGGCCTGATGATGACCGAGGGCCACCCCGGAAGCCCGTACCGGATGTGCCGTGCCGCCCACCTGGCCGTGGAACGGCTCTGCGTCACGACGATCAGCACCGGCTGCAAACCGAACTTCGCGTGCAGATACGAGAGGTAGTACGGCCAGCTGCTCCGCTTGCTCTCGTCCTTGCGCCCCTGCGCCTCGACGACCAGCAGGAAGTTCCCCTCGTCGGTGTCCACCCGCAGCAGGGTGTCCACGCGTCTCTCGATCGGTTCGATCTCCGTGAGGTCCACGTTGAGGACCGCGAACTCGCGCGGCTCGGGGAACGGGACGTGCAGCAGGCTCTGGCAGGCCCGCGTGAGCAGTGCGGGGTCCTTCTGAAAGACCCGATGCAGTCCTTCGTGCGAAGAGCTGACCATCGAACCTCCTTTCTTCCGATGTGCTGAACGATCACGCGGTCGCCAGGTCACACCACACGTACTTGCCCCGGTCGCCCTCCGCGGACAGGGGGTACCAGCCCCACAGATCCGCGCAGGCGCGGACGAGGGTGAGGCCGCGGCCCTCCTCCAGGTCGGCCGCGCGGACCCAACTCGCGCACATTCTCCAGTTGTCCGAAGCCGATCACGTAACCGTGCGGGTGATCCCTTTCGACCTGGACGGAGTCACCGGAGCGGGCAACATCATGATGTACGTGGGTGGGGCCGTCCCCCGGCTGGACACCGTCGTGCGCGATGCTCCCCACGGCACGGTGTTCGTCGACGCAGAGGCGCAACTCGGCGCCTTCCGCGCACACTTTCGTAGGGCCGAGGCCCAGTCGCTCGACCCCGAGCGGTCGCGGGACCTCATCCACGCATTGACGAAGGAGCTCTGATAACCCTCATGGCAACGACCCCCGACAACTGGCAGAAGTCATCCTTCTCCGGTGGCGGCGACGGCAACAACTGCCTCGAACTCGCCGCAACCCCCTCCGCCCTCCACCTCCGCGAGAGCGACGACCCGGACGTGCGGCTCGACACCACGCCCGTCGCCCTCGCCCGGCTCCTGCGCCGCATACGCGCGGCCGGGGCGTGAGCCGGGGGCGTGCTCAGCGCAGCTTCTTCTCCTGGGCCTTCGCCAGGGCGACGGGGAAGGTGAAGTCCGAGCCGTCCAGGGTGCCGAAATCGACCGCGCTGAAGTAGGCGAGCGTGCTGCCCCCGCGGAAGACGAACGCCTTCATCGGGGCCGTGCCGCCGTCCTCTTCCAGCGTCGCGGTGAACCCGAGGGGATCGTCGCCCACCCGCGGGGACGTGTCCTCGGTGATCTTCGTGAAGCGCGATTCCGCCTCCTGCTGCGTCCCGGTGAAGCCGTCGGGACACGCCGTCACGGCCTTTTTCAGCCGCGTCAGGGCCGCCCTGGCGCCCTCGGCGTCGTCGTAGGACGCCAGGGTGATCATCACGACCGAGGCGGGGGCGTCGGGCGAGGAGTGGGCGTTGACCTCCGCGACCGCCCAGCGCTGGGCGGTCGCCGCCGGGTTCCCCATGGCGACCGAGGACAGTGCCAGGCCCAGAGGCCGGCACTGCTTCCGGTCCGTGCCGACCTGATCCTCCGTGACCACCATGGACGTGCCCGGCTCGGAGATGAAGAAGCCCTTCACCTCCCGCTTCCCCAGCGACCGCTTCTCCAGTTCGCGCGCGCTCAGCGGGCCGGACGGTGCCGAGGTCATCGCCCTGGTGCCGGAACCGTCGGCCCTGCCGGGACCGGAAGCGGAACCCGAGCCGGAGCCGGAGCCGGAGTCCGAACCCGAGTCGCCGCACGCGGTGAGCAGGGTGAGGGGCAGGGCGGTCAGCACGGCCAGGGCCGTGCGGATGGCGGGTGTGTCCATACGGGCTGCGTCTGCTTTCGGGAGGCCCTCAATTTCCGCGCAGCTTATGCCAAGTTCACACACAGGACGGTCACAGGGGCGCCAACGGCGGTCACCGCGCCGCCACTTGACGCCCCCGCACCTCAGCCCAGCTTCCTCGCCTGGGTCTCCACCAGTACCGTCGGGAAGTCGAAGTCCCCGCCCTTGAGCAGGGACGCGGGGTTGACGCTGCTCACGTACGTCACCGTCGTGCCCGTACGGAAGGCGGCGACCTTCATGGGGCCGGACTTGGGCATGCCCTCCTGCCGGACCGCGGCCGTGAACGCGACGGCGTCGTCGCCCGTCTTCGGGGCCGCGTCCGCGGTGACCTTCGTGATCTTCTGCTCGGCGCCCATCGCGCTGTACGTGTAGCCGGCCGCGCAGGCCGTCACGCTCGTGCCGATCGAGGCCAGCGCCTTCTTCGCGGCGGCCTCGTCGGCGTAGGACGCGAGGGTGACCACGGAGGTCGTCGTGTCGAACGCCGCGTCCACCGCGGCGTCGACATCGTCCTTCGCCGCGTCGCCGGACGGCGCTGTCTTCTTGCCCGTCGCCCTGCGCTGTGCCGTCGCCGACGGGTCGTCGAGGGCGACACCGGAGAGCGCGAAGCTCAGCGGTTCGCAGTCGGCCCGCTCCGAGGTCACCTTGTCCGCGGTGACCTTCTCCTCCTTGGTCACCTCGCTGACCAGGAAGCCCTTCACGTCGGCCGAGGCCAGCACCTTCGCGTCCAACTCGGTCGCACTCAGGGACTTGGCCGTCGCGGCGGCCGGTGCCTTTGAGTCATCGGACGACGACGCGTCGGAAGCGGAGTCCGTGCCGCCGCAGGCGGTGAGGAGGACGGCCGCGAGGGCGGCGAACGTCGCGGTCGCGGGCAGGGGGCGTCTGGGCAAGGGAGTGCCTCACCTTTCAGGAGCTCTTTTGAGAGAAGTTCAACAGATGATCGACAGGACTTTACTTGTGGCTTCACAGGAAACGCACCCGGGTACCCCGTCACCCCTGGTCGGCGCCGCGCCCCACTCCCGGGAAACGCGCTCGCGAAGGCCCTGTGAAGGTCTCAGGCAAGAGTCCGAACAAAGGGGTTGACAGCTCACAGACTGCTAAGATCATCGCACGTTCAGTAGGCTGACGGCGCGTCACGTGTTGACCGCGCACGGGGGACAGTCTCTAGGGCCCCATCGCGAGGGGCAGCGACCATGGCCGGCCTGCGGGCCCGGGCCCACGGTCGTCCCTGTCGCGAGGCGACTTGAAGAGAGTCTCATGACGTCATTGATCCAGGACCCACTCCTGTGGGTCTTGCTGGCGGTACTTCTCGCCGCGGTCTTCGCGGTGATGAAGGCCCGTCGAACCAACATGGCACTCCGCAGACAGAACGAGAACCTGCGTGGCGCCCGGGACGGTCTCCAGGGAGAACGCAACCAGCTCTACACCGACTACGCCGCCCTGCGCACCCAGCACTCCGACGCCCTCGCCGAGGTGCGCCAGGACGCCGAGGCGGAGACCAAGGACGTGCTGAAGTCCGCGATGCGCACCCTCCAGGTGCTCGCCGACGAACAGCAGCACGTCATCGACAAGGCACAGCGCAAGTACGGCGACGACTCCGAGATCCTCGCCGACCTGATGCTGGTGGACCACACCAACAGCCAGTTCAGCCGCCGCGCCCAGGGCATCGCGGTGCTGTGCGGCGGCTGGCTCGGCCGGCGCGAGACCCTCGCCTCGGTCTACGACGTGGCCCGCAGCGCGCAGGGGCGGATCAAGCACTTCGACCGCGTCCGCATCAACTCGCAGGTGAACATCTCGGTCGCGCCCAAGGCCGTGGAGCCGGTGGCGGTGGTCCTGGCCGAACTGCTGGCCAACGCCACCAACTACAGCGCGCCCGGCACGCCCGTCGAGGTCAACATCCAGTCCGTGTCGGCCGGCGTCTGCGTGATCGTCGACGACGCGGGTCTCGGCATGAGCCAGGAGGAGAAGGACCGGGCCGCCGAGCTGCTCAGCCCCAAGGGGCCCGTCGCCATCACCGGCCTCGGCAATCCCCCCAAGTTCGGTTTCGCCGTCTCGGGGATGCTCGCCGCCCGCTACGGCTTCAAGGTGTCGGTCGACTCCGTATCCCCCTACGGCGGCGTACGTGCGGTGATTCTTCTGCCCGAGAACCTGCTGACCACCAACGCGCCCGAGCCGGAGGAGTCCGGGGCCGCCGGCTACGGCCACGCGGCCCAGCAGGCCGCGGTCCCGGGCCCCACGCCCGTACCGGACCCGGAGCCGATGGCCCCGCCGCAGCGGCTGACATCGATGGCAACCCCCGCCCATCACGCCGCCCCCGCCCGGCCGCTCGGCACCACGGCCGGCGGTCTGCCCAAGCGCCGCCGCATCAGCTCGGTCTCCGTCGTCCCGTTCCCCGTCGAGGAGACGGAGCGGGAGCCGGAGCCGGAGCACGGCGGCCAGGTCACCGCCGCGCGCATCTCGGCGTTCGCGCGCGGTACGCAGCTCGGTCGGAACACCCCTGCCACGGAAGGACCCGAAGACCAGTGAATCCCGACCTGTCGTGGGTGCTGAACGACGTGCTCCAGGTGCGCGGCGCCCGGCACGCGATCCTCGTCTCGGCCGACGGCCTGCTGCTGGAGCGCTCCAGTGACATCGGCCGCGACGAGGCGGAGACCAACGCCGCCGCGATGAGCTCCATGCAGTCCCTGAGCCGGGCCGTGGCCCCGTTCGTGTCCGCCGGGAACGGCGTCTGGAAGCAGACGCTGATCGAGTACGACGGCGGCTGGATCTTCCTGATCGCCGCGGGCCAGGGCGCCTACCTGGCGGTGTCGGCGGCCCTCGACGTCGACATGGAGTCGATGTCGTTCCGGATGCAGCAGCAGGTGAGCGCTTTGGGCAAGGCGATGACCACACCGCCCCGCCAGAGCGCGGGTGCGGACGTATGACCAGGCCGGACGAGGAAGCCGCGGTCACCGGTCACTTCGTACGCTCCTACGTCATCACCGGCGGCCGGCGCCTGCCGGAGGCGGACGAGCTGTCCCTGCACACCCTGGTGACGCTCGCCCCCGACGCCGAGCTGCCGCTCGGGGCGTCGCCGGAGGTGCGCGAGATCTGGGAGCTGTGCGCGGGGGGCTATCTGGCCGTGGCCGAGGTCTCCGCCCACCTCGGGCTGCCCGTCGGAGTGGCCCGGCTGCTGCTGACCGATTTATTCGAACAGGGCCATCTGCTGCGCCGCGCCGCACCGCCGCGCGCACAGCTCGTCGACCGAGAAACCATCGAGAAGGTGCTGCATGGACTCCAAACCCGTTATGGATGAGCACCGCGTGGACGATCCCCGCGACACCCGCAGCACGCACGCCGGCCGCAACCCGGGCATCTACGTCTCCGACGCGGTGACCACCACCGCCAAGATCCTCGTCGTCGGACACTTCGCCGTGGGCAAGACCACCCTCATCGGCTCACTGTCGGAGATCACCCCGCTGCGCACCGAGGAGAAGATGACGGAGGCGTCCACCCAGGTGGACGACCTGCGCGGCGCGCCGGACAAGGTGACCACCACCGTGGCACTGGACTTCGGCCGGCTCACCCTCAGCGACGAGCTGGTGCTCTACCTGTTCGGCACGCCCGGCCAGCAGCGGTTCATGCAGCTGTGGGAGGACATGGCGCGCGGCGCGCTGGGCGCGCTGATCCTGGTGGACCCGGCCCGGCTCGCCGACTCCTTCCCCGTCATCGACCTGGTGGAGAAGTACGGCCTGGAGTACGCCATCGCCGTCAACTCCTTCGACCCGTCCGCGCAGTTCGGCAAGGAGGAGATCCGCGAGGCGCTCGACCTGCTCCCGGACACCCCCGTCGAGTACTGCGACGCCCGGGACCAGCGCTCCTCCGCCCACGCGCTGATCGCCCTCGTCCAGCACCTGCTCACCCGGGCGTCCTGAACACCCCCCGAACCTTTTCCGCCCCAGAAGGAACACCCTCATGGACCACCAGCCACCGGCCGGCGCCCCCGGCTCCGCCTCCAGATGCCCGATGCACGGCGCCGACTTCGCGGCCAACCCGCACCTGGTCTACGACCAGCTGCGCGCCCAGGGCCCGGCCGCCCCCGTCGAGCTCGCGCCCGGCGTCAACGCCACCCTGGTCACCGGGTACGAGACCGCCCTGCGCGTCCTGCAGAGCCCGCAGCTCTTCGTCCGGGACTCGCGGCGCTGGAAGGACCTCAACGAGGGCCGCATATCCCTGGACAGCCCCGTCCTGCCGATGATGGCGTACCGGCCCAACTGCCTGTTCACCGACGGCGCCGTGCACCTGCGGCTGCGCAAGGCGGTCACCGAGAGCCTGGACCGGCTGAACATCACCCGCATCCGCCGGGACGTCGAGCCGATCGCCGCCTACCTCATCGACCAGTTCAGCGAGCGCGGCCGGGCCGACCTGCTGCACGACTACGCCAAGCTGCTGCCGCTGCTGCTGTTCAACAAGCTGTTCGGCTGCCCGGCCGGCATCGGCGACCGGCTGACCGGCGCCATGGCCGCGCTGTTCGAGGCGCAGGACCCGAACGAGGCGCTGCGCGCCAACGAGGAGCTGAACGCCTCCCTGATGGAGCTGATCGCGCTCAAGCGGCGCGAGCCCGGCGACGACATGACCTCCTGGCTGATCCAGCACGGGGCGGGGCTGACGGACGAGGAGCTCAAGGACCAGCTGGTGATGCTGATGGGCGCCGGCATCGAGCCGGAGCGCAACCTCATCTCCAACACCCTGCTCACGCTGCTCACCGAGGCCTCCTCCGGCCGCGGCACCGGCATGCTGATCGAGGAGGCGCTCGACCACGTCCTGTGGAACGACCCGCCGATCGCCAACTACGCCACGCACTTCCCGGTGCAGGACGTCGACCTCGGCGGCACGGTCGTGGAGGCCGGCTCCCCGGTCGTGATCAGCTTCGCCGGTGCCAACACCGATCCGGCGCTGAAGGAGGCCCGGCAGGCGCGCAGCGCGGGCGCCCATCTGGCCTGGGGCGCCGGGCCGCACGCCTGCCCGGCCAAGTCGCCGGCCCAGGTGATCGCGGTGGCGGCGGTCGAGGCGATCCTCAACGCCCTGCCCGACCTCCAGCTCGCGGTGCCCGCCGGGCGGCTGGAGTGGCGGCCGGGCCACTTCCACCGGGCGCTCGTGGCGCTGCCGGTGCGGTTCAGCCCGACGCCGGCGACCCGGGTGGCCGCGGCGCTGGGCAGCAACGGCGGTACGGCCTCCCGGCCGGCCCCGGCCGAGCAGCCGCTGCGGGCCCCGGCCGCGCCGGCGGCCCCGCGTCCGGCGGAGCCGCAGCGCACGGGCCGCAAGGGCGGCTTCTGGAGCACGTTCCTGGACCTGTTCCGGGTGTGACGACGGGGTGACGGCGCGGGGTTCCGGAGCGATGGGGCGCGGCTCCGGAGCACCGCGCCGGGTGAGCGTACGTGTGCTCCTGTGAACATCCTTTGGCCGACTGTGGGCGATGACGATCGCCAGAAGTCCACAATGTGCCACGGAATGTGACAGGAGCAACACGCAGCGGCGCATGCCGACGGTAGGGGGAGGGGTAGGTTCCGCCGGTACGGGTAACGCGCTGCCCACCCGAAGGAGCTCCCCGTGTCCGCCGTCGGTGACATACCCCGCCCCACCGTCGACCGCCGAACCGTCCTCTCCGTACTCCGACGGCTCCGCTCACCCGAAGGACAGAGCAACCCCCTCCCGCTCTGGGAGGAGTTCCGCGCGCTGGGCGATGTCGTCCCCGCTCCCTGGGGCGGCTACTTCGTCACCGGCTACGACGTCTGCAACCAGGTGCTGCGCGACCGCTCCTGGCACGTCCCCGACTTCGCCTGGCAGGACCGGCAGCCCGAACCGGGCCGCTGGGGCGCCGCCGCCACCCGCGAGATGGGCGGCACCCTCTCCCGGCTCAACGCCCCCGAACACACCTGTCAGCGCCGCGCCCTGGGCAACCCCTTCGACCGGACCACGCTCCAGGACCTGACCCCCGTCGTGGCCGGACACGTCGAGGCCCTCCTCGACGACCTGGAGGCCCGGCTGGCGGCCGACGGCGAGGCCGACTTCCTCACCACCGTCGCCGAACGGCTGCCCATCCGCACCGTCGGCCACTGGCTCGGCCTGCCCCCCGAGGACCACGCGCGGATCGTGAACTTCGCGCACCGCCAGGTCTTCGCCCAGGAACTGACGCCCACCAAGAGCGAACTGGAGATCTCGGCCGAGGCCACCGCCGAGATGCGCGCCTACTTCACCGAGCTGATCGCCCGCCGCCGCGCCGCCCCCGGCGACGACGCGCTCTCCGGCTGGATCCGCCACTGGGACGCCGCCTACCCCGACGACCCGGCCGCCGCCGACCACGTCCTCTACCACCTGACCATGTTCATCACCATCGCCTCCATGGAGACCACCGCCACCACCATGGCCAACGCGGTGTGGCTCCTCGGCGAGGACCCCGCACGGTGGTCCTGGCTGCGCGAGCACCACGAGTTCGTCGACGGGGCGGTCGAGGAGACCCTGCGCTACGACCCGCCGGTGCACCTCACCTCCCGCTACGCCGCCGAGGACACCGAACTGGCCGGGGTGCCCATGCCCCGGGACACGATGGTCCACGTGCTCTACGGCGCCGCCGCGCACGACCCGCGCCGCAACCCCGACCCCGGCACCTTCGATCCGGCCCGGGCCGGGTCGCACCTCAGCTTCGGCGGGGGTGCGCACTACTGCCTGGGCGCGGCGCTGGCCCGGCTGGAGATCCGCACCCTGCTGGCCCGGCTGCTGGAACGGTTCCCCGCGCTGCGGCCGGTCTCCGCCCCCGCCTACGCGCCCCGGATGGTGTTCCGCCGCGTGACCTCCTTGAAAGTGACCGCATGAGTTCCTCCGTACCTGAGACCGTCCTGCTCAAGACCCTGCGGGTGCAGCAGAGTGGCGCCGTGCTCTCGATCGAGCTGAACACGCCCGACGACGGCAACCTCGTCACCGACCGGATGCTCGACGATCTGCTGACCGTGCTCGACGGCCAGGATCCCGGCGTACGGGTGGTCGTCCTGTCCGGCGCGGGCGAGGACTTCTGCCTCGGCGGTGACCGTGCCGAGCTGGCCGGGCACCTCGCCGACGACCCGGGCGGGGCCGGGGTGCGTGCCTACGGCACCCGGGCGCGGCGGGTCTGCGAGGCGCTGACCGGGAACCCGGCGGTCACCGTCGCCGCGGTGCACGGCCGGGTGATCGGGGCGGGGTTCGCGCTCGCCCTCGCCTGCGATCTGCGGGCCGGGGCCGACACCGCGACGTTCCGGCTCCCGGAGCTGGCGCTCGGGGTGCCGGCGGCGTGGGGCGGGCTGCTGCCGCGGCTGCTCAGCGAGGTGGGGCCCGCGCGGGCGCGGGAACTGGTGCTGACGGGGCGGGAGTTCGGGGCGGAGGAGGCGGCTTCGCTGTCGGTGCTGCAACGGGTCGTGCCGTGGGCGGAGCTGGACGCGGCGGTGGCCGCGTGGGCGCGGCCGGTGGTGCGGCGGCCGGGGGGTGCGTTGCGGGTGACGAAGGCGTTGCTGAACGCGTACGGGGTGGGGGCGCGGTTGGCGGATGCGACGGGGTTGGATGCGGAGCTGTTGGCTTCGGTGCTCGCCACCGACCAGTACGGTGCGGGGCGCCGTACGGGGCATCTGCTGTAGGGCGCCTTCCGGCTCGGGGGGCGCGGGTCCGCCGGCGGGTGCGCCGGGGGTCTCTCGCCCCCGCCGCCCCTACCCTTCCCGTCCCTTCAAGGGGCTCCGCCCCTTGGACCCCGGCACGGGGCTTCGCCCCGTTTCGCGCAGTTCCCCGCGCCCCTGACAGGGGCGCGGGGAACTGCGCGAGCAACCACTCACAACCCGCAGCCGCCGACGAGCCCGAACCCCCGAGCTCTGTCGCGAACTCACCGGTCGACAGGGCTCGCCCTGTCCAACAACCCCGTGCGCGCGGCCAAGGCCGCCGCCTCCAGGCGGCTGCCTACGCCGAGCTTCATCAACACCCGCTGCACGTGCGTGCGTGCCGTGCTCGGGGCTATGCCCATGCCCGCCGCGATCAGCCGCGTGTCCTCGCCGTCGGCGACCCGGACCAGCACCTCCACCTCGCGGGGCGTCAGCATCGCGAGCAGCCGCTGGCCCTCGTCGTCCGGCTGGGCGGCGGGGTTGAGGAGCTCGGCGAACGCCCCCTGCAACAGCTGCGGCGCCACCGCCGCCTCCCCCGCCCGCGCCTTCATGATCGCCCGCTCGACGCCCTCGATCCGCTCGTCGTGCCGTACGTAGCCGGACGCGCCCGCCGCGAACGCCGCCGCGATGCCGCGCGGATTCGGCACCGGGCCCAGTACCAGCACCGCCACCTGCGGGCGCTCCCGCTTGATCCGGGCCACCGGGTCGAACGCGCCCGGTTCACCCGGCGCGGCCGTCCCCAGCAGGCACACCTCGGGCGCGCGTGAGATCACCAGCTCCGCCGCCCCCGCGGCGGGCGCCGCCGCGGCGAGCACCCGGTGCCCGCGCAGTTTCAGCGCCGAGGCCAGCGCCTCGGCCAGCAGCCGGTGGTCGTCGACCACCATCAGCCGCACTCCCATCGAGCAACCCCCCAGTCACCCCAGTCCCCCAACGGATGCCCACTGTGGATGCCCATCGATCCCCACGGGAGGAAGAACCCCGCTCGGCAACCCCGTTCTGTCTGCTCCCGGAAGCTACACGCTTGTTCGACGTTGCGCTCCCCCTGGCGCTCAGAACTGCCCGGTTTGCCGAAATCCCTCCCCCGCGGGCGGCCGGCACGGTAGGTGGAGAACGCACGAAAGCCCCGCCCCTCGACGGGGGCGGGGCCCGGCGCACGCGCTGCCGCGCGCGCCTCGCGTGCTACTTGGCGCCGAAGCCGAGCGCCGTGTACTCCTTCTCGTCGGCCGAGTACGGCCGGCTGACGAGATCCTTGCCGAGGAAGAGCCGGCCGTCGGTGTAGAGCATCTCGGAGGTCTTGGGGACCATGCTGCTGATCGCGTCGATCACCGACTCCGAGGCCGGGGTCTCCAGGAGCTTGGTCTCCTTCAGCGACGTGCCGTCGACCGAGACGACCTGGGCGCCCTTGTCGTACGGGCCGTCCTTGAAGGCGAGGACGTTGTCGCCGTCCATGCGGATCGGGAAGATGTCGTAGCCGTCACCGGCGTCGATCTTGTCGCCGGTGGTCTTCCCCGTGGCCAGCGAGAACGCGATGATCTCATTGGTCCGGCTGAAGTCGCCCGAGCCGTCGTGCTGCTTGGTCGGCACGTACAGCTTGTCGTTGCCGACCGCGATGGCGTGGCAGTCCTCGACCATGTTCACGCCGCAGTCGTGCTCGTACTTGCCGTCCGCGAGCGTGATCTTCGTGCGCAGCTCGCCCTTGTCGTCCAGCGAGAAGACGTCCGTGACGCCGCTCGCGGTGATCTCACCGGAGTCCACGCCGAAGACGACGGGCTTGGTGGAGATGACCTTGGCGTTGTCGATGCCCGCGGGCAGCTTGTACTCCCACTTCACGGCGCCCGACTTGGAGTTGAGCAGCTGCACGGAGTAGCGCTCGTTGCCGTAGTCGCCGCACTTGCGCACGGCCACCAGCTGCTCGCCGCCCGCGTAGCCCTCGTCCTCGCAGTTGCCGACCTTGGGCTGCCACAGCACCTTGCCGGAGGCGAGGTTGAAGGCAGCGCCGCCGTTGTACCCGCCGCCGACGGCGAGGGTGGTGGCGGAGATGGTCGCCTCCTTGAACTGCACCTCCGTGCCGCTCACCTCGACGTGCTTGCTCCACAGCTTCTTGCCGGTGGCCACCTCGAACGCCGTGATCTCGGTGCACGGGTGGTAGTCCTTGGCGTTCTTCCGCTTCGCGGACTCGCTGATCACCGCGGCGATCCCGTCCGAACTGGTGGTACGGGTGCCGGCGCAGGTCTGACCCGGCAGGTCCAGCGTCCACTTGGTGTCGCCGGAGTCCGCGTCGTAGCCGACGATCTTGTTGACGGCGGCCTTGGCGTAGACGGAGCCGGTCAGCCAGGAGCCGGCGACGCTGTCGATCTCGTTCTTGTCGGTGATCTTCGGCGCGGGGAGCTGGAAGAGGACCTTGGCGGACGGGTTCGCGGGCGCCTTCTCGCCGCCCTTGCTCCCCCCGGTACCGCCGCCGGTGCCGTCGTCGCCCTTGTCGCCGCCCTTGCCGCCGGAGGAGCCGGAGGCGGTGTCCTTGTCGTCGTCGCCCCCGCCGGAGGTGGCGTAGAGGACGCCGCCGCCGACGATCAGCGCGATCGCGGCGACCGCCGCGACGACGATCCACAGCACGTTCCGGTTCCTGCCACTGCCCGGCTGCGGCTGCATCGGCACGGTGGGCGGCTGGTAGCCGCCGTAGCCCGGCTGCTGGCCCGGGTAGCCGTACCCGGGCGGCTGCGGCTGGCCGTAGCCCGGCTGTCCGTACGCCTGCTGCCCGTACTGCGGCTGGCCGTAGGGCTGCTGCGGCCGGCCCGGGTAGCCGTAGCCGGGCTGCTGCGGCGGGGCGGGCTGCGGGTAGCCGTAGCCCGGGGCCGGCTGCGGGTAGCCGTAGCCGGGGCCCTGCGGGGGCGTGGGCGGGGGCGGCGGCGTCTGGCCCGGCGGGGCGGCCGGGGGCGCGCTCGGCGGAGCCGACGGAGGGGCCGCGGGCGGGGTGGCCGGCGGCGTCTGGGGTGCGCCGAAGCCGCCCGCCGGCGGGGGCTGCGGGGCGCCGAAGCCCTGCGGGGACGGTGCCTGCGGCGGGCCCTGGGGTGCCTGGGGCGCGCCGAAGCCCGGGGGCGCGGGCGGCGGCGGGCTCTGCGGGGCCGGGGCGGGCGCCGGGGCGGAAGCGGGCGCCTCGGGTGCCCCGGAGGCCCCGGGGGTGTCAGGGGTGCCGGAGGCCCCGGGGGTGCCGGGGTCCTTCTTCTTCGGCGGGTCCTGCGGGGCACCGGAGTCCCCCGACGGCGGCTGGTTCGGCGGCGGGGGCGGCGGCTGGCTCATGGTGTGGATTTCCTCGTGGGTACGGACGACGGGGACGACGGGGAACGGCGACGGGGTCCGCGGGTCCTCGAGGACCCGCGCGGACCGCTCACTTGCCGTAGGCGAGCATCAGCTTCTGCTTGGTCTCGGTGCTGCCGGTGAGCCGGGCCGTGGAGAGGTAGAAGCGGCCGTCCACGTAGTCGATGTCGCGGGAGTAGAAGCCGTTCTCGATCTCGGCGGTGCCCTGCGGGTTCTGCAGCAGCGTGCTCGGCTTGTGGCTGCCGCCGCCCGTCGCCACGGACACCACCCGGCCGCCGGCCTCGTACGTCGGCTCGACGTAGGCGAGCAGCTTTCCGCCCTCCGTGCGCATCGGCAGCATGGAGGCCTCGGCCGGGGACTTCACCCGCCACTTCTCCTTGCCGGAGTCCAGGTTGATCGCGACGATCTCGTTGGCGCCGGTCTTGGCCTCGGTCGGCAGATAGAGGGTGTCGTCGTCGGCCGCGACGCCGGTGCAGCCCTGGAGGTCACGTTCGAGGATGGCCCAGCCGCACTCGGGGGCGAAGGACTCGTCCACGTCCACCTGGGAGCGCACCGAGCCGTCGTCCTTGAGGGTGGAGATGTTCCACTTCTTGTGGTCCTCGTCGGTCAGGTACAGCACCAACGGGTCGACGGAGTACGTCCGCGCCACCGACCAGCCCTTGGGAATCTTCTTCGTCCACTCGGCCTTGCCGGTCTTCGGGTCGAGCCGCTGCACCTCGTCGTGCTCGTCGGAGGTGGTGGCGCCGCAGGAGGACACGGCGATCAGCTTCGAGCCGCCCGCGAACGCCGAGGGGAAGCAGGCGGAGCCGTACTTCTTCTTGTCCCACAGCTTCTTGCCGGAGTTGACGTCGTACGCCGTGCCGGACTGCGAGCGGCCGACCATCAGCGTGTCCCCGGTGAGGGCCAGTTCGAGCGAGAGCGTGCTGTCGAACAGGTCGCCCTCGGCGACCTTCGTGCTCCAGCCCTTCTTGCCGGTGGTGAGGTCCACCTGCTGGAGCTGGTTGCACGTGGCGTTGTCGCTGACGCCGTTCATGTAGGCGACGACGACCTTGTTGTCGTCGGTCTTCTGGTGCGTCACCGCGCAGATCTTCTGCGGGAAGGTGATCGGGTCCCAGGAGGCGTCGCCGGTGCCGACGTCGTAGGCCACCAGTTCCTTGTAGACCGCCTTGACGGCCGTCTTGTCGGTGATCCACATGCCGGGGGCGTCCGCGCCGTCGCCCGGCGCCTTGGGGGCCGACTTGTACCAGAGGACCTTCGCCTCGCCGTCCTTGCGGCCCTCGTTGAGGTTCTCCGGGTCCTCGCCGCCGGCGCCGCTGCCGTCGCCCTTGTCGACGGGGGCGTCGCTCGCGGTGGCCGTCGCCCCGCCGCTCTTGCGGGCGACGGGCTTCTTGTCGTCGTCTCCGCCGCCGCCACTGGTGACGGCCCAGACCGTGCCGCCGACGAGCAGCAGCACCGCCACGGCGGCGCCGACGATCATCGCGGGCTTCCCCTTGAACGGGTTCCGGCCACCACCGGGCGGCGGCGTGGACGCGCCGGGGAAGTTCGGCGGCTGCTGCGGGTAGCCGTAGCCGGGCTGCGGCGCGGTGCCGTAGGGGCCCGGCTGGGCGGGGGCGTTGTACGGTCCCGGCTGCGCGTACGGCCCGGGTTGGGCGTACGGTCCCGGCTGCTGGGGCGGGGTGGCGCCGCCGTACGGCCCCGGCTGGGGCTGGGGCGCGTAGGGTCCGGCCGGCTGCTGCGGGTAGCCGTACCCCGGCTGCGGCGGCGTCTGCGGCGGGGTGGGCGGTGCCTGCGGGGGCTGGGGCGGGGGTGCGGGGGTCGCGCGCGGGTCCTGCGGGGCGCCGAAGCCGCCCTGCGGGGGCTGCGGTTGCTGCCCCCGCGGTGTGCCGTTGCCGCCCTGCGGCGGCGGATCCGTCGGCTGAGTCATCAGCGCCTTCCCCCCTGTTTCACCGCGTGACGCCGAGCCCGACAGCGATCGTTTCCCGCCACAGCAGTGCTTCTCAGACGATTCTCACTCCGGCCCTTTCTATCACCGCCCTACGACAACGCGACGTCCCGGTCACCCCCTGTTCCCGGAGGAGGACCGGTCCGTGATGGTGTCGTTACGCGCCTTCACCGGGCGAACACAGAGGGTGCACGTCTTCGGCCCCGGTGCCCCGAGGGGCACGGCCGGCTGCCCGACGGGCCACAACGGGCCCGCAGCCGAAAACGAACCCCCCCTCACACCTCTTCGGCCAACTCCAGCCACCGCATCTCGAGCTCCTCGCGCTGACCGCCGAGGTCACGCAACTCCGCGTCGAGTTCGGCGACCTTCGCGAAGTCCGTCGCATGCTCGGCGATCGCCGCGTGCAGCGCCTTCTCCTTGTCGGAGACCCGGTCGAGCTGCCGCTCGATCTTCTGCAACTCCTTCTTCGCCGCCCGGACGTCGGCCGCGGAGACGGTCCTGCCCGCGCCCTCCGCCGGGGAGGTGGCCGCCGACGCGGAAGCCGCGGCCGCCTCCGCCGCCTTCTCCATCCGCTCGCGCCGCTCCAGGTACTCGTCGATCCCGCGCGGCAGCATCCGCAGCGCGCCGTCGCCGAGGAGGGCGAACACCCGGTCGGTGGTGCGCTCGACGAAGAACCGGTCGTGGGAGATGACGACCATCGAGCCGGGCCACCCGTCGAGCACGTCCTCCAGCTGCGTGAGGGTCTCGATGTCGAGGTCGTTGGTGGGCTCGTCGAGGAACAGCACGTTGGGCTCGTCCATCAGCAGCCGCAGCAGTTGCAGCCGGCGCCGCTCACCGCCGGACAGGTCGCCGACCGGCGTCCACTGCTTCTCCTTGTTGAAGCCGAAGGTCTCGCAGAGCTGACCGGCGGTCATCTCGCGGCCCTTGCCCAGCTCGACGCGCTCGCGCACCTGCTGCACGGCCTCCAGGACCCGCAGATCGGGGCGGAGTTCGGCGACCTCCTGGGAGAGGTAGGCCAGCTTCACCGTCTTGCCGACGCGGATGTGCCCGCCGGCCGGCTGTGTCTCGCCCTCCGTCACGGCGGCGTCGGCCATGGCGCGCAGCAGGGAGGTCTTGCCGGCGCCGTTGACGCCGACGAGGCCGATGCGGTCGCCGGGGCCGAGCTGCCAGGTGACGTGCTTGAGCAGCACCTTCGGCCCGGCCTGCACGGTGACGTCCTCGAGGTCGACGACGGTCTTGCCGAGCCGGGAGGAGGCGAACCGCATCAGCTCGGAGGTGTCGCGGGGCGGCGGCACGTCCTCGATCAGCTCGTTGGCGGCCTCGATACGGAACCGCGGCTTCGACGTCCGCGCGGGCGCCCCGCGCCGCAGCCAGGCCAGTTCCTTGCGGACGAGGTTCTGCCGCTTGGTCTCCTCGGTGGCGGCGATGCGCTCGCGTTCGGCGCGGGCGAAGACGTAGTCGGAGTAGCCGCCCTCGTACTCGTAGACCGTGCCCTTCTGCACGTCCCACATGCGGGTGCAGACCTGGTCCAGGAACCAGCGGTCGTGGGTGACGCAGACGAGCGCGGAGCGGCGGGCCTGGAGGTGGCGGGCGAGCCAGGCGATGCCCTCGACGTCGAGGTGGTTGGTGGGCTCGTCCAGGAC
Organism: Streptomyces sp. NBC_00670; assembly: GCF_036226765.1. Taxonomy (NCBI): domain Bacteria; kingdom Bacillati; phylum Actinomycetota; class Actinomycetes; order Kitasatosporales; family Streptomycetaceae; genus Streptomyces; species Streptomyces sp. NBC_00670. Next base: position 3,101,706 of record NZ_CP109017.1, read on the forward strand.
GAGCAGGTCCTGCTCCTCGATGAGCAGCTTGGCGAGCGCGATGCGGCGGCGCTCGCCGCCGGAGAGCGGGCCGATGACGGTGTCCAGGCCCTGCGGGAAGCCCGGCAGGTCGAGCCCGCCGAACAGCCCGGTGAGAACGTCACGGACCTTGGCGTTGCCCGCCCACTCGTGGTCGGCCAGGTCGCCGATGACCTCGTGCCGGACGGTGGCGGCGGGGTCGAGCGAGTCGTGCTGGGTGAGCACGCCGAGCCGCAGCCCGCCGGAGTGCGTGACCCGCCCGGTGTCGGCCTCCTCCAGCTTGGCGAGCATCCGGATCAGGGTGGTCTTGCCGTCGCCGTTGCGCCCGACGACCCCGATCCGGTCCCCCTCGGACACCCCGAGGGAAACCTCGTCGAGCAGCGCACGCGTGCCGTACACCTTGCTGACGGACTCGACATTGACGAGGTTGACGGCCATTTCACTCCTGAACGGGGACATGATCGAAGGTGACTCGACCAGCCTTCAAGCGTAGGCCCTGCGGGGGCGGCGACGGGTCGTGCGGTTCGGGTCACCCTTTGTGATGACGTGAGCGCGAACGGCCCGCTACCGGTGGAAAACAGGCAGCAGGATCCCGCCCATGGGAGGAACCATGATCGCCGAGTCCGTAGAGCAGCGTCGCCGCTGGCCGATGCCCCCGCAGGGGGCTACACCGTGGACGACCTGTTCACGCTGCCTGATCTCCCGCCGCACACAGAGCTGATCGACGGGAGCCTGGTTTTCGTGAGTCCGCAGCGAATTTTCCATACCTTCGCCATCGATCTGCTGGTGAACGGGCTGCGCCGCACTTCGCCGCCGGACTTGAGGGTCCGCCGCGAGATGACCGTCGTACTCGACAGGCGCAACGGCCACGAGCCGGACATCTGTGTGCTGCGGGCCGACGCCGTGAAGAGCAGGCGCCAGACCCGTTTCGAGGCCGCCGATGTGCTGCTCGCCGTGGAGGTCGTCTCGCCGGACTCCGAGGCCCGCGACAGGGACACCAAGCCGCTCAAGTACGCCACCGCGGGCATTCCGCACTTCTGGCTGGTGGAGATGGCGGGTGAGCGGGACCACCCCGCCGTCCAGGTCTACGAACGCGGTGGGGCCACCGGGACCTACGCGCTGACGGGCATCCACCACGAACACGTCAAGCTCACCGCGCCCTACGACATCGACATCGACCTGACCGCCATCGACGAACTCTGAGCCCCTCCCGTCACGACAGCACCGTCGCCCCCGGCGCCGGTGCTGTCGTCGTGCGGGCCGTGCGGCAGGTGCCGGAGGCGGTCAGGGCGTGGGCGACCGTCGTGGCCGTGTCCGGGTCCGGGGCGAGGAAGGCGGTGGTCGGGCCCGAGCCGGAGACCAGGGCCGCCAGGGCGCCGGCCGCCCGGCCGGTGCGCAGGGTGTCGGCGAGGGACGGGCGCAGCGAGAGGGCGGCGGGCTGGAGGTCGTTGGTGAGGGTGGCGGCCAGGGCCGTGGCGTCGCCCTTGGCCAGGGCGGACAGCAGGGCCTCGGAGGCCGCCGGTTCCGGGACGTCCGTGCCCTCCGTCAGCCGGTCGAACTCGCGGTAGACCGCCGGGGTGGAGAGTCCGCCGTCGGCGACCGCGAAGACCCAGTGGAACGTGCCGCCCACCTCCAGCGGTCGCAGCTTCTCCCCGCGTCCGGTGCCGAGCGCCGCCCCGCCGACCAGACTGAACGGCACGTCGCTGCCCAGCTCGGCGCAGAGGGCGAGGAGTTCCTCCTGGGGGGCCCGGGTGCCCCAGAGCGCGTCGCAGGCCACGAGCGCGCCGGCCGCGTCCGCGCTGCCGCCCGCCATGCCGCCGGCGACCGGGATGTCCTTGGCGATATGCAGGTGGACGGCGGGCTCGACGCCGTACCGCTCCGCGAGGGCGAGGGCGGCGCGGGCGGCCAGGTTCGTGCCGTCCAGGGGCACCTGGTCGGCGTCCGGGCCCGCGCAGGTCAGGCGCAGCGACGGGGCGGGGGTCGCGGTGACCTCGTCGTGGAGGCCGACGGCGAGGAAGACGTTGGCGAGGTCGTGGAACCCGTCGGGGCGGGCGGCGCCCACCGCGAGCTGGACGTTGACCTTGGCGGGGACGCGGACGGTGACGCTCACGGGGTGCCGGGCTCCTTGTGCGGGGCGTGATCCTTCGGGGTCTGGGGGGCGTGCGGCGCGTTCTCCGCGATGCGCGCGAACTCCTCCACCGTCAGGGACTCGCCGCGCGCCTGCGGCGAGACACCGGCGGCGACCAGCGCGGCCTCCGCGTTCGCCGCGGACCCGGCCCAGCCGGCGAGGGCGGCGCGCAGCGTCTTGCGGCGCTGGGCGAAGGCCGCGTCGACGACGGCGAAGACGTCGGCCCTGGCGGCGGTCGTCCTGACCGGCTCGGTGCGGCGGGTGAGGGAGACGAGCCCGGAGTCGACGTTCGGCGCGGGCCAGAAGACGTTGCGCCCGATCGCGCCCGCCCGCCTGACCTCCGCGTACCAGTTGGCCTTGACCGACGGCACGCCGTACACCTTGGAGCCGGGCCCGGCGGCGAGCCGGTCGGCGACCTCGGACTGCACCATCACGAGCGTGCGCTCGATGCTCGGGAACGTGTCGAGCATGTGCAGCAGCACGGGCACGGCCACGTTGTACGGCAGATTGGCGACGAGCGCGGTCGGGGCGGGCCCCGGCAGTGCGGTGACCCGCAGGGCGTCGGAGTGCACGAGCGTGAAGCGGTCGGCGCGCTCCGGCATCCGGGCGGCGACGGTGGCGGGCAGCGCGGCGGCGAGCACGTCGTCGATCTCGACGGCGGTGACGCGGTCGGCCACCTCCAGCAGGGCGAGGGTGAGCGAGCCGAGCCCGGGTCCCACCTCCACGACGACGTCCGCCGGCCGCACCTCGGCGGTCCGGACGATGCGCCGCACGGTGTTGGCGTCGATGACGAAGTTCTGCCCGCGCTGCTTGGTGGGCCGCACGCCGAGCGCGCCCGCGAGTTCGCGGACGTCGGCGGGCCCGAGGAGGGGGTCGGAGGGGGAGGGGTTGCTCACGGCGACAAGGGTACGGGGCGGGCACGCGCGTGAGGGGCGCGCGCCGGGTGGGCGGGTGCGACCGGTGGCGCCCCATGCGGGGGCAAAGCGACCACGCGGTCGTGCAAAGGGCCAGGTGACCGCCGGGCGCACCCGGCAACGAAGCGGTCAAAACGGGGCCAACCTTCGACAGGTTCCGTGCCCCGGCACGGTCCCCGGGCATCCACTGGAACGAGGGACGGCACCCCGTCCCACGCCCACGGCGGCCGCCATCCGCCGGGCGCTTGTCCCCGGACAAGGCAAGAGGAGCCGGCATGACAGAGTTCGCAGGGCGCACCGGCGGCACGGGCGCCCGCGCCACCGACGTCGTCCACGAGTCGTACTCGTTCGCCTGCATGCGCTGCGGGCACGGCTGGGAGCAGTCGTACGAGATAGAGCACCACCTCGACGCCGAGGGCACCATGTTCGTGACCTATGTGGCCGACGGCACCGTCGTGCCGTCGCCGCTGTCCCACCCCAGCTGCCAGAACTGCGGCGGCCAGGTGCTGCGGATCATGCGTCCCGGCCGGGTCTCGTCGGCGCAGCGGCCGATGTACGGACAGCGGCACCGGCCCGCCCGCGCGGCCGTCCCCCGCCAGGAGACGGGGGTCCCCGACGTGCCGGCCACCGGCGGCGCTGCCGGGAAGCGCCACCACTGGCACCTCTCCGACCTCCTGCATCTCTTCCAGCACCGGACGAGCTGAGGAAGCGAACGGACTCGAACGGACTCGGGACGGACCCGGGACGGACCCGGAAGTCCGGTTCGTAGGATCGGTGCATGCCTTCGCACACCGACAAGAACGCCGCGCCGCCGCTCCCGGAGCCCCTCCGGGTGCCGGTCGCGGACTCCCACACCCATCTCGACATGCAGTCCGGCACGGTGGAGGAGGGCCTCGCCCGGGCCGCGTCGGTGGGTGTGACCACGGTCGTGCAGGTGGGCTGCGATCTGAACGGCTCCCGCTGGGCCGCCGAGACCGCCGCCGCGTACGACGCCGTCCACGCCGCCGTCGCCCTGCACCCGAACGAGGCGCCCCGCATCGTCCACGGTGACCCCGATGGCTGGTCCCGGCAGGCCGCCCGCGAGCCCGGCGGGGACGCCGCCCTCGACGACGCGCTCGCCGAGATCGACCGTCTCGCCGCCCTTCCGCAGGTCAAGGGCGTCGGCGAGACCGGGCTCGACTACTTCCGCACCGGCCCGGAGGGCAAGGACGCGCAGGAGCGGTCCTTCCGCGCGCACATCGAGATCGCCAAGCGGCACGGCAAGGCGCTCGTCATCCACGACCGCGACGCCCACGCGGACGTGCTGCGCCTGCTGAAGGAGGAGGGCGCCCCCGAGCGCACGGTCTTCCACTGCTACTCCGGGGACGCGGCGATGGCCGAGGAGTGCGCCCGGCACGGGTATTACATGTCGTTCGCGGGCAACGTCACGTTCAAGAACGCCCAGAACCTGCGGGACGCGCTCGCCGTGGCCCCGCTGGAGCTGGTCCTCGTCGAGACCGACGCCCCCTTCCTGACCCCGGCGCCCTACCGGGGCCGTCCCAACGCCCCCTACCTCGTGCCGGTCACGCTGCGCGCGATGGCCGAGGTGCGGGGGACGGACGAGGACGCGCTGGCCGGGGCGATCGCGGCGAACACGGCGCGGGCGTTCGGCTACTGAGCGCGGGCTGTCGGTTGCTGGGGCGGTCGTCGGCCGCTCGGCGGCGATAACAGTACGTACTGACTGCGGAGGGTCACGACACGAACACCCGTCGCCACGCTCCGTGTTCGTGTCGTGCGGGAGAGCGACGACCGCTCCCGTTAGGTTGCGCTGGCCCGGTCCGGACCAGCACACCTCGGAGCGCGTCGTCGTGAACACCTCCCCGTACGCCCCCCTGTACGTTCCCGCCCCGCGGCGGGGCGCCCGGCGCAAGCCCCCGGCGCGTCCCGACGCCGTGCGCCGGCTGGTGCCGCAGGCGCTGGTCGTCGCGTTCCTCGCGGGCGGTACGACGGCGTTCGTGGCCAAGGACAAGGCGGTCGAGCTGAACGTCGACGGCGAGCGGCGCACCCTGCACACCTTCGCCGACGACGTCACCGGGCTCCTCGCCGAGCAGGGCCTCGACACCGGCGCCCACGACCTGGTCGTCCCCGCCCCCGGCACCGCGCTGAGCAGCGGTGACGAGATCGACGTACGGCACGGGCGGCCCCTGCGGCTCACGCTCGACGGGCGGCACCACCGGGTGTGGACGACGGCGCGCACGGTCGAGGGGGCGCTGCGGGAGCTGGGGGTGCGGGTGGAGGGCGCGTACCTGTCGGTCGCGCGCTCCCGGCGCATCGGGCGCGAGGGGCTCGCGCTGGACGTGCGCACCGAGCGGACGGTGACGGTCATGGCGGACGGCCGCGAGCGGCACGTGCGCACGAACGCGGCGACCGTGCGGGAGGCGGTGGCGCAGGCCGGGGTCGCCCTGCACGGGGAGGACACGACGTCGGTCGCGCCGGACAGCTTCCCCCGGGACGGGCAGACGGTGACCGTGCTGCGGGTGCGGGGGCACCGGGAGGTGCGCGAGGAGCCGATCCCGTTCGAGGAACGGCGCACGGACGATCCGACGCTGTTCCGGGGCACGGAGGTCGTGGACAGCGCGGGGCGCGCGGGCGTGCGCCGAGTGACGTACGGCGTCCGCACGGTCAACGGGGTCCGGCAGACCCCGCGGCATCTGCGTACGGAGGTGGTGCGGCAGCCGGAGCCGAGGGTGGTGCGGGTGGGGACCCGGCCGCTGCCGGCGTCCGTGGCGGGGGCGGAGGGGCTGGACTGGGGCGCGCTGGCGCAGTGCGAGTCGGGGGGCCGTGCGGACGCGGTGGATCCGTCCGGGACGTACGGGGGGCTCTACCAGTTCGACGTCCGCACCTGGCACGACCTCGGCGGCCAGGGCCGCCCGGAGTCCGCGCCGGCGGACGAACAGACGTACCGGGCGAAGAGGCTGTACGTCCACCGGGGTTCGGCGCCGTGGCCCCACTGTGGTTCGCGGTTGGGCGCGTGATCCCTCCGGGGGTTGGGGGGGGTCGGGGTGGGCGTGGAGCGCCTATGAGCTCGGGGGGTGCGGGTGCGTGGGCGGGTGCGGGTGCGTCGTGGTTGTTCGCGCAGTTCCCCGCGCCCCTTAAAAACGGGGGGCGCCCCCGAGTTTTCAGGGGCGCGAGGCTGTGACATGTACGGCTCCGCCGCGTGGGCGCGAGCATCCGCGACGGACCGCACCCCGAGCTTTTCAGGGGCGCGGGGCTGTGACATCTACGGCTCCGCCGCGTGGGCGCGAGCATCCGCGACAGACCGCACCCCGAGCTTTTCAGGGGCGCGGGGCTGTGACATCTACGGCTCCGCCGCGTGGGCGCGAGCATCCGCGACGGACCGCACCCCGAGCTTTTCAGGGGCGCGGGGCTGTGACATGTACGGCTCCGCCGCGTGGGCGCGAGCATCCGCGACAGGCCGCACCCCGAACCTTCAGGGGCGCGGGGAACTGCGCGACCGGCCACGACGTAGCCGCACCCGCCCACACACCCGCACGCCCGAGCTCGCAGGCGCGCACCCCCGCGGCGGAGCCGCACGCCCCCTAACCAGCCGCGTGCTTCGCCGCGACCACCGCGTCGAAGACCTCCCTCTTCGGGACGCCCGCCGCGGAGGCGACCGCCGCGATCGCCTCCTTCCGGCGTTCGCCCGCGTCCTCGCGGACGCGCACCCGCCGCACCAGTTCCGCCGCGTCCAGCGCCTCCGCCGCCCGCTCGGGCGCGCCCTCGACCACCACCGTGATCTCCCCGCGCACCCCCTCCGCCGCCCACGCCGCCAGTTCGCCCAGGCCGCCGCGCCTGACCTCCTCGTACGTCTTGGTCAACTCGCGGCAGACCGCCGCCCGCCGCTCCGCGCCGAAGACCTCCGCCATCGCGGCGAGCGTGTCGTCGAGGCGGTGCGGCGCCTCGAAGTAGACGAGGGTGCGGCGCTCGTCCGCGACCTCCCGCAGCCGGGCGAGCCGCTCGCCCGCCTTGCGCGGCGGGAACCCCTCGAAGCAGAACCGGTCCACCGGCAGCCCGGACAGGGCGAGCGCGGTGAGCACCGCCGACGGCCCCGGCACCGCCGTCACCCGCACGTCCCGCTCCACGGCCGCCGCCACCAGCCGGTACCCGGGGTCGGAGACCGACGGCATGCCCGCGTCGGTGACCAGCAGCACCCGGGCGCCGCCCACCAGCGCCTCCACCAGCTCCGGCGTCCGGGCGCTCTCGTTGCCCTCGAAGTACGACACGACACGCCCCGCCGGCTGCACCCCGAGGGCCTGCGTGAGCCGGCGCAGCCGCCGGGTGTCCTCCGCGGCGACGACGTCGGCCGAGGCCAGTTCCTGGGCGAGCCGGGGCGGGGCGTCGGCCACGTCACCGATGGGCGTGCCGGCGAGTACGAGAGTTCCAGTCACTCCCCCATCCTCCCAGGGCCCCGGGGCCGCGCGGGCCGCCCCCGCACGCCGTCGATCCGTGGTTGCACGGGACTCACACAGCGCCGTTCCCTACGATGGCGCGGTGACCAGTACCGCGTCCTCCACGGACACCCGGCAGAGCCCGGCCGCCCAGGACCGGCAGCACGCGTGGCAGCAGCGGCTGCGCCGTTTCGGCTACGCGGCCCCACCGGGCGGTGCCGCCGCCCCGGCCGCCGCCGTCGGCACCGACGTACGGACCCGGCTCGTGCCGCCGTTCGCCGAGCCCGGCCCGCGGCTGTGGGCCACGCTCGGGCTGGCTCCCGGGCTCGCCGACCGGATCCGGCGCTGGTCCGGCTGGGGCGGCCCGCTGCTGGTGACGCTGTTCGCCGGGGTGATCCGGTTCTGGAACCTGGGCAGCCCCCGGGCGGTGATATTCGACGAGACGTACTACGCCAAGGACGCCTGGGCGCTGGTCCACAACGGCTACGAGGCCAACTGGGCGAAGAACGCCAACGACCTGATCCTCCAGCACGACGGCCATGTGGCGATCCCCACGGACCCGGCGTACGTGGTGCATCCGCCGGTCGGCAAGTACGTCATCGGCCTGGGCGAGCTGCTGTTCGGGTTCAATCCGTTCGGCTGGCGGTTCATGACCGCGCTGCTCGGCACCCTCGCGGTGCTGCTGCTGTGCCGCATCGGCCGCCGGCTGTTCCGCTCCACCTTCCTCGGCTGCCTGGCGGGCGCCCTGATGGCGGTGGACGGCCTCGCCTTCGTGATGGCCCGTACCTCGCTGCTCGACGGCGTGCTGATGTTCTTCGTGCTGGCCGCGTTCGGCTGTCTGGTCCTCGACCGGGACCGGACACGGGAACGGCTGGCCGCCGCGCTGCCCGCGGATCCGGACGGCAGGGTCCGCCCGGACGCGTACATCGCCGAGACCACCCGCCTGGGGTGGCGGCCCTGGCGCTGGGCGGCCGGGCTGATGCTGGGCCTGGCGATCGGCACGAAGTGGAACGGCCTGTACGTCATGGTCGCGTTCTGCGTGATGACCGTGCTGTGGGACGTCGGCACCCGCCGCGTCGCGGGCGCCGAGCGGCCCTACCTCACCGTCCTCAAGCGCGACACCGGCCTGGCGTTCCTCGCCACCGTCCCGGTCGCCCTGGTCACGTACCTGCTCTCCTGGCTCGGCTGGATCCTCTCCCCGGACAACGGCCACGGCGGCTACTTCCGCGACTGGGCGACCGGCGCGGGCAGGAACAGCGGCTGGACCTGGCTGCCGGAGTGGCTGCGCAGCCTGTGGCACTACGAGCACGAGGTCTACGAGTTCCACGTCAACCTGCACTCGCCGCACACGTACCAGTCCAACCCCTGGAGCTGGCTCGTCCTCGGGCGCCCGGTCTCGTACTTCTACGAGTCGCCCTCCCCCGGCCAGGACGGCTGCCCCGCCGACGCGACCGAGAAGTGCGCCCGCGAGGTGCTCGCGATCGGCACCCCGCTGCTGTGGTGGGCGGCCTGCCTGGCGATCCTCTACGTGCTGTGGCGCTGGGCGTTCCGCCGCGACTGGCGGGCGGGCGCGATCGCCTGCGGCATCGCGGCCGGGTACCTGCCGTGGTTCCTCTACCAGGACCGCACGATCTTCCTCTTCTACGCGGTGGTCTTCCTGCCGTTCCTGTGCCTGGCGGTGGCCATGATGATCGGCGGCATCCTGGGGCCGCCCGGCGCCTCGGAGCGCCGCCGGGTGGCGGGCGCGGCGGGGGCGGGCGCGCTGGTGCTGCTGATCGCGTGGAACTTCATCTACTTCTGGCCCCTGTTCACCGGGAACGCCATCCCCATCGAGGACTGGCGCTCACGGATGTGGCTGGACACGTGGATCTGACCGTGGATCCGGCCGGGAAGTCCCGAAAGGGCATGGTCTGTAGCAGAGTTCAGCGGGCTGGACACGGGGTCAGCGATCTGATGACTCTTAGGACAACTTAGGGTCACATCTGCCACAGGTGCCGCACGCGCCCCCTACAGTCGAGGGTGCACGGTAGAGCCGGGAGGGGCTGAAGGGCATGCGCAAGGGGGCCAAGGCCGCGATCATCACGTCGGTGTGCGTGGTGTTGGTGGGAGGCGCCGGGTACGGGGCGTACAGCTTCGTGACCGCCGTCAGCGACACCGGCACGGAGGTGAAGACCGGGCCGCTCTCGGCGGACGAGGTGAAGGACGCGAGCAGTACGTTCTTCACGGCCTGGGAGAAGGGCGACGCCACCAAGGCGGCCGACACCACCGACGACATGTCCGGAGCGGCCGCCGACCTGCTGACCGCCTACAAGAGCAACGCCCACATCTCCGACGTGCACATCACCCCCGGCACCGCGAAGGGCACCACGGTGCCGTTCTCCGTGAAGGCGAAGGTGACCTACCAGGGCGAGACCAAGCCGCTGTCGTACAAGAGCACCCTGACCGTGGTGCGCGGCAAGACCACGGGGAACCCGCTGGTCGACTGGAAGCCGTCCGTGATCCACCCGGACCTGCGGGCCGACGACACCCTGGTGACCGGCGAGGCGACCACCCCGCCCATCGAGGCGGTCGGCCGCGACGGCAAGGTGCTCACCGGCGAGAAGTACCCCTCGCTCGCCCCCGTCCTCGCCACCCTGCGCAAGCGGTACGGCGACAAGGCGGGCGGCAAGCCCGGGATCGAGCTGCAGATCCGGCGCGGCGACCGCTCGGCGGCCGACGAGACGCTGGCCACGCTGACCGAGGGCACCCCCGGCAAGCTGCACACCACGCTCAGCGCGAGCGCGCAGGCGGCGGCCGAGAAGGCGGTGAGCAAGTACGCCGAGTCCTCCGTCGTCGCGGTCAAGCCCAGTACGGGTGAGGTGCTCGCGGTCGCCAACCACCGCGAGGACCAGTTCAACGCGGCCTTCGAGGGCCAGCTCGCCCCCGGCTCCACCATGAAGATCGTCACCGCCGCGATGCTGATCGACAACGGGGTCACGTCGATGAACGGCCCGGCGCCCTGCACGGACACCGCGGTGTGGCAGGGGCAGACCTTCCACAACCTCGCCGGCATGACCGCCAACAAGTCGGCCACGCTCGCCAACAGCTTCCTGCGGTCCTGCAACACCGCGTTCATCAAGCTGATCGACGAGAAGCCGCTCACCGACGCCTCGCTGATGAACGAGGCGCAGGACCGGTTCGGGCTCGGCCGGAACAACTGGAGCACGGGGATCACCTCGTTCGACGGCAGCGTCCCGGCCTCCAGCGGACCGGACCGGGCGGCCAACGCGATCGGCCAGGGCAAGGTGCAGATGAGCCCGCTGAACATGGCCTCGGTGACGGCGACGGCGATCACGGGCGCGTTCCGGCAGCCCTACCTGGTCTCGCAGAAGCTGGACGATCGCAAGTTCGCCACCGCCAAGGGGCTGCCGGCCAACACCTCGAGCCAGCTGAAGCAGATGATGAGGCTGACGGCGACCCAGGGCACCGCCACGCAGGCGATGTCCGGGCTCGGCGGGGACATCGGCGCCAAGACCGGATCGGCGGAGGTCGACGGGCAGGCCAAGTCCAACAGCTGGTTCACCGGGTTCCGCAACGACGTGGCGGCCGCGGCGATGACCCAGGAGGGCGGCCACGGCGGCGACGCGGCCGGCCCGATCGTCGCAGCTGTGCTACGAAGCGCCGGCTGAGGCCACCCCTGTCACACCGCGCCCTTAGGCTGTTGGCCTCGTTGCGTTCTCGGGGGAGCACGGAACGTACGAGGCAGGGGTGGGGAACAGCGAAGGGTTGCGGGAAGCCGTGGGCAAGAGAAGGCGCGCCGTCGAGCGCAAGGGGCGCGGTCCGCTGGTCGTCGGTGCCGTGGCGGCCGTGGCCGTCGTCGGCGGGACGCTGGCCGCGTACAGCGTGTACGGCGGGGCGTCGGGCGACCGTACGGCGGCGGCGGCCGAGCACAGGGCCGTGAAGAAGGGTCCGCTCTCCGCGGCCGAGGTACGGACGGCGGCCACCGCCTTCCTGACCGCCTGGCAGGGCGGCAAGGACGGGCGGGCCGCCGCCGCGACGGACGACCCCGAGGCGGCGAGGACCGCGCTGACGGGCTATCACAAGGACGCCCGCCTCACGGATCTGACGCTCACCCGCGGCAAGCGGTCGGGCGCGACGGTGCCGTTCACGGTGAAGGCCACCGTGTCGTACAAGGGCACGGCCAAGCCGCTGTCGTACTCCTCGAAGCTGACCGTCGTCCGGCGCGCGGAGGACGGCGAGCCGGTGGTCGGCTGGCGGCCCTCGGTGCTCCACCCGGACCTGGAGGACGGCGACCGCCTGGTCACCGGCCCGGCCGGCACCCCGCCGATCAAGGCGGTGGACCGCGCGGGCGGCGAACTGACCACCGAGAAATACCCCTCGCTCGGCACGGTCCTCGACGGACTGCGCGAGAAGTACGGCAAGACGGCGGGCGGCAAGGCGGGCGTCGAGCTCCGCATCGTCCGCAAGGCGGCGAAGGACGAGAAGGCGAGTGGGGAATCGGGCGGGGAGTCGGGCGGGTCCAAGACCTCCGACAAGACCCCCGACAAGACGCTGGTGACGCTGACCGAGGGCACGCCCGGCACCGTGCGCACCACGCTCGACCCGGCGTTGCAGGCCAGGGCGGAGCAGGAGGTGCTGACCGAGGCGAAGTCGTCGGTGGTGCTGACGCGGGCCTCGACCGGCGAGATCCTGGCGGTCGCCAACCAGGGTCACGGCTTCAACGTGGCCCTCCAGGGCAGCCTCGCCCCCGGCTCCACGATGAAGATCATCACCTCCACGCTGCTGTTCGAGAAGGGCCTCGCCTCGGCCGACAAGCCGCACCCGTGCCCGAAGTACTCCTCGTACGGCGGCTGGAAGTTCCAGAACGACGACAAGTTCTCGATCACCGGCGGCACGTTCAAGGCGAGCTTCGCCCGCTCCTGCAACACGGCCTTCATCAGCCAGGCGAAGAAGCTGGACAACGACGACCTGACCGAGGTCGCCCAGCAGGTCTACGGCCTGGGCCGGAACAACTGGGCGATCGGCGTGCCCTCGCTCGACGGCTCGGTGCCGGTGCAGAGCGGGGCGCAGATGGCGGCGTCGCTGATCGGGCAGGGCGGGGTGCGGATGAACCCGCTCAACATGGCGTCGGTGGTGGCGACGGCGAAGACGGGCGTCTTCCACCAGCCGTACCTGGTCGCCCCGTCGGTGGACCACCGCACGCTGGCGAAGGCGGGCCGCACGATGTCCGCGTCGGTGCAGGCCCAGCTCAAGGAGGTCCTGCGATACACGGCGGCGGCGGGCACGGCCGCCGAGGCGATGGCGGGCCTCGGCCCGGACGACGGCGCCAAGACGGGCTCGGCGGAGGTCGACAACCAGGAGAAGCCCAACGGCTGGTTCACGGCGTGGAAGGGCGACCTGGCTGGCGCCGGCGTCGTCCAGGCCGGCGGCCACGGCGGCGACACGGCGGGCCCGCTCGTGGCGGCGCTGCTGAAGGCGGGGAGCTGAGGCCGGGAACTGAGGCCGGGGGCCGGGGCCCCGGCCGACGAAGACGGAAGGCCGCTCGTGCCGGGGGGAAAGCCGCTCGCGCGGCCCCGTCCCCGCCCGCTGGCGTGCCCCGCATGACCGCCACCGAAGTCCATCCCCGCTTCGCGGAAGCCCTGCGTGACCTGGGGCTCGGCGAACTGACCGGCCACGTCCGCCACTTCCCCGAGGGCGCCCGCACGGCCGCCGAGGCCGCCGCGGCGGTCGGCTGCGAGCTGGGCCAGATCTGCAAGTCCCTGATCTTCGCGGCGGACGGGGTACCGGTCCTCGTCCTGCTGGACGGCTCCTCCCGCGTCGACGTCGAACGGCTCCGCCGGGAACTCGGCGCCGAGAAGGTCACCCGCCCCCGGGCCGACGTCGTGCGCGAGACCACCGGCTACGCCATCGGCGGCGTCCCGCCCTTCGGCCACCGCACCCGCACCCGTGTCCTCGCGGACCGCGGCCTGCTGGCACACGAGGTCGTCTGGGCCGCCGCCGGCACCCCGCACACCGTCTTCCCGATGGACCCGAAGACCCTGGTCACGCACGCGGGCGGCACACTCGTGGACGTCCGCGAGCCCACGGACTGAGTCAGGAACCGGCCGAGCCCCGCCGCCGCCCTCCTCGCCCTGCTCCCGGAGAGTCCCGGGAAGGCCGCCGGGGACCGTCCGTAGGATCCGAGGAATCCAAGGCCGTACGCGGACGTTGCACCCACTGTCGTAGGCAGGAAGGGAACGTGGGCGTGGACGGCGTGCGGGGCACGGTGGACGAGGGGTTCGAGCCGGTGAGGGACGCGTTCGCGCGGAACTTCGAGGCGCTGGGCGAGCGGGGCGCGGCGGTCGCCGTGTACCGGGACGGGCGCAAGGTCGTCGACCTGTGGGCGGGCACCAGGGATGTCAACGGTGCCGCGCCCTGGGAGCACGGCACCGCGCAGATCGTCCGGTCCGCGACGAAGGGTGTCGCCGCCGCCGTCCTGCTGATGCTGGCCGAGCGCGGCGAACTGGACCTGGACGCGCCGGTCGGCCACTACTGGCCCGAGTTCAAGGCGCGCGGCAAGGAGCACGCACTCGTCCGCCACGTCCTCGCGCACCGCGTCGGCGTGCCGGTGCTCGACCGGCCGCTCACCCCCGCCGAGGCGCTGGACCCCGACCTCGCCGCGGCGGCGGTCGCCGCGCAGGCCCCCGCCTGGGAGCCGGGCACGGACCACGGCTACCACGCGCAGACGTACAGCTGGCTCACCGGCGAGCTGGTGCGACGGGTCACGGGGCGTTCCCTCGGCGAGTGGCTGGCGGCCGAGGTCGCCGGTCCGCTGGGGCTCGACCTGTGGGTCGGACTGCCGCAGGCGGAGGCCGGCCGGGTCGGCCGCGTCGGACCGCTCCCGGAACCCGGGCCTTCCGCCGACGCCTCCGGTCCGCGTCTGCGCCCCAAGCGTGCGGTGTCCGAGGCGTACGCGGACCCCGGGTCACTGACCCGGCGCGCGTTCGGCGCGATCACGCCGATGCCCGACGAGAACGATCCGGCGTACCGCGCGGCCGTCCTCCCCGCGTCCAACGGCATCGCGACGGCCCCGTCGCTGGCCCGCTTCTACGCCGCGCTCATCGGCGAGGTCGACGGCGTACGGCTCTGGCGCCCGGAAACGGTGGGCCTCGCCCGCGCCGAGGCGTCCGCCGGCCCCGACCGCACCCTCGTCGTCCCCACCCGCTTCGGCCTCGGCTACATGCTCCACGGCCCCGCGTCCCCTCTCCTGACCCCGCACTCCTTCGGCCACCCCGGCCGCGGCGGCGCCCTGGCCTTCGCCGACCCGGAATCGGGCCTGGCCTTCGCGTACGTGACCAACGGCTTCCGTAAGTCCGTCACAGCGGACCCACGTGCGCAGGCTTTGATACGGGCGATGCGGGCGCTCTAGGCCGTCTCCCTGTGCGGCTCCGCCGCGGGGCGCGGGACGCCTCCACCGGCGGACAGCCGACAACGGGCCCCCGCGGCGGGCCCAGGGGACGCAGCCCCCGAGGCCCCCGGAATCAGACGGCGAGCGGCCGGGACGTTCGCCCCGCCGCCTCGTCGATCTCCCCGTGCGCCTTCGTCAGCATCCGCATCGCCAGCTCGTTCAGCGCCCGCGCCCCCGCGATCTCCTCCCCGACCCGCGGCTGATTGCCGTCGGACCGGTGCCGGTTCGCGTATCCGTTGGCCCGGACCTCGCTGCCGTCCGGCAGGCGCACCAGCGCGATCGCCCGCGTACGGTGCTCGTCCTCCTCGAACTCCAGCTCCACGTGCCAGCCCACGACGGTGTGCGCCATGACGATTCACCTCCAAAATACCGCCACTTCCAGGGTGCGCCCCGCCCGCGGCGGCCGCACGTCCTAGGAGCCCGACGCCACCGCCCGCGGGTCGAAGCCGAACGGCAGTTCAAGCCGGTGCGCCCGCATCAGCGCCTCGTCGCCGAGGAGTTCGCCGGTCTTGCCGTCCGCCGCGATGACCCCGTCGCTGAGGATCAGCGCGCGCGGGCACAGCTCCAGCGCGTACGGCAGGTCGTGCGTGACCATGAGCACGGTCACGTCCAGCGACCGCAGGATGTCGGCGAGTTCGCGCCGCGAGGCCGGGTCGAGGTTGGAGGAGGGCTCGTCCAGGACGAGGATCTCCGGTTCCATCGCGAGTACGGTCGCCACCGCCACCCGGCGCCGCTGCCCGAAGGAGAGGTGGTGCGGCGGCCGGTCCTTGAACTCCGCCATGCCGACCCGCTCCAGCGCCCGGTCGACCCGCGCCTCCAGCTCCGCCCCCTTGAGCCCGGCGGCGGCCGGGCCGAAGGCGACGTCCTCGCGGACCGTCGGCATGAACAGCTGGTCGTCGGGGTCCTGGAAGACGATGCCGACCTGTCGCCGGATCTCGGCCATGTGCCGTTTGCCGACGGGCATCCCGGCGACGGTCACCGTGCCGGTGCCCCCGCTCAGGATGCCGTTGAGGTGGAGGACGAGCGTGGTCTTGCCGGCGCCGTTCGGCCCGAGCAGCGCCACCCGTTCGCCGCGCTCGACGCGGAAGTCGACGCCGAAGAGCGCCTGGTGCCCGTCGGGATAGGCGAACGCGAGCCCGGAGACCTCCAGGGAGGCCGGGGCGGGGGAAGGGGAAGGAGCTGTCACAGGAACCATCCCAGCAGACACACCGCGAGCGCGGCCACGGGGAGGGCCAGTGCGTACGACCACTGCGCCCGGGAGGCGGTCACCTCGTCGATCACCGGCATCGACCCGGCGTACCCCCGGCTCACCATCGCCAGGTGCACGCGCTCGCCGCGCTCGTAGGAGCGGATGAACAGCGCCCCGGCCGACTTGGCGAGCACCCCCCAGTGCCGCACGCCGCGCGCCTCGAAGCCGCGGGACTCGCGGGCGATGCGCATGCGCCGCATCTCGTCGGTGATGACGTCGCCGTAGCGGATCATGAAGGAGGCGATCTGCACGAGCAGCGGCGGCAGCTTGAGCCGTTGCAGCCCGAGGAGGAGTTCGCGCAGTTCGGTGGTGGAGGCGAGCAGCACGGAGGCGGCGACGCCGAGGGTGCCCTTGGCCAGCACGTTCCAGGCGCCCCACAGCCCGTTGACGCTGAGCGAGAGCCCGAGGACGTCGACCCGGTCGCCCTCCGCGACGAACGGCATCAGCACGGCGAAGGCGACGAACGGCACCTCGATCAGCAGCCGCTTGAGCAGGAAGGCGGCGGGCACGCGGGCCGCGTACGCGACCGTGGCGAGCAGGGCGGCGTAGAGCGCGAACGCCCACATCGCCTCGCGCGGCGTCGAGACGACGACGACCACGAAGGCGAAGGCGGCGGCGAGCTTGGTGTGCGGCGGCAGGGCGTGCACGGGCGAGTGCCCGTGCCGGTAGAGCCGGTGCGCGTGTCCGGCGCCCATGTCAGGCGCCCCTCGTCTCGGGCACGGTCATGTCAGACGTTCTCGGCGGCGGAGGTGTCGAGCGAGGCCGGGGAGGCGTCGTCCGTACGCCGCCTGCGGACGGCCCAGAAGACGCCGGTGCCCGCGACGATCGTGACGCCGACGCCGATCACCCCGGCGAGGCCGCCGGAGAGCCGGGCGTCGGTGATGTCCTTGACGCCGTAGTCGGCGAGCGGGGAGTCGGCGGAGGCGTGCTCCTTCTCCTTGGCGTCGATGCCCTTGTCGTGGGCGACCTTCTCCAGGCCGTCGGGGCTGGCCGAGGCGTAGAAGCTGACGAACCCGGCGAGCACGAGGGAGGCGACGAGCCCGGTGGCCCACACCGTGCGGCGGGAGACCCCGCCGGTGCGGGCGGCGGCGGGAACCGGTGCCGGTGCCGCGTCCGGGGCGTCGACGAGCTCGCCGCCCACCCGCAGCTTGAGCTTCTGCTGCAACCCGCGCGCCCCGTACACGAGGTCGGGGCGTACGGCGATGACGGCGCCGACGGTGAGGGCGGTGATGACCGCCTCGCCGATGCCGATGAGCACATGGACGCCGATCATGGCGGTGGCGACCTTGCCGAGGGACACGTCCGTGGTGCCGCCGATCGCGTAGATCAGCGTGAAGACGCAGGCGGCGGCCGGTACGGACAGCACCGCGGCGACGAAGGAGGCGACGGTGACCGAGCGCCGGGTGCGCGGCAGCACCTTCACCAGGCCGCGGAAGACGGCGTAGGCGACGACGGTGGTGGTGAGGGCCATGTCGGTGACGTTGACGCCGAGGGCGGTCAGACCGCCGTCGGCGAAGAGGATGCCCTGCATCAGAAGGACGACGGACACGCACAGCACACCCGTGTACGGCCCGACGAGGATCGCGGCGAGCGCGCCCCCGAGTAGATGGCCGCTGGTGCCGGCGGCCACGGGGAAGTTCAGCATCTGTACGGCGAAGATGAAGGCGGCCACGAGACCGGCGAGCGGCGCGGTGCGCTCGTCCAGCTCGCGCCGGGCACCGCGCAGGCTCACTGCGACGGCGCCGGCGGCTATGACCCCGGCGGCGGCGGAGGTGGGGGCGTTGATGAATCCGTCAGGCACATGCACCGTTAGATGATAGATGCTTGTTGCGAACCTCTTGCAAGAGCGCGTGCGGTGCCATTGCCCGACGATCATCTGACGGCCGCCCGCCGGACGCCCGGCGTTCCCTTCGGGGGAGCCGGCCCGCAACCCCTCCCGGAGCAGGTCAAACCCGTTCGTCCCGTACTGTGAGACTCCCCACGAACACGAAGAGTCGCCCCCTGACGCCGGGCCCGTCTCGCTCAACCGTGCGACAGTGGGAGGTGAGGTAGCGGATTCACAGCCTCTGCTTGGATTACGCAGCGTGAGGAGTCGTCCGATGTCCGTCGTCGAACAGTACGCACGAGCCCACGTGGTCACGGATGCCCCGGACGCCCAGGACACCGTCCCCGTCGTGCTGCGCTACGACCCCGAGGCAGACCCGCGCGAGGTGCGCGTCGGCCTGCCGGGTCCGCACGAGTGGAGCTTCTCCCGGGAGCTCCTGGAACGGGGCCTGCACACCCCGGCCACCACGGCCGACGTCAGCATCTGGCCCTGCGGGCGGGTCCAGGCCGTCATGGAGCTGCACACCGCACAGGGCGTCTCGGTGATCCAGTTCGAGGCGAAGACGCTTCTTCGCTTCCTGCGCCGCACGTACGTGGCGACGGCGGCGCCGGTGGCGGGCTGACGGTCCCGGACGGGACGAGAAAGGGGTGCCCCCGCGGCTGCGGGAGCACCCCTTCTCATTTCTCGGGAGCCGGCGTCAGACGCCGACCAGTTCCCGCCGGCCGTCCGGATCGGCGTCCGGGTCGTGCGGGCCGTCACCGTCCACCGCGCGCAGGCCCTCGCCCTCGACGTCGACGTTGGGCAGGGCGCGGTCCAGCCACTTCGGGACCCACCAGGCCTTGTCGCCGAGCAGGGCGAGCACCGCCGGGACCAGGGTCATACGGACCACGAACGCGTCGAACGCGACGGCGATCGCCAGGCCGAAGCCGATCATCTTGACCATCGACTCACTGGAGCCGATGAAGCCGGAGAAGACCGCGATCATGATGACCGCCGCGGCCACGACCACCCGGGCGCCGTACTTGAAGCCGGTGACCACCGCCTGGCCGGGGCGCTCGCCGTGGACGTACGCCTCGCGCATCCGGGTCACGAGGAAGACCTCGTAGTCCATCGCCAGGCCGAAGACGACGCCCACCATGAAGATCGGCATCATCGACATGATCGGGCCGGTCTCCTCGACCCCGATCAGGGACCCCAGCCAGCCCCACTGGAAGACCGCGACCACCGCGCCGAGCGCGGCGAGCACCGAGAGCAGGAAGCCGAGCGCCGCCTTCAGCGGGACCAGGACCGAGCGGAACACCGCGATCAGCAGCAGGAAGGCGAGGCCGACGACCAGCGCGAGGTAGGGCACCAGGGCGTCGTTGAGCTTCTGCGAGAAGTCGATGTTCATCGCCGTGGTGCCGGTGACCAGGACGTCGGCGTCGGTGGCCGACTTCACCGGGCCGTCGCCCGCGCGGATCGCGTGGACCAGGTCCTCGGTCCTGGTGGAGGACGGCTTGGAGTCGGGGATCACCGTGATGGTGGCGGTGTCGCCGGCCTTGTTGAAGGTCGCCGGGGTCACCGAGACCACGTCGTCCAGCTTCTTGATGCCGTCGGCCACGTCCGTCGCCGCCGCCTTGGGGTCCTCGCTCGACCTGCCGTCGACGACGATCATCAGCGGACCGTTGAAGCCGGGGCCGAAGCCCTCGGAGAGCAGGTCGTAGGCGCGGCGCTGAGTGGTGGAGGTGGGCTGCGAGCCGTCGTCGGGCAGGCCCAGCTCCAGCGAGGCGACCGGGGCCGCGAACGCGCCGAGGCCCAGCACGCCGACGATCAGGACGGCGACGGGGCGGCGCAGGACGAAGCGGGCCCAGCGGGTGCCCATGTTGGGCTTCGGTTCGCCGGAGGCGTCGGTCTTCTGCGGCCGGTTGCCGCCGAGGAAGCGGGCCTTCTCGCCGGCCGGCTTGATCCGCCGGCCCGCGTAGCCGAGCATCGCCGGGATCATGGTGAGCGCGATGAGGACGGCGACGACGACCGTGCCGGCCGCGGCGAGGCCCATCTTGGTCAGCATCGGCACGTTGACCACCGACAGGCCGGCCAGCGCGATCACGACGGTCAGCCCGGCGAAGACCACCGCGGAGCCCGCGGTGCCGGTCGCCCGGCCCGCCGCCTCCTCGCGGCTGCGGCCCTCGGCCAGTTCGGACCGGTAGCGGGAGACGATGAACAGCGCGTAGTCGATGCCGACCGCGAGGCCCAGCATCGCGGCCAGGATGGACGTGGTGGAGCCGAGGTCCAGCGCGCTGGCCAGGGCGGTGATGGTACCCACCCCGATGCCGACGCCGATGATCGCGGTGAGCAGCGGCAGTCCGGCCGCGAGCAGCGAGCCGAAGGTGATGACGAGGACCACCGCGGCGACCACGATGCCGATGGCCTCCGTGGCACCGCCCTCGGGCTCGGCGGAGAGCGCGTCACCGCCGACGTCGACGGTCAGCCCGGCGTCCCGCGCGTCCTGGGCGGCCTGCTCCAGGCCGTCCTTGGAGGCGTCGGCGAGCTCGCCGGGGCCGACCTTGTACGACACCGAGCTGTACGCGATCGTGCCGTTCTCGCTGAACGTCTTGGTGACGTACGGGTCGGAGACGGCGGCGACCTCGGAGCCGTCGCCGAGCGCGTCGATGGTCTTGTGCACCGCCGCCTTGGCGTCGGCGTCCGTGATCTTCTCGCCGGAGGGGGCCTTGAAGACGATACGGGCGGTGGCCCCGTCGGCGCTGGAGCCGGGGAAGCGCTGTTCCAGCAGGTCGAAGGCCTTCTGCGCCTCCGTGCCGGGTATCGAGAAGGAACTGTCGCCGGCGGCGGGCGCGTTGGCGGCGCCGACACCGGCGAGGGTGAGCAGCGCCACCCAGATCAGGGCGACGAAGTGCCGTCGCCGGAAGGCGAGTCGGCCCAGTCGGTACAGGAATGTGGCCACGCGGACGTACTCCCGGTCAGGTCGTGGTTGTGCTGGCAGGGTGATCGGTCCGGTGACCGGCGCTGGGGTGTGCCGGGGCAGGACCGACCGGCCCGACGACGAGAGCGGTCGTGCGTCAGGAACGGGTGGTGGGGAGGGTTTGGTGCGGGGGGGGTGGTGCGGGGGTGGAGAGGGGTTATGTGGTTCAGACGCCCAGGGCTGGGACGACGACGGCGTCGATGTACGAGCGCAGGAACGCCTGCGTCGGTGGCAGGTCCTCGATCAGCGCTCTGGTGACGAAGGCGCCGAGCATCATGTGGACCATGTACTTCAGCGCCGGGTTGTCCGGGCGGACCTCGCCGCGGGCGATGGCGCGGTCCAGGATCCGCTGGAAGCCGACGAGTTCGGGTTCGACGACGACCTCGCGCAGGGCCTGGTGCAGATCGGGGTTGGTGTGCACGGCCATGGCGACGCCGCGCATCAGGGCGTTGTTCTGCTCCATGGTGCAGTCGTCCTCGCGTACGACGAGGGCGTGCAGGTCTCCGCGGAGCGTGCCGGTGTCGATGTCGGCGGTGCCGCCGGGCTTGGTGTGGCGCAGTGCCTTGGCGACGAGCTGGGCCTTGCCGCCCCACTGGCGGTAGAGGGTGGCCTTGCTGGAGTGGGTGCGGGTGGCGACGGCGTCCATGGTGAGGGCGTCGTAGCCGACCTCGCGGAGGAGGTCGAGGACGGCGGTGTACAGCTCTGCCTCGCGCTCGGGTGTGATCCGGCTGCGGCGCGTCGTCGTGGCGACCTCGGTCATGACATCGACTGTACCGCGCCGAGCCAACGAAACGAAACGGTTTCGTTCGTGTTCTGGGTCACGTCCCTAGAAGCAGGGGGCGCCCCAGGTTTCAGGGGCGCGGCGCGGGACTGTGTCGACATACGGCTCCACCGCACGGGCGCGACAAACCAGCGTCCCCCTTTTCCGACCCCGCCAACCCAAGCCAACCAGGGGCGCGGGGAACTGCGCGAACAAGCACGACGCACCCGCACACGCCGACGCACTCGAACCCCCCGAGCTCCCCCGCCAGGCCCCCGCCCGGCCCCCGCCAGGCCCCCGCCAGGCCCCCGCCAGGCCCCCGCCAGGTTGCCCCGGCCGGAGGCCGGGCCAACCATGGACACGGTGAGGCACACGACGGCAGTCGAGACCCCCGGCTATCTCCGGTTCCCGCATCTTCACGAGAACCTCCTCTGCTTCGTCGCGGAGGACGACCTCTGGCTCGCCCCCCTCGACGGCTCCACCCACCCCCGCCGCCTCACAGTGGACCGCACCAGAACCGGCCACCCCCGCTTCTCCCCCGACGGCCGGCACATCGCGTACACCACCTGGCGCAGCCTCGACCCCGAGATCCACCTCGTCCCCGTCACCGGCGGCCCCGCCAGGCGCCTCACCTACTGGGGCAGCACCGACACCAGGGTGCGCGGCTGGACACCCCCCGACGCCGACGGCCACAGCGCCGTCCTCGCCGTCACCTCCCACGCCGAGCCCTTCTCGTACCTCACCTGGGCCCACAAGGTCGCCACCGACGGCCGTCCCGGCCGCAAGCTCCCCTGGGGCCCCGTCACCGACATCCAGGTCGCCGACCTCGACGGCGAACGCCGCACCCTCCTCCTCACCGGCACCCCGCCCCACGAACCCGCCTCCTGGAAGCGCTACCGGGGCGGCGCCACCGGCAGGCTCTGGCTGCACGGCCGGCGCCTCCTCGCCGACCTCGACGGCCACCTCGACGCCCCGATGTTCGTCGGCGACCGCATCGCCTTCCTCTCCGACCACGAGGGCGTCGGCAACCTCTACTCCTGCGCCCACGACGGCTCCGACCTGCGCCGCCACACCGACCACGCCGAGTTCTACGCCCGCCACGCCGCCGGCGACGGCACCCGGATCGTGTACCAGTGCGCGGGCGAACTGTGGCTCGTCGACGACCTCTCCCCCGGCGCCGTGCCCCACCGCCTCGACGTACACCTGTGCGGCCCGCGCGCCGGCCGCCGTACGTACCAGGTCCCGGCCGCCCAGCACGTGGACGGCGTCTGTGTGGACGAGACCGGCCGGGCCAGCGCGGTCGTCGTCCGCGGCAGCCTGCACTGGCTCACCCACCGCGACGGCCCCGCCCGCACCCTCACCGACACCCCGGGCGTACGGGTCCGGCTGCCGGAGATGCTCGGGGAGAGCGGCCAGGTCGCGTACGTCACCGACGCCGAGGGCGAGGACGCCGTCGAGATCGCCCATCTGCCCCGGGCGTCCGGCGCCCGGCCCCCGCGCCGGCTGGCCGCGGGGCGGCTGGGCCGGGTGCTGGAGATGGTCGCCGACCCCGCGGGCGAACGCCTCGCCCTCGCCTCCCACGACGGCCGGCTGCTCCTCGTCCGGGTCGGGGAGACAGAGGGGCAGGAGGGCCAGGAGGAGCAGGCGGGGCAGGAGGGGCAGGAGGGCCAGGAGGGCCAGGAGGAGCAGGAGGGGCAGGAGGGGCAGGAGGGGCAGGAGGGGCAGGAGGGGCAGGAGGGGCAGTCCGTCGCATGCGACGTCACCGAGTTGATCCGGTCCGTCAACGGGCCCGTGCGCGACCTCGCCTTCTCCCCGGACGGGGCCTGGCTGACCTGGTCCCACCCCGGCATCGGCCGCTCCCTGCGCCAGATCAGGATGGCCCGCATCGCGGGACCGGACACCGGCCCCGTCCTCGACGTCACCGACGGCCGCTTCGAGGACGAGAACCCCGTCTTCACCCGCGACGGCCGCTACCTCGCCTTCCTCTCCTGGCGCGGCTTCGACCCCGTCTACGACGTGCACACCGGCGACCTGTCCTTCCCGCTCGGCTGCCGCCCCTACCTCGTCACCCTCTCCTCGGCCACCCCGTCCCCCTTCGCCCTCAACCCCGAGGGCCGCCCGGCCGCCGGGGGCCTGGATCCCGTCGGATACGAGGACGAGGCCGGGGACGGCACGGTCACCGTCGAGGTGGAGGGCCTCGCCAGCCGGGTGACGCCGTTCCCGGTCACCGCGTCCAAATATTCGGCGCTGCACCCCGTCGCCGGCGGCGGACTGGTCTGGCTGCGCTGGCCGATCTCCGGTGCCCTCGGCGAGACCTTCGCCAACCCCGACGACCTCTCCGGCCGGCCCACCCTCGAACACTTCAACGTCGGCCGGGCGAAGAAGTCCGAACTCGTCGGCGACCTCGACTGGTTCGCGGTGAGCGGCGACGGCACCCGGCTGGTCGTCATGGACGAGGGCGACCTGCGCGCGGTGCCCGCCACCGAGGCCGGCGACGGCGACAGCACCGTCTGGATCGATCTGCGGCGCATCCTGCACCAGGTGGACCCGGCGGCGGAGTGGCGGCAGTCCTTCGACGAGGCGGGCCGGATCATCCGCGCCCACTTCTGGGACCCGGGCATGTGCGGCATCGACTGGGACGCGATCCTCGCCCAGTACCGTCCGCTGGTCGAACGCGTCGCCTCCCCCGACGAGTTCGCCGACCTGCTGCGCGAGGTCCTCGGTGAACTCGGCACCTCGCACGCGTACGTCGCCGCCGCCCGCCGCAACGAGGGCCCGCCGCACTACCAGCGCCCGCAGGGCCTGCTCGGCGCGGACCTGGTGTGCCGGGAAGGGCAGTGGGTGGTCCGCCGCATCCTGCCCGGCGACTCCTCCGACTCCCGCGCCCGCTCCCCGCTGGCCGGCTCCGGCATCCGCGAGGGCGCGGTCCTCACCCATGTGGACGGCCGCGCCGTCGACCCGCTGACCGGCCCGTACCCGCTGCTGGCCGGGGCCGGCGGTACGACGGTGGAGCTGACCTTCGCCCCGGCCGGGGAGTCCGGCGGCGGTGCCGCCCGCCGGGTCGCCGTCGTCCCGCTCGTCGACGACCGGCCGCTGCGCTACCAGCACTGGGTCGCCAGGCGCCGCGAGGTCGTGCGCGAGCTGAGCGGCGGCAAGTGCGGCTACCTCCACATCCCCGACATGGGCGGCTCCGGCTGGGCCCAGTTCAACCGCGACCTGCGCGGGGAGGTCTTCCGGCCCGCGCTCATCGTCGACGTGCGTGGCAACGCGGGCGGGCACATCAGCGAACTGGTCGTCGAGAAGCTGACCCGCACGATCCTGGGCTGGGACGTCACCCGCGACGCCCAGCCGGTGTCGTACGCCTCCGACGCCCCGCGCGGCCCGGTCGTCGCCCTCGCCGACGAGGCGACCGCGTCCGACGGCGACATGATCACGGCGGCGTTCAAACTGCTGGGGCTCGGCCCCGTGGTGGGCCAGCGGACCTGGGGCGGCGTCGTCGGCATGACCGGGCGGCACCGGCTGGGGGACGGCACGGTGATCACGGTGCCGATGAACGCGGCGTGGTTCGCCGCGTACGGGTGGTCGGTGGAGAACCGGGGCGTCGACCCGGACCTGGAGGCGCTGCGGACGCCGCTGGACTGGGCGGAGGGACGGCATGCGCAGCTGGACGACGCGGTGCATCTGGCGCTGACGCTGCTGGCGGAGCGTCCGGCGGCCGCGCCGCCGGCGCACACGGACATCCCCGACCGAACGCGGCCGAAGCTGCCGCCCCGGAACGGACAGGACTGAGTACACGCGCTACGAGGACGCCGCTCGCCTGTCCAGCGCCAGGGACAGTTCCGCCTCCACCACGCTCTTCGCCAGGGGGCGCAGGCGGGTCAGGGCCTCGGGGGTGTGGTGGGTGAGGATCAGGGTGGTGAAGAGGTCCGCCAGGGCCTCGGTGTGGGTGCGGACCCGGCGGGCGGCCGTCAGGACGTCGGCCAGCGGGATGCCCTCGCGGACCAGGGCCGCCGAGACGTCCAGCAGGCGGCGGCTGACGTGCACGATCTCGGCGCCGTCCGTGCCGAGATACCCCAGCTCCAGCGCGGCGGCCAGGTTCTCCGCGGTGGCCTCGGAGCCGAAGACGTCGGCCAGCGCCTCGGGGGTGAGGCGGACCGGGGTCTCCTCGCTCGGGCCGCCGACGCCGAGGAGGTCGCCGACGTCGCGGCCGTGGTCGAAGGCCTCGGCCAGCTCCGCTATCCCGGTGAGCGTGTGGCCGCGCTCCAGGAGCCCGGAGATCGTGCGCAGCCGGGCCAGGTGCGTGTCGTCGTACCAGGCGATACGGCCCTCGCGGCGCGGTGGCCGGATCAGCTTGCGCTCGCGGTAGAAGCGCAGCGTGCGCACCGTGATGCCGGCCGCCTCGGCCAGCTCCGCCATGCGGTACTCGCGCCGCTCCCCTTCGTCCGTCACCCCCGCAGCCTATGTCGTACCCGCGGTAACTTTCCTCGCCACAACCCCTACCCATCAGTAGAGCGCTGCCCTACAGTCCCACTGTGCCAGTGTTCACTGGCACGGTCGTACGGCCGGTAACGGGACGAGTACGCGAGGACGCGTGGAGGCGGTGGCATGGCCGAGCACGAGCATGTACGCGTGGCGGTGGTCGGGTCGGGGTTCGGCGGGCTCGGGGCGGCCGTGCGGCTGCGCCGCGAGGGGGTCACCGACTTCGTCGTCCTGGAACGGGCGGACTCCGTCGGCGGCACCTGGCGGGACAACAGCTACCCGGGGTGCGCGTGCGACGTGCCCTCGCACCTGTACTCCTTCTCCTTCGCGCCCAACCCCGAGTGGCCGCGCACCTTCTCCGGGCAGCCGCACATCCGCGCCTACCTGGAGCACGTCGCCGACACCTTCGGGCTCCGCCCGCACCTGCGCCTCGGCACCGAGGTGAAGCTGATGCGCTGGGACGGCGAGCGGCTGCGCTGGGAGATCGAGACGACCCGGGGCACACTCACCGCCGACCTCGTCGTCTCCGCGACCGGGCCGCTCTCCGACCCGAAGATCCCCGACATCCCGGGGCTCGCCGGCTTCCCCGGCAAGGTCTTCCACTCGGCCCGCTGGGACCACGACTACGACCTGCGCGGCAAGCGGGTCGCGATGATCGGCACCGGCGCCTCCGCCATCCAGATCGTGCCCGAGATCCAGCCGCGGGTCTCCCGCCTCACCCTCTTCCAGCGCACCCCGCCCTGGGTCATGCCGCGCGCCGACCGGGCCATCGGCCCCCTGGAGCGCGGACTGCACCGGGCGCTCCCGGTCACCGCCAAGGCGCGGCGCGGACTGCTGTGGGGCATCCGGGAGTTGCAGGTCCAGGCGTTCACCAAGTGGCCGAGCGAACTGGACGTGGTGGAGCGGCTGGCGAAGCGGAACATGGCCCGGGCCGTCAAGGACCCGGCGCTGCGCGCCCGGCTCACCCCGGACTACCGCATCGGCTGCAAGCGCATCCTGCTGTCCAACACCTACTATCCGGCGCTCGCGCGGGCCAACACGGACGTCGTCGGCGCCCTCGCCGAGGTGCGCGGCTCCACGCTGGTCTCGGCCGACGGCAGCGAGGCCGAGGTGGACGCCATCGTCTTCGGCACCGGCTTCCACGTCACGGACATGCCGATCGCCGAACGGGTCGTCGGCGCCGACGGCCGCACCCTCGCCGAGTCCTGGCAGGGCGGCATGGCGGCACTGCGCGGCGCCTCCGCCGCCGGGTTCCCCAACTGGATGACGATCATCGGGCCCAACACCGGCCTCGCCAACACCTCGATGATCCTGATGATCGAGTCCCAGCTGAACTACCTCGCCGACTACGTGCGGCAGCTGGAGCTGCTCGGCGGCTCCGGCCGGGCCGCGCTCGACGCCCGCCCCGCCGCCGTCGACGCCTGGAACCACCGGGTGCAGGAACGCATGAAGCGCACGGTGTGGAACACCGGCGGCTGCACCAGCTGGTACCTGGACGCGAGCGGCCGCAACACCACCATCTGGCCGGGCACGACGGGCGAGTTCCGCCGCGCCACCCGGCACGTCGACCTCGCCGAGTACGACGTCCTGCGCGCCCCCGCGCGGGAACACGGCGGCGCGGAGCACACGGTGGAGGCGGGCGCATGAGCCGTACGACACCCGCGCCCACCGACCCGTACGCCCCCGTCGAGCCGGGGCGCGTCCTGACCGTGACCTCGGCCGACGGGGCCGTGCTCCACGTCGAGGTGCACGGACCCGTCGACAACCCGGCAGCGCCCGCCGTCGTCCTCGCGCACGGCTGGACCTGTTCGACCGCCTTCTGGGCGGCACAGATCCGCGAACTCTCCGTCGACCACCGCGTGATCGCCTACGACCAGCGCGGCCACGGCCGCTCCCCGGCGAGCGAGGCGTGCGGCACCGACGCGCTCGCCGACGACCTGGAGGCCGTGCTCGCCGCCACCCTGGCACCCGGCGAACCGGCCGTGATCGCCGGGCACTCGATGGGCGGCATGACGATCATGGCCGCCGCCTCCCGGCCCGGGTTCCGCGCGCACGCGGCGGCCGTCCTGCTGTGCAGCACGGGCAGTTCGCGGCTGGTCGCCGAGTCGCTGGTGGTGCCGCTGCTGGGCGCGGGCCGGCTGCGCACCTGGCTCACCGGGCGCGTCCTCGGCTCCCGCGCCCCGCTCGGCCCGGTCACGCCGCTCGCCCTGCGCGTCCTCAAGTACGCCACGATGGGCCCGGGTGCGTCCCCGGCGATGGTCAGGGCGTGCGCGCGGATCGTGCACGCCTGCCCGCGCCGGGCCCGGTACGCGTGGTCGCAAGTTCTCGACGCGCTCGATCTCGACCACGGGGTACGCGCGCTGCGGGTGCCGACGGCGGTGGTCGCCGGGACGGCGGACCGGCTGACCCCGCCCGTGCACGCCCGGGCGCTGGCCGCCGCGCTGCCGGACTGCGTCTCGCTGACCGAACTGCCCGGGGTCGGGCACATGACACCGGTGGAGGCACCGGACCTCGTCACCGGGAAGATCCGTGAACTGGTCCGTGGCTACGTCGAATTGAAGGAGGGCGCATGAGCAGGACGAAGCTGGAGGGGCGCGTCGCGGTGATCACCGGCGCGGCCCGGGGCGTGGGCGAACTCCTCGCCCGCAAGCTGTCCGCGCGCGGGATGAAGGTGGCCCTCGTCGGACTGGAGCCGGAGGCGCTGAAGGAGGTCGCCGAGCGGCTGCACACCGAGGGCGCGTACTGGCACGCCGACGTCACCGACCACGAGGCGATGTCCCGGGTCGCCGCCGAGGTGCGCGAGCGGTTCGGGCGGGTGGACGTCGTCGTCGCCAACGCCGGTGTCGCGCTGGGCGGTCCGTTCGCCGTCTCCGACCCGGACTCCTGGCGCCGCGTCATCGAGGTCAACCTCATCGGCTCCACCGTCACCGCGCGCGCGTTCCTGCCCGCGCTGCGGGAGCGGCGCGGCTATCTGCTCCAGGTCGCCTCGCTCGCCGCGCTCACTCCGGCGCCGATGATGTCGGCGTACTGCGCGTCCAAGTCGGGCGTGGAGGCGTACGCGCACAGTCTGCGCGCCGAGGTCGCGCACGAGGGGGTGGGTGTCGGGGTCGCGTATCTGTCCTGGACGGACACGGACATGGTGCGCGGGGCCGATCAGGACGACGTGATGCGGGAGCTGCGGCAGCGGCTGCCGTGGCCGTCCAACAAGACGTATCCGCTGGGCCCGGCCGTGGACCGCATCGTCGCCGGGATCGAGCGGCGGGCGCCGCATGTGTATGGGCAGTGGTGGCTGCGCGGGATGCAGGGCGTGCGGGGGTATCTGCCGGGGCTGATAGCGACCGTGGGGCAGCGCGAGATGCGGCGGTTCGCACCGCGGCTTGAGCGGGTGCGGACGGGGCTCGTGGGGGCGGGCGGAGCGGCCGACGAGGCGTCCCGAGGCCCTGTGACAGGGCGCTGACCTGGTGCTTTCTTGGCTCATCACGGAGGGTGAGTGATCGACGAGCGGTGCGTGACCGGGCGTGTCACGCTAATCGGGCCCGATCCCCTCAACCCCCCTTGGGAGTGAACACACATGGGCATGAAGGACCAGTTCCAGGAGAAGTCCGAGCAGCTGCGTGAGCGTGCGCAGGAGCGCATGGGCCAGGGCGGCCAGGGCCGCCCCGACCGCCAGGACCGCCCCGAGCGACAGGGCCGCCCCGGCGGGCAGGAGCGCCAGCGGCCGGGCGGGTCCCCGCAGGAGCGGGGCCGCCGCGAGATGGACGACATGGCCCACGAGGAGCGGGACCGGTTCGACTCCGACTACGACGTCTGACCGACGCGCAGTCAAGCGTTACGGCTTCACCCACGAGAGGTGGGGTATCCGGCGCCCTTCCCGGCCACCGGTGCCCCACCTCTTCGTTTGCGGCTGCGGGCGAGGGCGAAAAATCCGGGCGAACCCCCACCCACCCCCACCCCCTACACGTCGTACACGACAGTGACCGGCGCATGGTCGGACCACCGCTCCGCATGCGACGCCGCCCGCTCCACGACCCCCTTCACCGCCCGCCCCGCAAGCCCCGCCGTGGCCACGGCGAGATCGATCCGCCACCCCGAGTCGTTGTCGAACGCGCGCCCCCGGTACGACCACCACGTGTACGGCCCCGCCACCCCCGGATGCAACGCCCGCATCACATCCACATACCCCCCGTCCGACGCGTCGAGCACCCTCCCCAACCACGCCCTCTCCTCCGGCAGGAACCCGGAGTTCCTGACGTTCCCCCGCCAGTTCTTCAGGTCGGCCTCCTGGTGCGCGATGTTCCAGTCCCCGCACACCACGACCTCCCGCCCGTCCGCCGCCGCCCGTACCCGCAGTTCCTTGAGGTACACCAGGAACTCGTCCATGAAGCGGAACTTCTCGTCCTGCCGCTCGGTCCCGACCTCCCCCGAGGGCAGATACAGGCTCGCCACGGTCACCCCCGGCAGATCCGCCTCGACGTACCGCCCGCTGCCGTCGAACTCCTCGGACCCGAACCCGACGCGCACCCGGTCGGGCTCGCGCCGGGTGTAGAGGGACACCCCCGCTCGCCCCTTCGCCGCCGCCGGCGCATGCACCACATGCCACCCCTCCGGCGCCCGCACGGCCTCGGGCAACTGCTGCGGCTCGGCCCGGACCTCCTGGAGGCAGAGCACGTCCGCCGAGGTCCCGGCGAGCCACTCGACGAAGCCCTTGCGCGCGGCGGCACGCAGGCCATTGACATTCACGGAGGTAACGGTCAGCACCCCGGCACGATACCCGGGCTCACGGACGCCGCAGCGCGGCCACCTCCCGGGCGACCGTCCGGCAGCTGTCGACGAAGTCGCGCGCGGCGACGGCGGTGACGTCACCGGCCCCGTGCACGGCCCGGTCGCGCAGCAGCCGGAGCCGGCCGAGGACGCCGAGGGCACGCGGCGACAGCCCGGCCACGGCGGCACCGGCGGCGGCACCGCCACCCCCGCGTCCGCCGTTGGTGGCCCGTGCCACACCTCTCAAGGCCCGTCACCGCCGAAAGCCACGGGAAATCACCACACGCCCCACGTACGCTACGGAGGCGCACACCACCTCGGACACATCACCTCATCCGCATAGAAGTACGATATCCCGCATGTTTATACGCCCTGTCTCCTTCGACCACCCCGACGCCGTCAAGCTCAACGACCTGGTGCAGGCCGAGTACGACCTCCGCTACGGCGACGGCGGTGACATCACCCCGCTGGACCCGGCGATGTTCGCCCCGCCCACCGGTCTGTATCTGATCGCGTACGACGAGCGCGACCGGCCCGTGGCGACCGGCGGCTGGCGCACCCAGAACGCAGGCGACGAGGGCTACGCGGACGGGGACGCCGAGCTCAAGCGGATGTTCGTGGTCGAGGAGGTACGCGGCCGGGGGCTGGCCCGCCGGGTCCTGTCGCAGCTGGAGGACGACGCCCGCGCGGCGGGGCGCACCCGGATGGTGCTGGAGACCGGCACCAAGCAGCCGGAGGCCATCGGCCTGTACACCTCCAGCGGCTACGAGCCCTGCGCCAAGTTCGGCCTGTACCGCGACTACCCGGACAGCCGCTGCTACGCCAAGCCGCTGTAGGGTCCTGTCGTCAGGCCCGCAGGGCGGCCCTCGGCGACCAGCGCCAGCACCTCCCGCTCGCGCGGGGTCAGCCGCTCCAGCGGGTCCCGCCGCCGGCGCAGCAGCTGCCGTACGACCTCGGGATCGACGACCGTGCCGCCGGCCGCGACCTCGCCGAGCGCGGCCACGAACTGCTCGACCTGCCCGATGCGGTCCTTGAGCAGATAGCCGACGCCGGTGCCGTCCCCGGAGTCGAGCAGCTCGGCGGCGTAGGCGCGCTGCACATACTGGCTGAGGACGAGGACCGGCAGCCCGGGCCGCTCCGCACGCAGCCGCACGGCCGCGCGCAGACCCTCGTCCTTCAGGCCGGGCGGCATGCGGACGTCGGTGACGACGACGTCGGGGGCGTGCGCGGCGACGGCGGCGAGCAGCGCGGGCGCGTCCCCGACCGCCGCCACGACCTCGTGCCCGAACCGGGTGAGCAGCCCGACGAGCCCGTCCCGCAGCAGCACACTGTCCTCGGCGAGGACTACGCGCAGGCGCCGGGGCCCGCCGGGAGCACTGTCGGCGGGAGCGTCGTCGGGGGCTGGCTCGGCTCGCAACGGATCTCCACACGCAGCAGGGTCGGTCCGCCCCGCGGGCTGGACAGGGAGAGTCTGCCATCGAGCACCGACACCCGGTCGGCGAGCCCGGTCAGCCCGCTCCCGGCGGCCGGATCGGCGCCGCCGTCGCCGTCGTCGGAGACGGTGAGGACGAGCCGTCCGCCGCGGTGCCCGCCCTCGACCCGCGCCCGCCCGGCCCCGCTGTGCCGGGCCACGTTGGCCAGCGCCTCGCAGACGACGAAGTACGCGGCGGCCTCGACGGGCGGGGGCAGCCGGCCGGGGAGGTCGAGGGCGACGTCGACGGGGACCGGGGAGCGGTCGAGGGCGTCGGCGGCGTCGGCCGTGAGGGCGCCCCGCGGCGGGGCGCCCGGCGCAAGCCACCGGCGCGCCCCGACGCCGTGCGGCGGTCCTGGCCACCGGCACCGGGAACAACGGCGTGTACGTACCCCGGCCAACGCGCCCGGCGCCCCGGTGGACCGGGTCGACGTGGGGGTGGCGAAGGGCGCGGACGCGGCGGCGGTGGCGCGCTCCCTGCGCACGGCGGCGGAGGCGACCGGCGCACGGGTCTCCACGAGGGCGCAGTGGGTGTCGGCGCACGCCCCGCACACCACCCGCACCACCCGTCTCGGCTACGCCCTGGTCCTGGGCATCGCCCTGCTCTACACGGGCATCTCCCTCGCCGGCACCCTGGCCATGGCCACCGCGGCCCGCACCCGCGACCTGCGCTCCCTGCGCCTGACCGGCGCGACCCGCGCCCAACTCCTGCGCCTGGCCACGGCGGAGACCCTGCTCCCCACGGCCCTCACCCTCCGCCGAAGCACTCCGCGTCCGGTCGCAAACGCAGAAATCCCACCCGATCAATCAGATCGGGTGGGATCTCGTGTGCGTGGACCTGAGGTGATTTGAACCCCTGGCCCCTCGATGCGAACTATAGGCAAGGGGGCCGTTGAGGTCTCTAGGGCTGGTCAGATGGTCCGCGAGGGGCCATGACGGCCGATGGCAGTCAGCGCGGTTGCTGTACTCCTCTGCTGTACAGCAACTCCAGCGGAGGCTGCGGTGACCGCCTCCAATACCGCCACGTACGCGCCGATGACGTCGCTGGCCTCACGCCACGTGACAACGATGATCACAAGTACTGCGATCACCCAGAATTTCGGGCTGTGGTTTGACAGCACCTGCAGGGGAAGAGCCACACTCATCACTGAGCCTCCAAAGGGTTCACCGCCCACCTCTGCCGCCTCGCCGGGAAGCCTGCGCGGCAAGGTGGGCTTTCTCGTTGCCTGCCTACGCATGATGCAACACCGAAGCCGACCGGAGGAGTTGTGTGGCAGTTGTTTAGAGGCGACAACCAAGTGGGGACAAGTGCATGAAGTTGGCTGCCAACTTCCCCAGGTATGCCGGAGTCTCCGCGGGCCCGCAGGTGCCGCATGCGGTCGGCGGAGCGGCTTTGGGCTGGAGCTGCTTTGGGGCGAGTAGTCATGGACCCGTAAGCTTCCGGCGCGTCGGGCAGTCTGTGGACCTGCCCGGTAAAGCACGACGTTGGGGCCAAGACCTTAGAGGCTCGCCCCAAAGTGGCTGCCTGACTGGCTGTTCTCTATCCGTGCGGGTGGTCGGTCGGGTCTCGAACAGGGTGCTGGATCGGGTGAGTTGTCGGGTGCGCGGGCATGAAGGAAGGCCTCTTGGCAGCTCGCGGTTGTCGAGTCCAGCGAGGAGCAAGAGGCCGCGTGGTCGTGGTGGCCGGGTCCAGTCCGGCCACTCCTGGGTGTGACTGTCTCGCCCACAGGTTCGGGAATGCGGCCGACCGTCCGGGGCGTCGGCCCCGGTACGGCTCGGACCTGAGCGATGCCGAGTGGGCGACAGTGCGGGATCTGCTGCCGGTTCCGGGATGGCCGGCGGGCCGGGACGGGCGGCGGAAGCGTTCTCCTCGGCCAGTGCCTCCAGATACTGCTCCAGGCCGATCACCCGGCGCCGGTGCCCTTCTTCCGCCTCCGCCAGAGCCGCCCGCACCCGGTCCAGCTCGGCTTCAAGGTCCTTCACCTGCGCGGCCGCGGCCTTCTGCCGCGCCTGTAGAACCGCCCGCATCGACGGCATCCGCCACCTCCACGACATCTCGTCCGGCAACAAGCCCAGGCTGCCGCGGCAGCCGTTACTTCATGCCTGACCAGCGAAAACGTCACACGAGGTTCGGAAAGGGAACGACCTCTGAGGAGCTGATCTCCAAGAACGTCGCGGGCCTGGTTAGGTGCGATCGGCTCGGAAGACGAAGCGGCACCCCTGGTCGGTGGAAGAGGCCCGGAAGTTCCTCGAAGCGGCCAGCACTGCTCGTGACCCGCTCTACGCGGCGTACGTGCTCATCCTGGTCTCGGGCTTCCGACGTGGCGAGGTGCTGGGCCTCACGTGGGACAGCGTGAACCTGGACGCTGGAGAGATCACCGTGCAGATGCAGCTACAGCGGATCAACCGGCGCCTGATCCATGACGAGACCAAGACCGAGGCATCCGCAGCCACGCTCCCACTGCCACAGATCTGCATTGCGGCGCTCCAACTCCGGAAGAAGGAGCAGGAGGCTGCGAAGCAAGCGGCCGGCGAACTGTGGTCGGACTCCGACTTCGTGTTCACGACGCGCTACGGGACACCGTTCGAGCCGCGCCACTTCAACCGCCGGTTCGTTGACCGGTCGGCCAGGGCTGGCGGTCGGCAGATCCGCTTGCACGACACTCGCCACACGTGCGGCTCACTGCTCGCCGCGCTCGACGTCCACCCTCGCGTCGCGATGCAGATCCTTCGACACAGCAAGATCGCGGTGACGATGGAGTTCCACACACACGTCCCGTCGGAGTCGACCCGGCGGGCGCTGCGGAAGCTGGGCAAGCATCTCGGGAAGCAAGATCCGAAGTAGTTGCTGTACTTCGCTGCTGTACGACATGTCAAAGCCCCGGTCGGGAGATCCCTACCGGGGCTTTGAGCTGCGTGGACCTGAGGGGATTTGAACCCCTGGCCCCCTCGATGCGAACGAGGTGCGCTACCGGACTGCGCCACAGGCCCTTGCAACGAGTGAAACTCTAGCATCCCCGTCCGGGTGCTTGGTAATCCGTTCCCGGCAGGTCAGCCGAGGGGTGGTGGGGGCGTCACTCGTTGGCGGCGCGGGGCCGGTCGGTGTCCTCGTACTGGTCGAAGAGCGGGGTGCGGCCGCGGCCGCGGGAGCGGCGGGCCGAGGCGGCGCGGCGGGCGTCGCTGCGGTCGGAGGAGGCGCCGTCCGGCTTCTCCTCCGCCTGGCCGGCGTCCGCGGCGGACTCCGGGCGGGCGGCGCGGTCGCGGGCCTCGCGCGGCCTGCCGCCGCCGTCGCGGTGCGCGCCCGTGCCGGTGTCCGGGTCGGCCGCGCTGGAGCGGGCCGCGCTCCAGGTGTCCGGCGCGGACAGGTCGACGTGCGGGGTGGCGCGGGGGGCGACCGGCGCGGTGACGTACGTCGGCAGGGGCACCGGGACCGGGTCCCAGCTGTCGCCGTGGCCGGGCCGGCGCTGCCGCTCGCGCTGCTGGTCGACCCACTCGGCGTGGTCGGTCTGCTCGACGAGCGCGCGGCGGTCGGCGGCGAGCGCGGACAGGCCCGGGTCGGTGGCCGGCTCGGGTCCGTCCTCCGGTTCGTCGGTGTCGGCGTCGAGGGCCGCGGGGCGCTGCCGGGGCCGGCGCTCGCGCAGCCGCTGTGCGGCGACCTCGGCGCGCTGCCGGTCCATCTGGTAGGCGAACCGCTTGCGCTCCTGCGCCCGCAGATAGGCGATGTACCCGCTGAGCAGCACGGCCGGGACGGCGGGCGCCCACAGGAAGGCGAGCCCGCCCACCGCGGCGACGACCGCGCCCAGGGTGAAGGCGAGGAACAGCATCACGGTCGTACGCCGCCGGCGCGCGAGCACCTTGGAGCGCCGGGCGCGCGCGAGGGCCTCCGCCGACTGCGCCCGACGCGCCGCCGGAACGGACCGGGACGCCGCCTTCGCCGTCTGCTGCCGCTCGGGAGCCGCCGACTCCCGCTCGGGGGCCTCCTGCTGCGGCACCGGGGCGGGCCGGTCCGGCCGGGCGGACGGCTCCGGCCGCGCGCCCTGCTGCGGCGGCACCGGCGCGGACCGCTGCGGCGCCGGGCCGATCCTGGTGTGCGCGCGCTGTCCGGCCGGGGGCATGGCGAAGGCCCGGACGTCCACCGAGGCGGTGACGTCGTCCGGGTCGGCGTCGCGCTCCGACTCGTCGGCGGAGCGGGCGCGCAGGTCCCTGGCGTACCGGCGCTCCATGCCCGCCCGTCCGGAAAGCAGCCGGATGGCGGTGCTGAAGCGTTCCGTCGGACGGGCCTCGTTCAGCTCGTCCTGCCTACGGAGCCACATCGGCACCAAGTAGGCGGCCCAGGCCCCGACAATGACTGCGTAGATGAGGCCGCTGCTGCTCACGCTCACACGGTAGAGGGGTTTGCATGAGGCCATCCGCCAATTGGGCCGGTGTGTCGCACGATCTGGCTGATATTTCGAGCATTTTTTGTGATCGATGCGGTCACGAGCCCGATCGCTCCGTGCTGTATTTCGAACACCATTTCGAACGCATTTTTTATTTGCTGGTTCCGCCCGCCCGTTCGGCCCGCCGGCGGCGCCAGCGTGCGAGGAGTCCCTCGGGAACCTCGTCGGCGGTCAGCGCGAAGACGAGATGGTCCCGCCAGGCGCCGTCGATGTGGAGATAACGCGGGCGCAGTCCCTCCTCGCGGAATCCGAGTTTCTCCACCACCCGCCGACTGGGCCGGTTCTCGGGGCGAATGCAGACCTCGACCCGGTGCAGTCCGACCGTGCGGAAGCAGTGGTCGACGGCGAGGGCGACCGCCGTCGGCATCACCCCGCGGCCGGCGACCGCCTCGTCCACCCAGTAGCCGACGTGCCCCGAGCACATCGAGCCCCAGGTGATTCCGGCCACCGTCAACTGGCCGACCAGGCGCCCCTGGTACTCGATCACGAAGGGCAGCATCCGGCCGGCGCCCGCCTCGGAGCGCAGGTGCCTGACCATCTGCCGGTAGGTCGGGCGGTGGACGATCGGGCCGCTGGGCGTGGGCGGCGGGATCGTCGCCTCCCAGGGCCGCAGCCAGTCGCGGTTGCGCCGGTTGACCTCGCGCCAGACCCGCTGGTCGCGCATCTTTATGGGCCTCAGCAGAACGTCGCCGTCCGCCAGTTCGACGGGCCAGGAGGGGGTGTTCAGCGCGCACCCCCGGTGCTCGGCCCGGCGTGGTCGCCGCCGCGGAGTTGGTCGACCGCGTGCTTCAGTAGCGGTTCCAGCACCGCCAGGCCGTCCTTCACGCCACCGGTGGAGCCGGGCAGGTTGACGATCAGGGTGCCGCCCGCGATCCCGGCCAGGCCCCGGGAGAGGGCTGCCGTGGGCACCTTGTCGCGGCCGTACGCGCGGATCGCCTCGGCGATGCCGGGGATCTCGCGGTCGAGCACCGCGCGGGTCGCCTCGGGGGTGCGGTCGGTGGGCGAGATGCCCGTGCCGCCGGTGGTGAGGATGACGTCGTAGCCCGCCTCGGCGCCCGCGCGCAGGGCGGCCTCGACGGGGTCGCCGTCGGGGACGACCTGGGGGCCGTCGACGGCGAAGCCGAGGCCACGCAGGCCCTCGGCGATCAGCGGGCCGCCCCGGTCCGCGTAGACCCCGGCGGCGGCCCGGTTGGAGGCGGTCACGACCAGCGCACGGTAGGACGCGCTCCCCGCCGTCGCGTCGCCTGTCATGCCCGGCTCCAGTCGCCCGACGCGCCGCCCGTCTTCTCCTCCACCCGTACGTCCGTGATGACCGCCCCCTTGTCGACCGCCTTGACCATGTCGATCACGGTGAGCGCGGCGACGGAGACCGCGGTGAGCGCCTCCATCTCGACGCCCGTGCGGTCCGTGGTGCGTACCGCGGCCCGGATCTCCACGGCGTCGTCCGCGACCGACAGATCCAGCTTGACACCCGCCACCGACAACGGGTGGCACAGCGGGATGAGGTCGGGGGTGCGCTTGGCGCCCATGATCCCGGCGATGCGGGCGGTGGCGAGCGCGTCGCCCTTGGGCATCCCCTCACCGCGCAGGAGTTCGACCACGCGCGGTGAGACCAGTACGCGGCCGCTGGCGCGGGCGGTGCGCTCGGTGACGGCCTTGCCCGAGACGTCGACCATGCGGGCGGCTCCCGCGTCGTCGAGGTGCGTCAGTCGGTCCTGCGTGCTCATGTGGTGTGCGCTCCCGGTCACGGCCCGGGCCCGGACGGTCGGGCGCCCGGGCCTGTGTGCAGCGACACGCTACCGCCAACCGGCGCCCGGCGGCCGAACGGGAGCCTCCGCATCCCTGGCCGCGGGGCCGCCGCCGTGCCTCCCGCGGGTCAGCCGAGCAGGACGACCTCGACCTCCGTGCCGGGCTCCACCGACTCCACGTCCTCCGGGACCACGATCAGCGCGTCGGCATGGGCGAGCGCCGCCACCAGGTGGGAGGAGGCGCCGCCGACCGGGGTCACGGTGCCGTCGGCGTACCGGCCGCGCAGGAACTGGCGGCGGCCCGCGGGCGAGGTCAGCGCCTTGCCGGACTCCAGGACGGCCCGGACGGTGGGCCGGTGCACGTCCCCCAGGCCCATCAGGGCACGGATCGCGGGCCGGACGAACAGCTCGAAGGAGACGTACGAGGAGACGGGGTTGCCCGGGAGGGCGAGCAGCGGGGTGTGGTCGGGGCCGACGGCGCCGAAGCCCTGGGGCTTGCCTGGCTGCATGGCCAGCTTGCGGAAGTCGACGCCGGGCCCGGCCGGCGCCTCTTCGTCGCCCTCGGTGGCGCTCTCGTCGCCGACGGCGGACAGCGCCTCCTTGACGACGTCGTACGCCCCGACGCTGACCCCGCCGGTGGTGACCACCAGGTCGGCGCGGACGAGCTGGTCCTCGATGGTGGAGCGCAGGACGTCGGCGTCGTCGGTGACGGCGCCGACCCGGTAGGCGATCGCCCCGGCGTCCCGGGCGGCGGCGGTGAGGGCGAAGCTGTTGGAGTCGTAGATCTGGCCGCCGCGCAGCTCCTCGCCGGGCTGGACCAGTTCGCTGCCGGTGGAGATGACCACCACGCGCGGGCGCGGGCGCACGCGTACCGAGCCGTGGCCGACGGCGGCGAGCAGGGCGATCTGGGAGGGGCCGAGGACGGTGCCGGCCTCCAGGGCGCGCTCCCCGGCGGTGGTGTCGCTGCCCTTCGCGCGCACGTGCGCGCGTGCCTCGGCGGGGCGGTGGACCTGGACCTGGCCGGTGGCGCCCTCGGGGGCGGCGCTGCGGGCGGTCATCTTGGTGACGGGGCCGCCGCCGAGGCCGCCGTCGGTCCACTCCACGGGGACGACGGTCTCGGCGCCGGGCGGCAGCGGGGCGCCGGTCATGATGCGGGCGGCCTGCCCGGGGCCGACGTGGAGCGGTTCGGCGGCGCCCGCCGCGACGTCGCCGACGACCGTCAGGGCGGCCGGGAACTCCTCGCTCGCGCCCGCGACGTCCGCGACCCGTACCGCGTACCCGTCCATGGAGCTGTTGTCGAAGGGCGGCAGCGACACCGGCACCATCACGTCCTCGACCAGGACGCAGCCCTGGGCGTCGAGGAGTTGCAGTTCGATGGGGTCCAGGGGGCGGACGGTGGAGAGGACGTCCGAGAGGTGCTCGTCCACCGACCACAGGCGGTCCGGGTCGTCGGGGCGGGTCGCGGCGGCGCTCAAGTCGCTACATCTCCTCGGTCACGTAACGGCGAAGCCAGGCCCGGAAGTCGGGGCCCAGGTCTTCACGTTCGCACGCGAGTCTGACAATGGCACGCAAGTAGTCGCCGCGGTCACCGGTGTCATAGCGCCGGCCGTCGAACACGACGCCGTGCACGGGCCCGCCGACCTTTTCGTCCTCGGCCAACTGCTGGAGGGCGTCGGTGAGCTGGATCTCGCCGCCGCGGCCGGGCTCGGTCTTGCGCAGTATGTCGAAGATGTGCGGGTTGAGGACGTAGCGGCCGATGATGGCGTAGTTCGAGGGGGCGTCGGCCGGTTCGGGCTTCTCGACCAGGCCGGTCACCTTGACGACGTCGCCGTCCTCGGTGGGCTCGACGGCGGCGCAGCCGTAGAGGTGGATCTGCTCGGGGGCGACCTCCATGAGGGCGACGACGCTGCCGCCGCACCGTTCCTGGACCTGGACCATGCGGGCGAGGAGGGGGTCGCGCGGGTCGATCAGGTCGTCGCCGAGGAGGACGGCGAAGGGCTCGTCGCCGACGTGCGGGGCGGCGCACAGGACGGCGTGGCCGAGGCCCCGGGGGTCGCCCTGGCGGACGTAGTGGATGGTGGCGAGGTCGCTGGACTCCTGCACCTTGGCGAGCCGTCCGGCGTCGCCCTTGCGCTGGAGGGCCGACTCCAGTTCGTAGTTGCGGTCGAAGTGGTCCTCCAGAGGGCGCTTGTTGCGGCCCGTGATCATGAGGACGTCGTCGAGCCCCGCGGACACGGCCTCTTCGACCACGTACTGGATCGCCGGCTTGTCCACGACCGGCAGCATCTCCTTGGGAGTGGCCTTGGTCGCCGGCAGGAACCGTGTACCGAGGCCCGCGGCGGGAATGACGGCCTTGGTGATCCTGCTGATCGTTGGGTTCGACTCAGTCATGTCCGTCACCATATCCGGTCGATATGTGCGGAATCTGTGGAACTGATTGATCCGCTCTCATATGAGCACATTGGAAAGGATACGGAAGACGGCTGTGAGTCACCTGGGATCCGGATCAGAGCCTGCCAAGCGAACATTGCGGCGGGAACTCCTCGCGGTGAGGCGCGGGTTGACGGCGGATGACGTGCGGGAGTCGGCGGGGGCGCTCGCGCGGCGCGCGCTCGGGCTGCCGGAGCTGGCGGGGGCGCGCACGGTGGCGGCGTACGTCTCCGTGGGGCGCGAGCCGGGCACCCGCGCGCTCCTGGACGGCCTGCACGCGCGCGGGGTGCGCGTCCTGCTGCCGGTCCTGCTGCCGGACGACGACCTCGACTGGGGCCGGTACGCCGGACCCGGCTCGCTGGTCGCCGTCGAGCGGGGCGGTCGGATGACGCTGCGGGAGCCCGCCGGGGAACGGCTGGGTCCCCAGGCTGTGCTGGCCGCCGACGCCGTCCTGCTGCCCGGACTGGCCGTCGACGGGCGCGGGATGCGGCTGGGGCGCGGCGGGGGCTCCTACGACCGCGTACTGGCCCGGCTGGCGCGCGCGGGCGCCGCACCGGCGCTGGTGGTCCTGCTGTACGACACGGAGGTGGTGGCCGAGGTGCCGGCCGAGCCGCACGACCGCCCGGTGCACGCGGTGGTGACGCCGTCGGGGGTACGGCGCTTCGGCGGGGGCGTCTCGGACTCCTGAGCACCCCCTCGGACTCCTGAGCACCCCCTCGCCTCGGTCTCCCGAGTGCAGCGAAAGGGCCCTCCACACGCGCGTGGAGGGCCCTTTCGCGTTCTTCCGGCACCCGGTGTCCTCAGGGCGCCGGCGCGCTCACGGCTTCAGTACCAGCGTGTCGCCCGTGCTCGCGTCGACCGCCTTGTCGGAGAAGCTCCAGGGCAGCAGTTCGCCCTCGACCCACTTGCCCGTCTGGTCGGTGTAGTGCGCGCTGTAGGCGTGCCCCGAGGCCCCGGTGAGGTTGATCCACCTGGACTTGTCGAGATCCCCGAGGTTGACGACCATCCGCATCGAGGGCACCCACAGGGCCTCGTAGCCGCCCGCCGCGTTCCACCCGGTGGCGTTGACCGTCGCCTCGCCGCCGCTGAGCTTCCAGGGGCCCCGGTTGAGCATGTACTTGAGGAACGAGGGACCCTCGGTGCCCAGGGTCTGGTTCTTCAGGTTGAGCTGGTGCAGCCGGCCCCAGCTCCAGGAGTCGACGTCCTTGCCCATCTTGGCGGTCAGCTCCCAGCGCGCGTCCCGCATGGCGCGGGCGAACAGCTCGTCGCGGGTCTTGGTCGCCTTGTCGGTGCGCGTCCCGGGCGACTGCCACCAGGCGTTGTCCTGGTCGTCGAGGAGATTGCGCACCACCTCGAACCAGCGGTCGCCGCCGTCCGGCTGCGCCTGGGAGGCGTCGCGCTGACCGCACTCGCGCACCTTGCGGTCCTCGTCCGCCGGGCCGGTGTTGTCGGCCGGCTCGACGTAGAGGCACTCGCCCTTGACGCGCAGCTCCTTGGGGAGCTTGTCGCCGAACGCGAGCTGGAGGATGTTGCGCCACACGGAGTTGAAGTAGGCGGCCGCCCCCGAATCGGCGTCCTGGGTGTAGTCCCAGCCCTCCAGGAGCTTCTGCGCCTGGCGCACGTACTTGTTCGAGACGTCGATCTTCAGCAGCTTGGGCACGAGCAGCTTGGCGATCTCGCTGCTGTTGTCGAGCTGCATCTGGCGCATGTCGTCGGTGGAGATCTTGCCGCCGTCGTCGATCTTGGACTTGATCAGGTCCGTGATCCGCTGGCTGCGGCTGCCGTAGCCCCAGTCGGTGGTCAGCGTGTACGGGTACGTGGTCTTGGCGACCACGGCCTGGTTGGCGGTGACGATGTAGCCGCGCTTGGGGTTGTACTCGTAGGGCAGTTCGGACTGCTCGAGGTAGCCGGTCCACTTGTACTTCGAGTTCCAGCCCGGCGCCGGGACCGAGCCGTCGTCGCCCTTGGCGCGCGTGGGGATCTTCCCGGGGAGCTGGTAGCCGATGTTGCCCTTGGTGTCGGCGTAGACGAGGTTCTGCGAGGGGACCTCGAAGTCGGCCGAAGCCTTGCGGAAGCTCGTCCAGTCGGACGCCTTGTCGATCTCGAAGACGGCGTCCATGGAGTTGCCCGGGTCCAGCGCGGTCCAGCGCAGCGCGAGCCCGTAGCCGTCGCCGCGGTCGGGCGCGGCGGTGTCGACGGTGGCCTTCTTGCCGACCTTGACGAGCTCGTCGTCGCGGTCGGAGAGCAGGGGGCCGTTGTTGGTCTCGCGGACGACGATCGTCTTGCTCTTGCCGCCGGCGACCTCGATGGTCTCCTTGCGGGTGGTGAACGGCACGGTCTTGTTGTCGTACAGGTAGCCGTCGCCGCTGAGCTTCTCCAGGTACAGGTCGGTGACGTCGACCCCGGAGTTGGTCATGCCCCAGGCGATGTCCTGGTTGTGGCCGATGATGACGCCGGGCATGCCCGCGAAGGTGTAGCCGGCGACGTCGTACTGGCACTTGCTGGAGACCGTGCGGCAGTGCAGGCCCATCTGGTACCAGACCGACGGCAGCGAGGCCGTCAGGTGGGGGTCGTTGGCGAGCAGCGGCTTGCCGGTGATCGTGTGGGAGCCGGAGACGACCCACGAGTTGGAGCCGATGCCGTTGCCGTTCACGCCGACGGCCGTGGGGACGTCGTCCAGGACGTTGTAGAGGCCCGCGAGCTGGCTCTGGAGGCCCGATCCGGTGCTCCCGGAGGTCGTGCCCGTCGAGGAGCCGGAGGAGCCCGTGGTGGCGCCTGTGGTCGTTCCCGTCGTCGTTCCGCTCGTCGTGCCCGTGGAGCCCGTCGTGCCGGTCGTCGTCCCGCCGGTGCCCGTCGTGCCCGTGGTGCCGCCCGTGCCGGTGCCGCCGGTCGTGCCGCTCGTGCCCGTGGAGCCCGTCGAGGAGGCGTCCTGCTCGAAGGCCTCCGACAGCTCGTTGTACGCGCCCTCCTGGACGATCGGCTTGTTGCGGCCGTAGGGGTACTCCGGGTAGAGGTCGGCGATCTGCTTCGGGCCGAGCCGGCTCGTCATCAGGGCGCGGTCGATCTCGTCCTGCATGTTGCCGCGCAGGTCCCAGGCCATCGCCTTGAGCCAGGAGATCGAGTCGACGGGCGTCCACTTCTGCGGCTTGTAGTCGTTGGTGAAGCCCAGCGCCGCGTACTCCAGGGAGATGTCCTTGCCGTCCTTGCCCT
The DNA here is from genome assembly GCF_036226765.1 of Streptomyces sp. NBC_00670. Lineage (NCBI taxonomy): Bacteria > Bacillati > Actinomycetota > Actinomycetes > Kitasatosporales > Streptomycetaceae > Streptomyces > Streptomyces sp. NBC_00670. Next base: position 3,145,971 of record NZ_CP109017.1, read on the forward strand.
CCAGGTAGGCGTTGACGCCCTTGGCGTAGGCCTGGAGGTACTTCTTGGTGGCGGCCGACAGCTTGGTGTCGTACTCCTTCTTCGCCACCCGGTCCCAGCCCAGGGTGCGCAGGAACTCGTCGTTGTCGACCTGGCCCTTGCCGAACATCTCCGACAGGCGCCCCGAGGTCATGTGGCGGCGCACGTCCATCTCGTAGAACCGGTCCTGGGCCTGGACGTAGCCCTGGGCCATGAACAGGTCCTCGTCGGAGGAGGCGTAGATCTGCGGGATGCCGTAGCCGTCCCGCTTCACGTCGACGGGGCCGGACAGGCCCTCGAGCGTGAGCGACCCCTTGGTCTGCGGGAACGAGGCGCGCACGGTGCTGACCGACCAGAAGGCGCCGTACGCCACGCCTCCCACGATCGCCAGGATGAGGACGATGACGAAGAGACGGCCTCTGCGCCCCTTCTTCCTGCCGGACTTGCCGGGCTCCTGACCGGAAGAGGCGGTGGTGTTGGGGGGCATCGCTGTCCTTGCGTCCTTACACGGCAGACGGGCAGTGCTTGCTTTTTCGGCTGGGCTTGTCGGCGCCGCTTTCGCTCAGCGCTGGAGCAACCATAGGCGCAGGGCCCGCGCGGCCTTGACGCGGAGTCGGGAACCGGCCGGACGGGAGTTCGACGAAGCCGCTCCGGCGCGTCAAGGAAACGTCAAGAGTTAGGTAAGGTAACGAACTACCGGCCCCGTTCACCAGCCACGCTCACCGCCCCGCCCACCGCCCCGGCTGCCGGCCCCCGAGAAAGGACCAGCCGCTGACTGTCCACCACCTCAACCAGCTCCTGCTCGTCTGCTCGCTCGTCCTGCTCGTCGCGGTGGCGGCGGTGCGCGTCTCCTCGCGCAGCGGGCTCCCCAGCCTGCTCGTGTACCTGGGCATCGGCATGGCCATGGGCCAGGACGGCATCGGCCACATCAACTTCAGCAACGCCGAACTCACCCAGGTCATCGGCTACGCGGCCCTCGTCGTGATCCTCGCCGAGGGCGGTCTGGGCACCAAGTGGAAGCAGATCAGACCGGCGCTGCCCGCCGCGTCCGCGCTCGCGCTCGGCGGGGTCGCGGTGAGCGTCGGCGTCACGGCGGCGGGCGCGCACTGGCTGATCGGACTGGAGTGGCGGCAGGCGTTCATCATCGGGGCGGTGGTGTCCTCCACGGACGCGGCGGCGGTCTTCTCGGTGCTGCGGAAGATCCCCCTCCCCGCGCGCGTGACGGGCGTCCTGGAGGCCGAGTCCGGCTTCAACGACGCCCCGGTGGTCATCCTCGTCGTCGCCTTCTCCACCGCCGGGCCCGTCGAGCACTGGTACGTCCTGGTGGGCGAGATCGCGCTGGAACTGGCGATCGGCGCCGCCATCGGCCTCGCGGTGGGCTGGCTCGGCGCCTGGGGCCTGCGGCACGTGGCGCTGCCCGCCTCCGGCCTGTACCCCATCGCCGTCATGGCGATCTCCGTCGCCGCGTACGCGGCCGGCGCCCTCGCCCACGGCAGTGGCTTCCTCGCCGTCTACCTGGCCTCCCTGCTGCTCGGCAACGCCCGGCTGCCGCACGCGCCGGCCACCCGCGGCTTCGCCGACGGGCTCGGCTGGATCGCCCAGATCGGCATGTTCGTCCTGCTCGGCCTGCTGGTCGCCCCGCACGAGATGGGCGACGACGTGGTGCCCGCGCTCGTCATAGGGCTCGTGCTGACCATGGTGGCGCGGCCGCTCGGCGTGGTGCTGTGCCTGACCCCGTTCCGGGTGCCGTGGCAGGAACAGGCACTGATGTCGTGGGCGGGGCTGCGCGGGGCGGTGCCCATCATCCTGGCGACGATCCCCATGGTGAACGGCGTCGAGAACAGTCGTCGCATCTTCAACATCGTCTTCGTTCTTGTCGTCGTCTACACCCTCGTCCAGGGGCCGACACTGCCCTGGCTGGCCCGCAGGCTCGGGCTGGGCCGCGGCGACGAGGCCTCCGACCTCGGCATCGAATCGGCGCCCCTGGAGCGGCTGCGCGGCCATCTGCTCTCCATGGCGATCCCCGAGGGGTCCCGGATGAACGGCGTCGAGATCCGCGAGCTGCGGCTGCCGGCCGGGGCGGCGGTCACGCTCGTCGTGCGCGAGGGGAAGTCCTTCGTGCCGCAGCCGACGACGGTCCTGGCGCGCGGCGACGAACTCCTCGTCGTCGCCACCGACCCGGTGCGCGACGCGGCGGAGCGCCGGCTGCGCGCCGTCGGCCAGGGCGGCAAGCTCGCCGACTGGCTGGGCACGCCCGACGACGGCCCCAAGGTGGCGGGTGACCGGGGCGGACCCGGCGGCGACGGACCGCTGAAGGGCCGGGCGCTGCGGCGACGGGGCGCCCGGAAAGCGGGCTCGCTGTAGCATGAACGGCGTACTTGATCGAACCAACTCTGCCTGACGCAGAGCTGGCGCGACCGTATGGCGGCCGGGCGGCTCCGCAGTGAGCCCCGGCATCTACCGCAGTCCGCGCAAGAGGACAGCTCTCGGCGTCGCCCCCACGCGCGCGTGAGCCGTGCCGGGGCGGCGCTACCAGGCGGCAGAAAGGCACGGGCCGTGGCATCCACGGTCACCTCGACGTCGTCGTCCCGTCCCGGCTACGGGCAGCTGCTGCGCACCCGCGGCGCCTGGACGTTCCTGCTCCCCGGCTTCGCGGCACGCCAGCCGTTCGCGATGCTCACCCTCTCCCTCGTGCTGCTCGTGCAGCACACCACCGGCTCCTACGGGGCCGCGGGCGCCGTCGCCGCGGTCACCGGCGTCTCCATGGCGCTGTTCGCCCCCTACGGGGGCCGTCTGGCCGACCGGCACGGGCAGCGCGCGGTGCTGCTGCCCGGCGTCCTGGTGCACGCCGCCGCGGCCCTCGCCCTCACGGTGCTCGCCCTCGCCGACGCGCCCCTGTGGGCGCTGTTCGCGCTTGCCGTCCCGACCGGTGCCTCGGTGCCGCAGGTCGGCCCGATGGTGCGCGCCCGCTGGGGCGTGAAGCTCCAGGGCTCGCCCCTGATGGTGACGGCCACCGCCTTCGAGTCCGTCACCGACGAGCTGACCTTCGTCCTCGGCCCCCTGCTGGCGACCGCCCTGTGCACCGCCGTGCACCCGGCGGCCGGACTGCTCGCGGAGGCGGGGCTGACCCTGGTCGGAGGCGTGCTGTTCGCCGCGCAGAAGGGGACCCAGCCGGTGGCTGGCAAGGTCGTGTCCGCGCGCGCGGACGACGCGGACGCCGGCGACGGGCACGCGCGCGTGGGGCACGTTTCCGCGCTGGGCGTCCCCGGGGTGCGTGTGCTGGTCGTCGCCTTCCTGGGCATCGGCTGCGTCTTCGGCGGCATGCAGGTCGCGCTCGCCGCGTTCACCGAGTCGATCGGCGAGCCCGGACTCAACGGCGTCCTCTACGGCGTCTTCGCCGCGGGCAACATGCTCTCCGGTGTCGTCTGCGGCGCGATCGCCTGGAAGGCGGCGCCCCGGCGTCGGCTGCTCGTGGCGTACACGGCCCTGGCGGTGGCCGCCTCCGTGCTGTGGACCGGCCACTCGGTGGCCGCCCTGGCGGTGATCGGCCTGCTGGTCGGCATGTGCATCGCCCCCGCGCTGATCACCGGCTACACGCTGGTCGAGAGCCTGGTCCCGGCGGGCTCCCGCACCGAGGCGTTCACCTGGCTCACCGGGGCGGTCGCGCTCGGCCAGGCGGCCGCCGTGACCGTCGCCGGACAGCTGGAGGACCGGCTGTGGGACGGCGCCGGGTTCCTGGTGCCGATGGGCGGCACGGTGGCGGCCCTGGCGGTGCTCGTGGCACTGCGGTCACTGTTGGCGGGGCGGCCCTCCGGGCACCCGGTCGCACGTGGCGTCGGTCACCGCGCGCCGATGACAGTGGACTGAACGAAGGGAATAGGTCACTATGGACCGTCGTTAGCACTCACTGAGCAAGAGTGCCAGGAGGAAGACACAGTGCCGACGTACCAGTACCAGTGCACCGAGTGCGGCGAGGGCCTCGAGGCGGTGCAGAAGTTCACCGACGACGCCCTGACCGAGTGCCCCAACTGCGGTGGTCGCCTGAAGAAGGTGTTCTCCGCGGTCGGCATCGTCTTCAAGGGCTCCGGCTTCTACCGCAACGACAGCCGCGGCTCGTCGTCGAGCAGCTCGCCGGCGGCGTCGAAGTCGTCGTCGGCTTCGTCGTCCTCGTCGGGGTCGTCCGGCTCTTCCGGTTCTTCCTCGTCGTCTTCGTCGTCGAGCGCCTCCTCCTCGGGCTCTTCGAGCACCTCTTCCAGCTCGGCGGCCTGACGGCCCGGCCACAGCCGTACTTCCGCGGGACCCTGTCGTCGTAGGACGGCGGGGTCCTTGGCGTTCGCGCCCGCCCATGGCGTCGTCGCGCGCCGTCCTCCGGTGTTCCGATTCCGAAAGACGTACGGCCGGCCGGCGCCGGGAGGCGGGCGGCTAGGGTGCGGGCATGGTGGAGCAGACGGAGAACGCGCAGGGGCCGGAGCAGGGCGGGACGGCGGAGACCGGAGTGCCGGGCGGGGCCGCGGAGATCGGGGTCATCGGGGGCTCGGGGTTCTACTCCTTCCTCGACGACGTGACCGAGGTCCGCGTCGACACCCCCTACGGGGAGCCCAGCGACTCCCTGTTCCTCGGTGAGATCGCCGGTCGCCGGGTCGCCTTCCTGCCCCGCCACGGCCGCGGCCACCATCTGCCGCCGAACCGGATCAACTACCGCGCCAACCTGTGGGCCCTGCGCTCGGTCGGCGTGCGGCAGGTGCTCGGCCCGTGCGCGGTGGGCGGGCTGCGCCCCGAGTACGGCCCCGGCACGCTGCTCGTGCCCGACCAGCTCGTGGACCGTACGAAGACCCGGCAGCAGACGTACTTCGACGGGTTCCCGCTGCCCGGCGGCGAGGTGCCGAACGTCGTCCACGTCTCGCTGGCCGACCCGTACTGCCCCGTGGGCCGCGGGGTCGCGCTGAAGGCGGCGCGGGGGCGGGACTGGGAGCCGGTGGACGGCGGCACGCTGGTCGTGGTCGAGGGGCCGCGGTTCTCCACCCGCGCCGAGTCGCTGTGGCACCAGGCGCAGGGCTGGTCCGTGGTCGGCATGACCGGGCACCCGGAGGCCGCGCTCGCCCGTGAGCTGGAGCTCTGCTACACCTCGCTGACCCTGGTCACGGACCTGGACGCGGGCGCCGAGACCGGCGAGGGCGTCTCGCACGAGGAGGTGCTGCGGGTGTTCGCGGCCAACGTGGACCGGCTGCGGGGCGTGCTGTTCGACGCGGTGGCCGCGCTGCCGCCGGCCGGTGCGCGGGACTGCCTGTGCGCGACGGCGCTGGGCGGGATGGATCCGGGGTTCGCGCTGCCGTAGGGCGAAGTGGGCCGGGGCCGGTTGAGGCGGGGCCGGTTGAGGCGGGGCCGGTTGAGGCGGGGCCGGTTGAGGTGGGGCCGGTTGAGGTGGGGCCGGTTGAGGTGGGGCCGGTTGAGGTGGGGCCGGGGACGGAATTTCTCGTTCGGGTGAGCGAGATATCCACAACCGGCCGGTGGTCCACAGGCTCCGGCGGAGTCGGCGGCGGGACGTCATCGTGGAAACGCACAGCGCGACCACGACCGCACGAACCAGGTGGTGACACCCATGACGTCCCCGTACTTTCCCGAGCCGTCCACCCCCTTCTCCTCACCCTCCGCGCGCCTTCCCGCATCCTCCGACCGCTTCCCCGAAACCTCCGGCCGCTCGCCGGGCGCCTCGCGCGCCGTGCCGGGCGCGGACGCGCCCCGGCGGCCGGACCCGCAGGACACTCCCCCCACCTGCGCCGTACCGCACTTCGCTCCCGTGCGGGTGCGGGGCGGGGCGGGCCGGCTGCGCCGGCTGGTCCGGCACCGCAGGCGGGCCGTGGCGGCGGGACTCGCGGTGACGGCCGCCGCGCTGGTCGCGGCGGGACCGCACGCGGAGGGACGCCCGCGCGAGCATCCGGACGGCATTCCGCGAGCCCGGGCGGAGACGGCGGTCGCCCCGGCCGCCGGACCGGTCGCGTCCCCGCCGCACCGGCGGCGTCCGCCGGCCGCGACGGTGACGGCGCCGGTGCGGATCGCCGACGGGGCGACGGTACGGCTGCTGCGGCCGGGCGACCGGGTCGACGTGATCGCGGCGGACGGCGGCGGAGCCGCCCGGGTCGTGGCGTCCGGGGCACGGGTGACGGGGGTACCGGAACCGCCCGCTGTGCCGGGCGTGGACGCGACCCGGGCCGGGGCCGGCGCCGGCCCCGTGCCCGCGGCGGAGGCCGGCGCGCTGGTCGTGCTCTCCGTGCCCCGCGCCGACGCCGCCCGGCTGGCCGGGGCGGGCGCGGCAGGGCGGCTGGCGGTGACGCTGTGGTGACGACGTGGTGATCCGGAACGCCTCGTTCGCGTGGACCCGGTGGGCACGAACCCTGCTGATTGTCGTAGGTTGCGGAGTCGTTTGTTCCGCAGTACGTGCCGCAGTGAAGGAGCTCATCAGTGAGCGAGAAGAAGGGGTCTGGCGTCTGGGAGGGCTTCAAGGCCTTCCTGATGCGTGGAAACGTCGTCGATCTGGCCGTCGCGGTGGTGATCGGAGCCGCGTTCACCAACATCGTGAACTCGGTGGTGAAGGGCATCATCAACCCGCTCGTCGGGGCGATCGGCACCAAGAACCTGGACAGCTACAGCTCGTGCCTGACCTCGCACTGCGAGGTGGCCAAGGACGGCACGGTCACCCACGGCATCCAGATCGCGTGGGGTTCGGTCCTCGGCTCCACGCTGCAGTTCCTCATCACGGCGACCGTCGTGTACTTCCTGATGGTGCTGCCGATGTCGAAGTACCTGGCCCGGGTCGAGGCCCGCCGCAAGGCGCGGGAGGGCACGAAGGAGTCGGTGGTGGAGGTGACGGAGCTGGAGGTCCTCCAGCAGATCCGCGACACCCTCGTCACCCAGCGCGGCGGCGACCACGACGCCCGGACCCCGCGCGGCTGAGCCGGCCCGAACCCGGCGCGGCTGAACTCGTCCGGGCAGCCGCCCGCTCGCTGTACCCGACGGCTCGCTCAGATGTGGTGCGGGGGCTTCTCGTCGAGGAAGCGCTTCAGGTCGGCGGCGCTCGTGTCACCGGCCGGCCGCTCGCCCCAGCCGCGGTCGGTGTCGTCCGAGGACTGCCGGTACTGGTCCAGCGGGTCGTCGAAGACGAGAGCCGCCGGTGCCGCCGGCTCGGGGGACGTGGAGTCGCTGTGCATGCCTCCAGCGTACGGCCCGGCAGGACGGCCGGGTCCGGAGCCGGTGCCCGGCAGTACGGCCGGGCGCGAGGATGGGGGGATGGATGCTGAGACCGATGCGCTGACGGACGTCCCGGGGATGCGGGTGGGGCATGCCACCCGGTCCGGGGACGGATGGCTGACCGGGACGACGGTCGTACTCGCTCCCGAGGGCGGGGCGGTGGCCGCCGTGGACGTGCGCGGCGGCGGGCCCGGGACGAAGGAGACCGACGCGCTGGACCCGCGCAACGTGGTGCGGACCGTGGACGCGGTGGTGCTGACCGGCGGCAGTGCCTACGGACTGGACTCCGCCTCCGGCGTGATGGCCTGGCTGGAGGAGCACGGGCGCGGGGTGCGGGTCGGGCCCGGTCCGGAGCATGTGGTGCCGGTGGTGCCGGCGGCGTGCGTGTTCGACCTGGGGCGGGGCGGCGACTTCCGGGCCCGTCCGGACGCGGCCATGGGCCGGGCGGCCGTGGAGGCGGCCGCCGCGGGTCCGGCCGGTGCGGCGGTGGCGCAGGGGTGCGTCGGGGCGGGCACGGGGGCGGTGGTCGGGGCGCTCAAGGGCGGGGTCGGCACGGCGAGCACGGTGCTCGGCTCGGGGGTCACCGTGGGCGCGCTGGTGGTGGCCAACGCGGCGGGGTCGGCGATGGATCCGGAAACGGGGGTGCTGTACGGGGAGTTCTGGCAGGGGCGGCGGGTCGGGTATCCGGCGACCGGTGTGCACGAGGCGGCGCGGCGGCGTCTGGCCGAGGCGGCGGCGCGGCACACGCCACCGCCGCTGAACACGACACTGGCGGTCGTCGCCACGGACGCGGTGCTGTCGAAGGCGCAGGCGCAGAAGGTGGCGGGCACGGCGCACGACGGGATCGCGCGGGCGGTGCGCCCGGTGCATCTGCTGAACGACGGCGACACGGTCTTCGCCCTCGCCACCGGTGCCCGGCCGCTTCCCGCCGGCGATCCCCTGGTGCTCAACGAGGTGCTCGCGGCGGGCGCGGACCTGGTGACCCGGGCGCTCGTACGGGTGGTGCGGGCGGCCACGCCGTACGCGGGGCCGGGCGGCGACTGGCCGTCGTACGGGGAGTTGTACGGCGCCCCCTGACGGCTCGTCGCCGTACGGGGCCGGTTGTGCTTTTCTCCAGGTCGCCGGGGGCCAACGGCGGTCGGGCGGGGCGACATTGTCCCGGTTCTGTCACGCGAGGGGGCCGGGGCGGTCCGGGCGGGAACCCGTCGGCGCGGTGTGCGCTCTTGATTCACGTATCGCAGCGGATATGCGCACCTCACCGACCACTGGGAGAAACTCGTGACAACGCCGGACATGACAGCGCGGCGCGTACTCGGGGCCGCGGCCGCCCTCGTGGTCGGCGCCCTGACCCTCACCGCCTGCGGCGGGGACGCCAGCGCGGACAACGGCAAGGGCGGCCAGAAGTCCGACACCAAGGCCTCCGCCGCACGCATCACCATCTCCGCCGAGGACGGTTCGGACCACGCGTCCATCAACGCCACCGGTGTGAAGGTCAGCCAGGGCAAGCTGACCGAGGTGAAGATGACGGTGGCCGGTTCCGACAAGCCCGTCGAGGGCACCGTGTCGGCGGACGGGGCGACCTGGAAGCCGAAGGAGCAGCTGGAGCGCGGCACGAAGTACCGCATATCGGCGATGGCCAAGGACTCCGACGGCCGTCCGGCCGCCGCCAACTCCGTTTTCACCACGGTCTCCTCCGCGCACAGCTTCATCGGCACCTACACCCCCGACGGCGGCACCACGGTCGGTGTGGGCATGCCGGTGTCGTTCAACTTCGACAAGGTGATCAGCGACAAGAAGGCCGTGCAGTCGCACATCACCGTCACCTCCAGCAGCGGCCAGAAGGTCGCCGGGCACTGGTTCGGCAGCCAGCGGCTGGACTTCCGGCCCGAGAAGTACTGGGACGCCGGCTCCAAGGTCACGATGAAGATCGACCTGGACGGCGTGAAGGGCGCCAACGACAGCTACGGCGTGCAGAAGAAGACGGTCACCTTCACCGTCGGCCGCTCCCAGGTCTCCACGGTCGACGCGGCCACCCAGACGATGACGGTCGTCCGTGACGGGAAGACCGTCAAGACGGTGCCGATCTCCGCCGGCAGCCCGGACCACACCACGTACAACGGCCAGATGGTGATCTCCGAGAAGTTCCAGCAGACGCGGATGAACGGCTCGACGGTCGGCTTCGGCGGCGAGTACGACATCCCGGACGTCCCGCACGCGATGCGGCTGACCTCCTCGGGCACCTTCATCCACGGCAACTACTGGTACAACCAGGGCAATCCGCCCTTCGGCCGGGAGGGCACGAGCCACGGCTGCGTGGGCCTGGCGGACGTGCGGGGCGCGCAGGGCGACACGGTCGCCAAGTGGTTCTACGACAGCTCGCTCATCGGTGACGTCGTGGTCGTGAAGAACTCCCCCGACAAGGTCGTCTCGCCGGACAACGGCCTCAACGGCTGGAACATGTCCTGGGCCGAGTGGACCGCCGGAAGTGCGGTCTGACGAGGGGTTTCTGAGGAAGTTTGAGGCAACGGGGCGGGCCGCTCGGGAACATTCCGCGCGGCCCGCCCGTTTTCCGTGCGTAGGTTTTCTCGGTTCGCGGACATGATGTCCGACCGAGGGGCTACGGTATGCACCCACCAGGTGACATGCAGCGACGCCGGGAGCAACCTTGAGCGTTCCGTACGAGACCGCAGCGTACGAGCCCTTCGAGTCGCCCGAGTCTCCGGAGGAGCAACTCGAGCGGCTGCTCGGCCGCGCCCTGAACTCCTTCGAGCTGCCCGACGAGACGATCCGGCTGCTCGACTGCGCGCTCGCGCACGCCAGTTCGCTGCACTCCGCGCACCACAGCGCCGGACTGCACCGGGAGACCCACCGGCACACCTGGCTGCTCGCCGACGGCTCCGCCCTCACGCTGTGGGAGCTGGTGCACAACACCGCCCCCGGCGGTCTCCTCCAGCACGAGGTGTACGTCGACGAGGAGGAGCTGCACACCGCCACCGCCCGGCTGCCGCTGCCCCCGGACGCCCCCGCGTTCGAGCTCTCCTTACCGGCGCGGCCGGCCTCCGTTCCCGAACCCCGGCACTCCTACGTGCCCGACGGCTCCGCCGACCACGTACGACGGCTGCTGCGCCGCGCGGAGAACTCCGACTCCCCGGACGCGGAGCTGTCCGCCCTGCTGCTCAGCTCCGCCTCCGCCCACCAGATCTCCCAGGCCTTCGGCCGGCCCGGCCGCACCGGGCGCGCGGGGCTGAGCCTCTCGCTGTACGAGCACGCGTTCCTGCTGCGGGACGGGCGGGAGATCTCCCTGTGGGAGGTCGAGCACACGGCGACGCCGGACGGGCGGCACATGTGCGAGGTGTACGCCAGCGAGCGGGCGGCCCGGGCGGCGATGGAGTCGCGGGCGACGGCGCCGGGCGGGCGGGAGCGGCCGAAGCGGCGGCGCGCTTGAGTGGGGCTTCCTCCGCCGGTGCCCCGGCGGAGGGCACGCTCACGGCCGGCCGTCGCCGAACTGCCGTATCAGGCCGGCGAAGGCGTCGCGTTCCGCCTGGGTGAGTTCGACGGACTCCAGGCGGGGGGCGGAACGGTGGTGGGGCATCGCGCCCAGTGTGCCGGTACGTCCCTGGGGTGCGGGGTGGGTGCGGTAGTGGCGGTGCAGGCGGGCGAGGCCGGAGAGCCAGAGGACGGCTGCCGCGGCGAGGAACACGGCGCCCAGCAGTTGGAGTATCGGGGCGTGCGGCATGCGTCCAGTGAACCGCACGGACGCCCCACTATGGGGGTGTCTGTGGCGGAGCGTGACGCATCTCGCAGGCTCTTTCCCGCCCCCGCCCCCGCCGCCCTTGCCCTCCCCCGTCATCCCGTCAAGGGGCTCCGCCCGCTTTCAGGGGCGCGGGGAACCGCGCGACCAGCCACACTCCTCCCGCACCCGACCACCCACCTCCGGCCCCACCCCCCGTACCGCCCCGTCACGCCGCGATCGGACTGTTCGTCCGAGTTCCGGTGGCTTCGGTTGCCGCCGGGGTGTCGGGCGTGGTTCGGGTGTCCCGTTTGCGTAGGCCCTTCAGTACGATCACCGTCGCCGCCGTCACGCACACCCCCGCCGCGATGGCCACCAGGTACAGGAACGGGTTGCCGATCAGCGGGACCACGAAGATGCCGCCGTGCGGCGCCCGCAGCGTCGCGCCGAAGGCCATCGACAGCGCCCCCGTCACCGCACCGCCCAGCATCGAGGACGGAATGACCCGCAGCGGGTCGGCCGCCGCGAACGGGATCGCGCCCTCGGAGATGAACGAGATGCCCAGCACCCAGGCGGCCTTGCCGTTCTCCCGCTCGGTGCGGGTGAACAGCCTGCCCCGCACCGTGGTGGCCAGGGCCATCGCCAGCGGCGGCACCATCCCGGCCGCCATCACCGCCGCCATGATCTTCATGGCGCTGTCGCTCGGGTCCGCGACCGCGATCCCGGCCGTGGCGAAGGCGTAGGCGACCTTGTTGACCGGACCGCCGAGGTCGAAGCACATCATCAGGCCGAGCAGCGCGCCGAGCAGCACGGCGTTGGCGCCGCCGAGGCCGTTCAGCCAGTCGGTCATGCCCTTCTGCGCGGAGGCGATGGGCTTGCCGATGACGACGAACATCAGGAACCCGACGACCGCCGACGACACCAGCGGGATCACCACCACCGGCATGATGCCGCGCAACGCCGCCGGTATCGGCGCCCGTTGGATCGCCATCACCACCCCGCCGGCCAGCAGACCGGCCGCCAGACCGCCGAGGAACCCGGCGTTGATGGTGAGCGAGATCGCCCCGCCGACGAAACCGGGGACGAGACCGGGGCGGTCGGCCATGCCGTAGGCGATGTAACCGGCGAGGACCGGGACGAGGAAGCCGAAGGCGACGCCGCCGATCTGGAAGAGCAGGGCGCCCCAGCTGTCGGCCTCGGTCCACACGAAGTGGTCCATCACCGAGGGTGCCTTGTTGACCGTGTAGCCGCCGATCGCGAAGCCGAGGGCGATGAGCAGACCGCCCGCGGCGACGAAGGGGACCATGTAGCTGACGCCGGACATCAGCCAGGTGCGCAGCTTGGTGCCGTAGCCCTCGCCGGACTCACCGGCCCGGTCGACGGGGCTGCCGTCGGTGCCGGCGGTCGCGGTGGTGACCTCGCCGCGGGCGGCCTTCTCGCGGACCTCGGCGATCAGTTCGGCGGGGCGGTTGATGCCCGCCTTCACGCCGACGTCGACGGTCGGCTTCCCGGCGAAGCGTTCCTTCTCCCGTACGGGCACGTCGTGCGCGAGGACCACGCCGTCGGCGGCGGCGATGACGGCGGGGTCGAGCCGGGTGAAGCCGGCCGAGCCCTGCGTCTCGACGACCACCTCGACACCGGCCGCACGACCCGCGTTCTCCAGGGACTCGGCGGCCATGTAGGTGTGGGCGATGCCGGTGGGGCAGGAGGTGACGGCGACGATACGGAACGGGCGGGCGACGCCCTCGTTGGAGGCGTCGCTGCCCTCGTCGGAGGCATCGCTTCCCTCGCCGGACGCCTCACCCCCGGCGGACGCCTCGCCGGACGCCTCACCCTCGGCGGACGCCTCACCGGCTTCCTCCTCGGCCCCCGGTGCCTCCTCGCCCCGGATGAGCGCGGCTGCCGCCCCCGCCTCGTCCACCGTCCGCAGCGCGGACGTGAACTCGTCGTTCATCAGCTGCCGGGCCAGCGACGACAGGATGATCAGGTGCGCGTCGTCCGCGCCGGCCGGGGCGGCGATCAGGAAGATCAGGTCGGCCGGACCGTCCGCCGCCCCGAAGTCGATCCCGGCGGCGCTGCGCCCGAAGGCGAGCGTCGGCTCGGTGACATGGGCGCTGCGGCAGTGCGGGATGCCGATGCCGCCGTCGAGGCCGGTCGGCATCTGTGCCTCGCGGGCGGCGACGTCGGCGAGGAAGCCCTCCAGGTCGGTCACCCGGCCGCGGGCCACCATCCGTTCGGCGAGGGCGCGGGCCGCCGCTTGCTTGGTGTCGGCGGACAGGTCCAGATCGACCAGGTCCGCGGTGATCATCTCGCTCATCGCGAGCTCCTTCGCACGCGTATTGCCCGGGACAGCTCGTGGGCGGAGGGGGTGGGGACGGGGACGGAGAAGAGAGGGGAGAAGAGGACGGGGGCGAGGGCACGGCTCATGGCGCCGGCTCCGTCAGGGGCCGGTCGACGGGGATCCGTGAGGTCACGGTCACCGCGCCGGGGTCGAGGTCGGCCGGGGTCGGCATGACGCTGCCCGGCAGCTGGACGGCGGCGGCACCGTGGGCGACTGCCGAGGCGAGCGCCGCCGCTCCCCGGCCGCCGGCGAGCAGGAACCCGGCGAGCGAGGAGTCGCCGGCGCCGACGTTGCTGCGCACGGCGGCCACACGGGCGCTGCCGAACCAGGCGCCGTCGGCCTCCACCAGCAACTGCCCGTCGGCGCCGAGGCTGGCCAGGACCGTGCCGGCGCCCAGGGCGCGCAGTTCCTCGGCGGCCTTGAGGGCGTCGCCGACCGTGGCCAGGGGACGCCCGACGGCCTCGGCGAGCTCCTCGGCGTTGGGCTTGACCACGTCCGGCCGCTCGCGCAGCGCCCGGAGGAGCGCGGGCCCGGAGGTGTCCAGGGCGATCCGGACGCCGGCCGCGTGGGCGCGGGCGACCAGGTCGGCGTACCAGGAGGGGGCGAGGCCGCGCGGGAGGCTGCCGCAGCAGGCGATCCAGTCGGCGCCGGCCGCGTGCCGCCGCACGGTGTCGAGCAGCGCCTCCTGCTCGGCGGGGGTCAGCTCCGGGCCCGGCGCGTTGATCTTCGTCAGGACGCCGTCGGCCTCGGCGAGCGCCACGTTGGAGCGGGTGGCCCCGGCGACGGGGACGGGCGCGACCTCGATGCCCTGCGCGTCGAGCAGGTCGGCGACGAGTGCGCCGGGCGCACCGCCCAGGGGCAGTACGGCCACCGTGCGCCGGCCGGCCGCGGTGACCGCCCGGGAGACGTTGACGCCCTTGCCGCCCGGGTCGACGCGTTCGCCGACGGCGCGGACGACCTCGCCGCGGTCGAGCGAGGGCACCTCGTAGGTGCGGTCGAGGGACGGGTTGGGGGTGACGGTGAGGATCATGCGCGTACCACTTCCGTGCCGGCGCGTTCGATCGCGGCGGCGTCCTCCGGGCTCAGCCCGCTGTCGGTGATCAGCAGGTCGACGTCGTCCAGGCCGCCGAAGCGGGCGAAGTGCTCCTGGCCGTGCTTGGCGGAGTCGGCGAGCAGCACCACGCGCCGGGCGGCGGCGACGGCGGCGCGCTTGACGGCGGACTCGGCGAGGTCGGGGGTGGTCAGGCCGTGCGCGGCGGAGAAGCCGTTGGCGGCGAGGAAGAGGACGTCGGCGCGGATCTCGGTGTACGCGCGCAGCGCCCAGGCGTCCACGGCGGCGCGCGTACGGTGCCTCACGCGCCCCCCGACGAGGTGGAGCTGGAGGCCGGGGTGGTCGGCGAGGCGGGCGGCGATGGGGAGGCTGTGGGTGACGACGGTGAGCTCGGAATCCAGCGGGAGGGCGGCGGCGAGGCGGGCGACGGTGGTGCCGGCGTCGAGGATGAGGGTGCCGTCGGGCGGGAGTTCGGCGAGGGCGGCCTTGGCGATGCGGTCCTTCTCGTCGGCGGCGGTGGATTCGCGTTCGGCGAGGTCGGGTTCGAAGTCGAGGCGGCCGGCGGGGATGGCGCCGCCGTGGACGCGCCGGACGAGGCCGGCGCGGTCGAGGGTCTTGAGGTCGCGGCGGATGGTTTCCGCGGTGACCTGGAAGTGGTCGGCGAGGGAGACGACGTCGACGCGGCCGGCGTCGCGGGCGAGGCGCAGGATGTCCTGCTGGCGCTCCGGTGCGTACATGTCTGTTCGTCTCCGGGTGATGTCCGATTGTGTGGGATTGGGGGGAGGTTACGTCCGTTTCCCGGGAAAGTAAACGGGGGGCGGGGTCGGAGGTGGGGTGGGTGGGGTTTTCTTCGCCCCCGCCGCCCCTGCCCTTCCCGTCCCTTCAAGGGGCGCAGCCGCATGTCGACACAGTCCCGCGCCCTGAAAGACACCGCTAGGACAGAAGCCGTCCTACTCGTGCGGCATTCTCTGGGGATGACGACCGACACCCCCGCTCGGATTCTCACGTTGCTCTCCCTCCTCCAGACGCCACGCGAGTGGCCCGGTGGGGAGCTCGCCGAGCGGCTGGGGGTGTCGCGGCGGACCGTGCGGCGGGATGTCGAGCGGCTGCGGGAGCTGGGGTATCCCGTGCGGGCGAGCCGGGGGGCCGACGGCGGGTACCGGCTGGTGGCGGGGACCGCCATGCCGCCGCTGGTGCTCGACGACGAGGAGGCCGTCGCGATCGCCGTAGGCCTCCGCGCCGGGGCCGGACACGCGGTGGAGGGCGTGGACGAGGCGTCCGTACGGGCCCTCGCCAAGCTGGAACAGGTGCTGCCGAGCCGGCTGCGCCACCGGGTCGCCGCGCTGCAAACCGCCACCACCCCGCTGACCGGCGGCGACGGCCCCCGGATCGCCCCGGAGACGCTCACCGTGATCGCGTCGGCGATCGCCGGACGGGAGCGGCTGCGGTTCGCCTACCGCGCCGCCGACGGGGCCGAGTCACGGCGCCTGACCGAGCCGTACCGGCTGGTGTCGACCGGACGGCGCTGGTACCTCGTCGCGTACGACCTCGGCCGCGAGGACTGGCGCACCTTCCGCGTGGACCGGATCGCCGAGCCGTTCGCCACCGGCGCGCGGTACGCGCCCCGGGAGCTGCCGACGGGGAGCGCGGCGGAGTTCCTGCGGCAGTCGATGTACGCACGCAATGAGGCGTACGAGCTGGAGGTGCGTTTCGCCGCCGGGGCGGACGTGCTCGCGGACCGGCTGCCGCACTGGTGGGGCACCCCCGAGCCGGCCGACGGCGGCGGCTGTCTGATACGGGCGCAGGTGGCCGACTCGCTGGAGTGGCTGCCGATGCGGCTGGCCGCGCTCGACGTGGAGTTCACGGTGCGGCAGCCGGCCGAACTGGCCGAGCGCGTACGGAGGATGGGGGCCCGCCTGCTACGAGCGGCGGGTGGGGACGGAGACGGGGACGCGCGCGACTGACGCAAAGGAGCCGGGCTCCGGCGTCGGGGGGAGACACCGGAGCCCGGCTCTGGGAAGGTCCCGGCGCCCGGGGGGGTAGTGCGTCGGGACGTGGTTCTGGGGGCGGGACGGGCCTGGTGGCCGCGCCCCGCGGACGGCGCGTGCAGTACGCACGTACCGGGGTTCGAAACTCTTGTGCCCCGAACCCCGCGGTTTGAAGCAGAGGCGCGCTCCGTTGTGCGCACATCTGGCCGATGCGCGCCCCCGTGTGACGCCCGTACGTCCTACGGTACGTCGTGCGCCGCGCGGTGCGGTGGCGCGGGCGGTGCGCCGTGCGCCACGTCGCACCGCGGTGCGGGCGGTGGCCGGGGTCAGGCCACCGCGTCGAAGCCGGTGCTGCGGGCCAGCTTCTTCAGTTCGAGCAGCGCGTGCTTCTCGATCTGCCGGATGCGCTCGCGGGTCAGTCCGTGCTCCTTGCCGACCTCCGTGAGCGTACGCTCCCGGCCGTCGTCGATGCCGTAGCGCATCTTGATGATGGACGCCGTGCGCTGGTCGAGCCGGCCGATCAGGTCGTCCAGCTCCTCGCTGCGCAGCAGGGTCAGGACCGACTGCTCGGGGGAGACCGCGGAGGTGTCCTCCAGCAGATCGCCGAACTGGGTCTCGCCCTCGTCGTCCACCGACATGTTCAGCGACACCGGGTCGCGGGCCCAGTCCAGTACGTCCGTGACGCGCTCGGGGTTGGAGCCGAGCTCCGCGGCGATCTCCGCGGGCTCCGGGTCCCGGCCGTGCTCGCGGTTGAACTCGCGCTGCACACGGCGGATCCGGCCGAGCTCCTCCACCAGGTGGACGGGGAGCCGGATGGTGCGGGACTGGTCGGCTATCGAGCGGGTGATCGCCTGGCGGATCCACCACGTCGCGTACGTCGAGAACTTGAAGCCCTTGCGGTAGTCGAACTTCTCCACCGCGCGGACCAGACCGGCGTTGCCCTCCTGGATGAGGTCGAGCAGCGGGAGTCCGCTGCGCGGGTAGCGGCGGGCGACGGCGACGACCAGCCGCAGGTTGGAACGGATGAAGACGTCCTTCGCACGCTCGCCGGCGGCGACCAGGGCCTCGAGTTCCTCGCGGGAGGCGTCCGCGCGGGACTCCTCCTCGCCGTCGAGGATCTGCCGCGCGAACACACCCGCCTCGATGACCTGGGACAGCTCGACTTCCTTTGCTGCGTCGAGCAGCGGTGTGCGCGCGATCTCGTCGAGGTACATGCCGACCAGGTCGCGGTCGGCGATCTCGCCGGCGTGGGTGCGAACACTGCCTGCCGCGTCGGCCGTCTCGCCGGTGGCGGACTTACGACGGGCGACGGCACGGGTTGCCATGCGTGCTCCCTTGCGATGGTGGGCTGGCGGGTGGTTCTCGGGTGTCTCGTTCAGGTGCTTGGCACTGTGGTCGGGTGCCCTGCATCTGATGGAAACAACGACTGGAATCCGGACAGAATTCCCAACCCGGCCGTCCTTTTTTCTGATCATGCAGTATCCTGCACGGCTGCGCGGGGAGGGTGGGGGGTGTGGGAGGGGTGAGGCCCAGGTCAGAGGGGTGAGCCGGGCCTCTGTCTGTGTAGACGGGGGCGGTCGGCGGAAGGTTGCGAAGGGGACGGTTGCTTGTGCGCGTGGATTTTTCTCGCCCCCGCCGCTCCCTACCCCCCGAACTGCACCGACCGCTTCGCCAGGCCCAGCCAGAAGCCCTCGATCACCGATCGCTGCGTGTCCAGGTCGCCGGTCGCGTGCGCTGCGCCGAGGGTGACGAAGAGGGGGGCGAAGTGTTCCGTGCGGGGGTGGGCCAGTTGCCCCGCGGGGGAGGTGTGGGTGAAGTCGAGCAGTGCGTCGACGTCGCCCGCGGCCAGCGCCCGCTGCCCCCAGTCGTCGAACTCCGCCGACCATCCCGGCACCGAACCACCGTGCCGCAGTGCGGCCAGGTTGTGGGTGAAGAAGCCGGAGCCCACGATCAGCACGCCCTCGTCCCGCAGCGGGGCGAGCCGGCGGCCGATCTCCATCAGCCGGACGGGGTCGAGCGTGGGCATGGAGATCTGCAGGACGGGGATGTCCGCCTCCGGGTACATCTCCACCAGCGGCACGTACGCCCCGTGGTCCAGCCCACGGTCCGGCACGTCCTGGATCGGGGTCCCGGGCGTGCGCAGCAGCTTGCGGACGGCGTCGGCGAGCGCGGGGGCGCCCGGGGCGTCGTACCGCACGCGGTAGTAGTGCTCGGGGAAGCCCCAGAAGTCGTGGACGAGAGGAACGGGCTCCACCGAGCCGAGTGCGAGCGGGGCGTCCTCCCAGTGGGCGGAGACCATGAGGATCGCCTTGGGGCGCGGCAGCGCGGCGGACCAGGCGGCCAGTTCGCCGGGCCAGACGGGGTCGTCGGCCAGCGGGGGCGCGCCATGGCTGAGGTAGAGGGCGGGCATGCGCTCCGGTGCGGGGTGCGCGGCGGGATCTACTTGAAATGTCAAGTTCACCCCTTCACCGTAAGGCCGTGTTGTTTAACCTTCAAGGAGATGCCTCGTACAGTAGGACCATGGACACCGCATCCCCTCGCGACACCCGCTGGCTCAGCGTCGAGGAGCAGCGCGTCTGGCGCGCCTACCGGCACGCCGTCACGCTCCTGGACGACCATCTCGACCGCCAGCTGCAACGGGACGCGAACATGCCGCACGTCTACTACGGGCTGCTCGTCCAGCTCGGCGAGGCACCGGAGCGGCGGCTGCGGATGACGGAGCTGGCGATGCAGGCCAAGATCACGCGCTCCCGGCTCTCGCACGCCGTCGCCCGGCTGGAGAAGAGCGGATGGGTCCGGCGCGAGGACTGCCCCTCCGACAAGCGGGGCCAGTTCGCGGTCCTCACCGACGCCGGGTACGAGGTGCTGCGGCGGACCGCGCCCGGCCATGTGGAGGCCGTCCGCCAGGCCGTCTTCGACCGGCTCACCCCGGAACAGCAGAAGTCCCTCGGCGAGATCATGACGATCGTCGCCGAGGGACTTCAGCCGAAGGAGGCGGGCGCGGACCTGCCCTGGCTCCGCTGACCGCCTCCCTCATCCCGCGGTCAGTGCGCGACCACCGGGATCTGGAACTCCTCCTCCGCCTCGCCGGACGTCTGGCCGACGCCCGCGCCGGCGCCGGGGCGGCCGGTGTTGATCAGCGTCATCGCGATGGCCGCGGCCGCCACGAGGATGCCGACGGCGAACCAGATCGCGCTGGTGTAGCCGTGCACCTGGCCCTGGAGCTGGACCAGCTGCGCCTGCGTCTTGGAACCGGCCCCCGCGAGGTGGTCCTTGATGTACGAGGTGGTCGCCGACGCGGCGATGGTGTTCAGCAGGGCGGTGCCGATCGCGCCACCCACCTGCTGCGAGGTGTTGACCATCGCGGAGGCGACACCGGAGTCCCGGGGCTCGACACCGTACGTGGCCAGGGACATCGCCGGCATGAAGGCCGTTCCCATGCCGAGGCCGAGCAGCAGCTGGCCGGGCAGCAGCAGGGTGGCGTAGGAGCTGCCGATCTCCAGCTGGGTCAGCACCAGCATGCCGGCGGCCGCGAGCAGGAAGCCCGGACCCATCAGCAGCCGCGGCGGAACCCGCGTCATCAGCCGGGCGCCGATCTGCGTGGAGCCCGTGATCATGCCCGCGATCATCGGCAGGAAGGCGAAGCCGGTCTTGACCGGCGAGTAGCCCTGCACCGCCTGGAGGTAGTAGGTCAGGAAGAGGAACAGGCCGAACATCGCGATGATCGCGAGGCCGAGGGAGAGGTAGACACCGCCGCGGTTGCGCTCGGTGATGACACGCAGCGGCAGCAGCGGGGCCTTGACCTTGGCCTCGGTCAGGACGAACGCGAGGAGCAGCACACCGGCGGCGACGAAGAGACCGATGGTCGTCGCGTCGCTCCAGCCCTCGGACTCGGCGCGGGTGAAGCCGTACACCAGCGAGACCAGGCCCAGGGTGGACAGGATCACGCCGGGGATGTCGAGCGGCGAGCGGTTGCGGCCGCCGGCCGGCTCGTGGATGACGAAGTACGCGCCGAGCGCGGCGACCAGCGCGAACGGGATGTTGACGAAGAACGTCCAGCGCCAGTCCAGGTACTCGGTGAGGAAGCCGCCGAGGATCAGGCCGACGGCGCCGCCGCCACCGGCGATCGCGCCGTAGATGCCGAACGCCTTGGCGCGCTCCTTGGCGTCGGTGAACATCACCGCGAGCAGGGAGAGCGCGGCGGGCGCGAGGAGCGCGCCGAAGACGCCCTGGAGCGCACGGGCGCCGAACATCATGGCGCCGCTCTGCGCGGCACCGCCGAGCGCGGAGGCGGCGGCGAAGCCGGCCAGGCCGACGACGAAGGTCCGCTTGCGGCCCCACAGGTCGGCGATGCGGCCGCCGAAGAGCAGCAGACCGCCGAAGGCGAGCGCGTAGGCCGTGATGACCCACTGCCGGTTGCCGTCGGATATGCCCAGGTCCTGCTGGGCGGAGGGCAGGGCGATGTTCACGATGGTCGCGTCGAGCACCACCATCAGCTGGGCGAGCGCGATGAAGATCAGCGCCCTCCAGGGATTGTGCGTGCGGCCTGGCGTGCCGTCGGTTCGAGGCGCCGCCTCGGCGGCGGCCGGGGCTGTTTCAGACATGGGTGTACCCACTCCGGGACTTGGTGAGGAAGGAACGCGACGGCAGAACCGGCCCGTCGTCGTCGACGGCCGCAGCGCCTGGCGTCTGCTGTGATCTGTGTAATGCCTGTGGTCTGTGTAATGCCTGTGGTCTGCGTGGTGCCTGTGGTCTGCGTGATGCCGTGATGCGGGCGAGTGATGCGTGCGAGTGGTCTAAGCGGTGAGGCGTGGAAGTCTCAGTGGTGACCGCCGGGCTGCTCGGAACTCATCGGCGTGTCGGGGCAGGGTGTGCGGAGAGCCTCCATGGTCACGGCCGTACCCGGCAGTTCGGAGCGGGCCGGGGCCCGCAGTCCGTCCAGGAACAGCTGGAGATGACGGTGGACGAATCGGTCGATGCTCAGACACATCACTCCCGCGAGCGGGCGGCTGAGCTGGGCCGCGGCGACCATCACATCGCCGACGGCCACGTCGGGGCGGAGCTGTCCCGCCCGGCGGGCCCGGTCCATCAGCGACTCCACCAGGTCCTCGAGGCGCTGGCGGGAGGCGTCAAGATCGGGGTGGTGCTGGTCGAAGGCCCCCTGAAGCATCGGGCACAGCGCGCCGATCCGTTCGTCGACGGAGGCGTGCACGAACCGGGAGAGCGCCTCGAAGGCGTCGCCGCTCTCGGTGAGCGCCGCCTCGGCCGCCTCGGCCGTCCGGTCCATGACGGAGCAGACGACCTCGAGCGCCAGCGCCTCGCGGTCCGGGAAGTTGCGGTACACCGTGGCGTTGCCGACACCGGCGCGGCGGGCGATCTCGTCGAGCGGCACGTACGGGCCGAACTCGACGAACATCTCCCGGGCGGCGGTGACGATGCGTTCCCGGTTGCGCAGGGCGTCGGCGCGCGGCGGCCGGGTCGCTCGCTGCTGCACGGGTGTGGCGGTCTCCACGGCGTCCTCCCTGTCCTTTCCGGTCCCCGGTGGGGCTGTGGGGCTTTCGACGTCCGGCAGTCCGCGGGCTCTTCCCCGAGCCCCCGTGCGAACCGGGGAACGCCTCCCCGCTTCAGCCGGACACCCAGCTAAACGGGGAAGAGGTCCCCGTTAATTCCGACCCCGGGGAAGTCATGCCGTGACCTGCGTCACACGCACTCGGGAATTCCGCGCGCAGCCCCCCGAACCCGATCGGTCCCCTTCAACGCGCGGCTCCGCCCCAGGTCACGGAGGGTGAGCGAAAGGGGAGCAGCCGTGACGCCGGGTGGCTGCCGTGGAGCGGAGGGGTCGCCTGTGCCAATGGTCCACTGCCGGATACGCCCGCGCCGCCGGATACGCCCGCGCCGCGCCGCCGCCCTCGCCTCGGTCACCGCGCTGACCCTGGCCGTCTCCACCGCCGGCGCCGGTCAGCCCTGGGCGGGCCCCACGACGGCGGGGCCGGCCGCCCCCGCCCGCGCCGCCTCGCTCGGCTCCTGCACGATCCACGGCGACGACGGCGTCCAGATGTCGGAGGGTCTGCCCACCCCGTCCGGCTACGCCCGCTCCACCGGCACCGTGCACGCCCTCACCCTGATGGTCGACTTCTCCGACGCCCCCGGCGAGGGCGGGGCCATGGACCGGTTCCACGAGTTCTTCCCGCAGACCCGGAAGTGGTTCGCCACCAGCTCCTACGGCCGCCTCGACTACCGCCCCGAGACCCCGGTCACGCACTGGCTGCGGATGCCGAAGCCGTTCAAGGCGTACGGGATAGAGCGCGGCGCCCCCTTCGAGCCCGCGTACCGGGACCTGGTCCAGGACATCGTGGCCGAGGCCGACGCCCAGGTCGACTTCCGTGCCTACGACCTGCTCAACGTGCTGGTCACGCCCAACGCGGGCCCCTCCGCGCTGGACACGGTGCTGTCGGTGACGTTCGCGGGCAACGCGGAGGCCCCGGTGGCCGACGGCGTGCCGGTGGCCAACGCGTCCTTCGTCTACAGCCGCCAGGACGACGGCTCCGGCTCCTACGGGCGGACCGGCTACCGGGTGCTGCCGCACGAGAACGGGCACGTCTTCGGACTGCCCGACCTCTACACCCAGGACGGCGGCGGCGCCGTCGGGCACTGGGACATCATGAGCGAGGACTGGGGTGCCGACAACGATCTGCTCGGCTGGCACAAGTGGAAGCTGGGCTGGCTCGACGACACGCAGGTGCGGTGCGCGGCGGGCCGCGGCAGCCGGGAGTACACGCTCACGCCGCTGGCCCGGGCGGGCGGGGTGAAGCTGGTCGTCGTCCCGCTGAGCAGGCGCACGGGGTACGCGCTGGAGCTGCGCACCAAGGAGGGCAACGACGCGGCGGTGTGCCGGCCGGGGGTGCTGGTCTACCGGGTCGACGCGGACGTCGACACCGGCGACGGCCCGATCACCGTGCGCGACGCCCACCACGACAGCGGCGGCTGCACCCGCACCCCCAACGTCCAGGCCGAACTCTCCGACGCGACCTTCACCCCCGGCGACACCTTCCGCGACCCCACCCGCCATCTCACGGTGACGGTCCTCCCCAAGGACCCCAGGGGCAACTACCGGATACGGGTGACGAGGGGGTAGGGGCGCATCCGTAGGGGGCAGCCCCGTAGGGGGCGCGGGGAACTGCGCGAGCAACCACAACCAACCCGCACCCGCGAAACGACACACACCCCCGAGCTATGAGGCGCCCAACAGTCCCCCCGCCCGACCCCGCACTACCGTGACCCCCATGCCCCCGAACCCCGCCCCCGCCCGGGGCGACGGCCTCCGCGAGGACGCCCCCGGCATCCCCGCGGAGGCCGTCGCCCCCCTGATCCGCGGCATCGCCGTCCTCCGCCGCCTCACAGAAGCGAACGGCACCTGCACCCTCAGCGCCCTCGAACGCTCCAGCGGCCTCGCCCGCTCCACCGTCGACCGCATCACCGCCACCCTTGCCCGCATGGGCTACGTCCGCCTGGAGCACCGCGACGTCCTCGTCGCCCCCCGGCTGGCGGAGCTCGGCAACGCCTACCTCGCGGCCCTGCGCCTGCCCCGGCTCCTGGACGGCCACGCGGACGCGCTCGCCGACGAGCTCGACGAGTCCGTCTCGCTCGCCGTCCCCGACCAGGACGGCATCCGCTTCATCCACCAGGCCACCCGCCGCCGCGCGATGTCGCTCAGCTTCCGCATCGGCGACCTGCTGCCCGCCGAACGCACCGCCCCGGGACCGCTGTTCGCGACCGAGTGGCACGACGCGGACTGGGCGCGCTGGCGCGCCCGCCGCGCGGCGGACCCCGAGGACCGCGGCTTCCCGGCGGTCCCGGCCCGCAGCCGCCCCCCGGCCGGCGCCACCGGCGACGCCCCGGGCGACGACTTCGAGGAGCGCGCCGCCACGGCCGCCCGCGACGGCTGGGCGTTGGACGACCAGCTCATCGAACCCGGCCTGGTCGCCCTCTCCATGCCGGTACGGGAACCGGCGCCGGACGCACCGGACGCACCGGACGCGCCGGACACCCCGGGCTCCCGGGCCGCCCCCCGCCGTATCGCCTGCGTCGTCAGCATCGTCAGCCACACCCGCCGGCACACCGCCGACGACCTGCGCGAGAGCCTGCTGCCCCGGCTGCGCACGGCGGTCGCCGCGATGGAGCGGGAGCTGGCCGCGGCCCCGCCCGCGACGCCCTCCCCCGTCCCGGCGTCCGGGCTCGCCCTGTGGACCGGCGCGTCCAAGCAGGAGCTGGGCCGGGAGTTCGTCGAGTCGCTGGCCCGGGGGCTGACGGTGATCACCGCCTTCGGCGAAGGCCGCGCCGAGCTGACGCTGAGCGAGGTCGCCGAGGCCACCGGGCTCGCCCGGGCCACCGCGCGCCGGGCGCTGATCACCCTGCGCCACCTCGGCTGCGTCACCGCGCACGGCCGCGGCTTCCGGCTCACCCCGCGCGTCCTGGGCCTCGGCTTCCCGCCGCTGTCCCGCACGACGCTCGCGGAGATCGCGGAACCGCATCTGACGGCGCTCTCGCGGAATCTGCACGAGTCGTCCTCGCTCGCGGTCCTCACGGGCGACGACGACATCCAGTACGTCGCCCGGGCCTCGGCCGGCCGGGTGCTGAGCGTCCACGTCTCGGTCGGCACCCGGCTGCCCGCCCACCCGACCGCGCTGGGCCGGGTCCTGCTGGCCGACCGCCCCGACCCGCACCTCCCGGCCGGGCTGCCGGCACCGACCGGGCGCACGGTCACCGACCCGGACCGGCTGCGGGCGATCCTGGACGGCGTACGGCGGCAGGGGTACGCGCTGGTCGACGGCGAGCTGGAGGAGGGGCTGCGGTCGGTGGCCGTACCGGTGCGGGAGCGCGACGGACGGGTGGTCGCCGCGGTCAACGTCGCCCTGCACAGCGGCCGCCGCACCGCCGAGGCCTGCGAGACGGAGATCCTCCCGCGACTGCGCGAGACGGCCGCCCGCATCGAGGCGGACCTCCACGTGGCGGGCCGGTTCCGACGGGTGCCGAGCGTGTGAGACCCGGCCGGCCGGCGAACGTGTACCCCGGCCGGGCGCCGGGCGCCGGGCGTCCGGCCCCGAGGCCCAAAGGGCGCCGGCGGGCTGGCAGGCCGGCGCGAAGGCGCCGCTACGGCGTCGCCGGTGCCGGCCGGGGTGCGTGGCCGTACACCGCCTGGTCGCGGGGCGCCTCCGCCCGTCGCCCGGCCGGCACCAGCGCGCGCCGGACCGGGCCCGCGGCCACCCGAGGCAGCAGCAGCGTCCAGAACCGGGTCAGGGTGGGCCGACCCAGCCAGCGCCCGTCGTGCCCGCCGAGCGCGACGAAGCCGACCGTCGCGCCCACGACCGCGGTCGCCAGGTCCCGGGGCTGGACGTCCCCGGCCAGCACCGCCTCGCGCCCGGCCCGGGCGGCGGCCCGCTCCACCCACTCCCGCCAGCGCGCGTACAGGTCCTCCCGCTCCCCCGACCCCACCGCCGCACCGTCGCTGAGGTCGAACCCCGCGCGCAGTACGGCGTCGTGGGCGAGCCCGTCCAGCAGGGCGTGGCTGGCGTCGACGAGCGCCTGGAGCGAGCCCCCGTACTGCGGCGACGGCCGCTCCGCCGCCGTCATCCGGTCGAACCGCTCGGCCGCCGCCCGGCCCACCGCCGCGGCGAGCGCCGCCTTGCTGGCGAAGTGGAAGTGCAACGCCCCGTTGCTCACCCCGGCCCGGGAGCTGATCCCCGCGAGGGAGGCGAGTTCGAAACCGTCCCGGGTGAACAGTTCGGCGGCGGACTCGATCAACGCGTTCCGCGTACGTACCGCACGTTCCTGCTTGGCCATCGGTCGCTCCGGACTGCTGGAGGGTCGAGCGAAACTAACAAACCGTTTGCGCTGTTTTCAAGCGGGCGTACGAGGCGTGAGACGCGGGCGGGCGCGCACGGCGGCGCCCCGCGCGCGCCCGCCGCGCGCCGGGCGAACGCCCCTTCGCCGCAGCTCAGTCGGTACGCAGCACGACCGGGAGTCGGGCGTATCCGCTGACGATGAAGGACGGCACCCGCCCCAGCTCCTCCACCGGAAGAACAGACTCCAGATCGGGGAAGCGGGCGAAGAGCGCCGCGAGCGCGGTCGTCGCCTCCAGCCGGGCCAGCGGCGCGCCCAGACAGCGGTGGGCCCCGTACCCGAAGACCAGGTCCTCCCGGCGGCCCGGCCGCAGCAGGTCGAAGGCCGACACGTCGTCGCCGCCCTCGCCGGCCTCGCCGGCCTCGCCGCTCTCCCCGTACGCCTCCGGATCGACGGCCGCCGCGGCGAAGTTGACGAGGAGGGGCTCGCCGCGCGCGATGCGTACGCCGTCCAGGTCGATGTCCTCGACGGCGAACCGCATCGGCGAGTAGGCGGCGGGCCCGTGCGCGCGCAGGGTCTCCTCCACCACGTCCGCCCAGCCCGCCCGCCCCGCCCGGACGTGCGCGCGCTGCTCCGGGTCGGCGCAGAGCGCGGCGACGGCGTTGGTGAGCAGCGTGCAGGTGGTCTCCTGCCCGGCGGCGATCATCAGGTAGAGCGTGCCGAGCAGTTCGGGCTCGGTGAGGCGGGCGGCGCCCGATCCGGGGTTGCCCTCCTCGTCGTCGCGGACCGCGATGAGCGCGGAGGTGAGGTCGTCGCCGGGGTGGGCCCGTTTCTCGGCGACCAGTTCGGCGAGCATCCCGAACACCTCCCGCTGCGCCGCCGCCATCTCCGCGCCGGGCACCGCCGTGCCGAACACCAGGTCGAGCAGGCCGCACAGCCGCTCGCGCGACTCCTCCGCGACCCCGAACAGCTCGCAGATCACCCGCATCGGCAGCACGTTGGCGAACTCGGCGCGCAGGTCCACCTGTTGGCCGGGCGGCAGCGCCTCCAGCCGGTCGAGCAGCGCCTCGGTGATCTCCTCGATCCGGGGTCGCATCGCCTGCGTACGGCGGGCGGTGAACGCGGCGGCGACCATGCGGCGCAGCCACGCGTGGTGCTCCCCGTAGGAGAAGAGCATGTTCTCGTTGGCCACCCACGGGTACAGCGGCCAGTCCGGGCCGATCTCCCCGGCCGCGAACGCCGGCCAGTGCCGGCGGCCGTCCTTGGAGACGCGGGGGTCCATGAGCAGCCGCTTGAGGTACTTCTGCCGCACGACCGCCCAGGCGGTGACCCCGCCGGGCAGTTCGACGCGCGCGGCGGGGCCCATGGCGCGCAGCCGCGCGGCCTCCCCGGCCGGGTCGCGTCCGGCGACGTCGAGGGCGTACGGGCAAACGTCGGGGTCCATCCGTGCACTCCGTTCGGTCGGGCAGGTGGCGGCGCCGCCGGGAGGTGGCGCGGGGCGGGGCGGCGCGGGAGCGGGGCGAGCGGGGCAGTGCGAGCGGGTCGGGAGGAGTGGCGAGCGACGACTGGCGAGCTGCGAGTGACGAGTGGCGAGTGACGAGTGACGAGTGGCCGGCGGCAAGTGGCGGACGGTGGGGGCCTGTTCGGGTCAGCCGGGCGCGGCGGCCCCGGTGTCGGTCCGCGCCTCCGCCTCCGCCTCGCGGCGGCGGAGCGCCGCCTCGTACACCTTCGGTCCCCGCTCGGCCGAGAAGTCGAGGCGGACCAGGACGCCGGGCGCGGCGACGGCCGGCATCAGGTAGCGGTAGAGATCGGCGACGCGTTCCGGCAGGTCGGCGCGGTCGGTCATGATCCGCGAGAGCACCTGCACGCCGGTGAACGCGCCGACGAAGAGACGGGCGAGGTTGGCGACGTCCACGTGCGCCAGGATCTCGCCCCGGCGTCTGGCCTCCTCGAACAGCGCGCGGTTGTGCTCGGTCCAGTCCCGCATCGGCACCCGGCGGTTGAGGTTGTCCTTGGCCGAGCCCTGGTCCACGGTCAGGCGCACGCTGCCCTGAACGATGGGGTCGCCGGTGCCGCCCTGCAACAGGTGGGCGAGCAACAGCGCCTCGTCCAGGGACTCCTGGAGCTTCAGGTCCTGCTCGGGCACCCGGGGCAGGGAGGAGACCTGCGCGGCCAGCACCTCCTGGGCCAGCGCCTCCTTGGACGCGAAGTGGAAGTAGAGGGCGCCCTTGGTGACCCCCGACCGGCGCAACACGTCGGAGATGGTCGCCGCCTCGTATCCGACCTCGTCGAACACCTCGGCCGCGGCGACCAGGATGGCCTGCCGCGTCCGGATGGCCCGCTCCTGCCGCGCCACTCGCACCCCACCCCGTTCGTCTGTTCGAGGAAAGTCCGCACGGAACGTCCTCAAGGAATGTCCGGACAGTAAAACCAGCCGCACGGTTTTTTCAACCCTGCCGGGAACAGTCCCCAATGCCCGGGTTCTTCCCGATCCTGCACCCCTCCGCACCCTTCCGGCCCCTGCACATCTACGATCTTCACGAAGTCGGAGAGGCATATGCCGGATGTGGCCCTTGAAAAGAAAACCGGCCGGTCCTTATCTTCGACGTCCGGGTATCCGGATCGAAACGTTCCGGTCCCACTTTCCGCACCGGCCGCCGCACATCAGGAGACCGACCCACCCCAGGGGGGAACTCGATGACCGTCACGACGTCCGAGGCCTTACGGACGGAAGCATCCCGCCGGCTCCCCCCGCTCCCGTCGGGAAGACCGGTCCCCGGGACGCCGTCCGCGCCGGACGACGCGCGGGGCGGCGCAGGGGACGACGCGCGGGGCGGTGCGCAGGACACGGGCGCCGTCGCCGGAGCCACCCACGCCACGGCCGATGCCGAGGCCGCCGTCCGGGCGGAGCTGACGCGTCTGCTCTTCGCGGGCCCCGACCCCGACCGCACCCACGGCGCCTGGCGGGAACTCGTCGCCGGCCCGGCCTTCGCCCACCGCCCCGGCCTCTCCCCCGCCGAGCGCGCCGCGCTGTCGTACGACCGCCTGCGCCTGCTCAACGACGCGCTGACCGCCGAGGACGCCGCCGCCCCCGTGGCGTTCGCGGCCGATCCGCACCGGCTGGCGGCGCTGCACGAGTGGATCGGCCCGGTGGACGGCGGTCTGACGACGCTGGCGAGCATCCACTACAACCTGTTCCTCGGCAGCCTCGTCGACCATGACCACGAGGGCGACGACGAGGGCGAGCATGAGGACGGGGCGGCGGGGACGCGGGACCTGTCCCCCTTCGCCGCCATGCGCCGCGTCGGCACGTTCCTCTGCACGGAGCTGGAGCACGGCAACGACGTCGCCGCGATGGAGACCGTCGCCGTACTGGACCGCGCGAGCGGCGGCTTCGACCTGCACACGCCGACGCCGGGCGCGGCCAAGTTCATGCCGAACACCAGTCTGACCGGCGGGCCGAAGACGGCCGTCGTCGCCGCCCGGCTCCTCATCGACGGCGAGGACCAGGGCGTCTTCCTCTTCCTCACCCCGCTCAGCGACGAGCGCGGTCATCTGCCCGGCGTCACGGTCCGCCGTCTGCCCGAGCGCACCGGCACGCCCGTCGACCACTGTCTGACCTCCTTCGACCACGTCCGGCTGCCCCGCGAGGCGCTGCTCCAGGGCGAGCACGGCCGGCTGGCCCCCGACTCCACGCTGACCAGCACGCTCGGCAACCGGCGCAAGCGGTTCCTGCGCTCGATAGGCCGGGTCACGATGGGCAAGCTCTGCATGAGCGCCGGCACGCTGGGCATGGCCCGGGCCGCGCTCACCCTCGCCGTCCGGCACGCGCACAGCCGCCGGATCGCCGGGCCGCGCGCGGGCGAGCGCATCCCGGTCGCCGCCCACCGCAGCCACCACGGCCGGCTGCTCGACGCGCTGGCGACGGCGTACGCGATGACGTTCCTGCACCGGGCGGTGGTGGACCGGTTCGCCGCCCGGGGTGAGGGGGACCGGGAGGAGGTCGAGCGGCTCACCGCGGTCGCGAAGGGCTGGATCACCTGGCAGGCCCGGGACATCGCCATCGAGTGCCGCGAACGCTGCGGCGCCCAGGGCCTGTTCCCGGCCAACGGGATCTCCGACCTGCCGGCCAGCATCGAGGGCGGCATCACGGCCGAGGGCGACAACCTGGTGATCTGGGTGAAGGCGGCGTCGGAGATGGTCTTCGGCCACCAGGTCCCGCTCCCGCCCACCCGCACGACCTCCGGCGACGATCCCGGCAGCCCCGGTGACCTCGACGACCCGGCCTTCCTGCGCGACCTGCTGCTCCACGCCGAGTCGATCTGGCAGAACCGCGCCCGCACCGCCCTGCGCGAGGGCCCGTCGGGCGACCCGATGGGCCGCTGGAACGCCACGTCGTCCCCGGCCCTGGAGATGGTCGAGGCGCACGCCTGCCGGACGGCCGCCGACGCGTTCCTCGCGGCGGCCGACCGCGCCGCGGACCCGGCGGCCCGGTCCGTTCTGCGCGCGCTGTGCCGGCTCTTCCTCCTGCGCCGCCTCCGCGCGCACACCGGCGACCTGCTGGCGGAGGGCCTGCTCACCCCCGACCAGGTACGGTCCCTGCCGCACGCCGTCGATGCGGCGACGGCGGAGTCGGCCCCCCACCTGGCGACACTGGCCGACGCCTTCGCCCTTCCACCGGGCCTGCTCTCCACGATCCCGCTCGCGAACGGCGAGTCGATCACCGGAACCCCGGAACCGACGACGGCGGACCCTGTCCGAGCGGCGGCGGACCCTGTCCGAGCGCCGGTGGATCAGGGCTGACGGCAGCGCAGGTCCCGCCCGGGCCCCGGGCCCCGGGCCCCCTGTACTCAGGTGGCCCGGCGGGACCTGATCCGTCCGTTGGCGCTGCGGCGGTCCCGCCGGCGGCGCCTGGCGGACGCGAGATAGGTGAAGACGGACACGGCGACGGTACCGACGGTGACGACCAGGATCAGGGCGTCCACGGTGGTCGCCCTGGTCACCGCGTAGGCGATGCCCGCGAGCACCGCCACCGCCCCCAGACCCCTGAGGGTGTTCATCTCGTACGACCTGCTTCCTCGACCTGCTGCTTCGAACGCCTCACCGGACCGCTCCGGCCCGGCTCCTCCGGCTCACCGGGTCACTTCCACGCGGTCACTTCCACGCGGTCACTTCCAGGCGGACACGCGCGTCACGTACGACTTCAGGATCGACGCGACCAGCCAGTACGCCCGGACGACGGTGTACACCAGCTCCGGGATCAGCAGCGCCTCGACGAGCATCGCCTTCCAGCCCAGGTTCCGCACCCGCAGCGCGGGATAGACGACCCAGAAGGCGAAGAGCGCCACCAGGAGCGGCTGGTGGGAGAAGCCGTGCACGGCCAGCAGCACGAGCTGCTTGGCGCCCCACCCCAGGATGTAGGCGAAGCCCATGAGCCCCATGATCATGGTGGCGATGGAGTGCCAGGTGAACTTCGTCCAGCCGCGCCGACGCAGGGTGTCCACGGTCCCGCGGCTCCACCGTTCGCGCTGCTGGATGAGTTCACGGAGGGTGGGCATGAGGTCGGTGTAGGCGATGCAGAGCTGGTTGGCCGTCACCTTCCAGCCGGACTCCTTGAGGGCGAGCGTGGTCTCGTAGTCCTCGACGAGGTTGCGGTGGTCCTCCCAGAAGACCTCGCCGCGCCAGTCGATCAGTCCTTGCAGGGCCTCGGCCCGGTAGAAGGAGCCGGCCCCGGACATCGTGTGCACGTCGCGGCGGTAGCGCGCGTTGGCGGCGCGGCCGTACTCGATGATCTGCATGCCGAGCAGGAACCGCTGCCAGGGGCTGCGCCACAGGTCGGTACGGCCGAGGCAGGCGGCGCTGACGCCGCCGAGCTCCGGGTCGGAGGCGATGACGTTGCCAGCCCGCTCGACGAACCGCGGGTGCAGTTCGGTGTCGGCGTCCATGACCAGGACGTGCCGCACCCGGTTGTTCAGCCGGCCGCCGACCGCCTCGCGCAGCCAGCGCAGGCCGAAGTTGAGGGCGCCCGCCTTCTTGTGCGGGTTGTTGTCGAAGGTGAGGACGACCGTGGGCGGGGTGCGCTCGTCGTCGGCGAACCGGCGCGCGTACTCCTCGGTGCGGTCGGTGGAGTTGTTGACCACGACGACGATGAGCGAGGGCCGCCGGGTCTGCGCGGCGAGCGAGTTCAGCGACATGAGGACGCCGACCTCCTCGTTGCGCGCCGGCACGAGGACGACGGTCTCGTAGACCAGCTCGTCCGGCACCCCGGGCCGCGTACCGCGCCCCGCCCCGGACTGCGCGCCGCGCCCTCTGCGATGCCTGCTGCGGGCGGCGCCGCGCGTCTCGGTGTCCGCCTGCGTCCGCGTGTCGTCGAAGTCCGTTTGCGTCTGCGTGTCGACGTGCACGCTCGGCGCCGTTGTACCGGCCACTGCCAGCCCCCCACCCGGTCACACAACGCCCCTACGTTGTGTTCAGTTGTGTTCGAGAAGTGAAAACCCCTGGCCGGAAACTACCTCATGGTGATCGCACAGCCCAGGGCGAGAACGCGACCGTCCGTCGCACGACGGCTGCATGGTTGAACCTCAAACCAACTGAATGCGCCCGGCCTTACCACTCAAAAGACTGATAATTCGGATGCTGGGAGTCGATAAGGCACAGCGAGCGATACTGAGCGACAGTGACGAAAACCACACCACAGGCGCCGGGATGACCGCAGTGTGAAGCACTGGGCGGAGTGTGCCTAGGATGCGCCGGTGACCAGCCAGAGAAACGGCCGCGCCCGTGCTGTGCGACAGATGTCCCAGGCCACGTGCCCGCGGTCGGCCGGGATATCCGCGTGAGCCGCCGCGACACCCGCCCGAGCCGCCGCCGCGGCGCCCCCAGGCGGGGACGGAACGTGCTCGTTCTCGTACTGTGCGTGTGCGTCGTCGCGGCGGGGGGTGTGCTGTTCCGCTCGCTGTGGCGGTCCTCGCACGGCGACCCCTCCGCACTCACGGTCCGTTACCGGACCGACGCCCCGGCCACCTCGACGGTGGCCGCGCCGTGGCTGGAAATCATCAACACGTCCGGGAAGACGGTGGACCTGGCGGACGTGACACTGCGGTACTACTACACGGCCGACGGAGACTCCGCGTACGGCTCCAACTGCGTGCAGACGGCGCTCGGTTGCTCGCACGTCACCCAGCGCACCGGTGCCTTCGACAAGCCCGCGGAGAAGGCCGACCACTACCTCGAGATCGGCTTCACGGCCGGTACGGGAACCCTGGCGCCCGGCGGAACCAGCCAGGGCATCGGACTGCAGCTCTACCGCGTCGACCACGCGAAGCTGAACCAGGCCAACGACCGCTCGTTCAACGCCGAGGACACCACGTACTCACCATCGAAGCTGGTGACCGCCTACCTCGGCGGCACCCGCGTATGGGGCGAGGAACCGGCCGGCACGACACCGCCGGCGGCCGCGGCCGCCGCGGCCGCGCTCCCGAAGTCCGTCCTCTTCGACGACTTCGCCTACGCGGGCCCGCACGACCCGGCGCTCAAGGCGAACGGCTGGGAGGTCCGCGGCGGCGAGGGCGGCCCGGGCATCGAGGACACGTGGTCGACGTCCGGCGTCAGCTTCCCGGCGGGCGGGAGCGGCGCGGGCGACGGGAGCACCGGGGGCGACGGGAGCGGCGAGGAGGACCGTGGGGACGGCCAGGCCCTGCGGCTGGTGGCCCGCACGGACGGAACGAAGCGCGGCACCCGGCAGGCGGAGTTCCACACCGCCCGGCCCACGTTCTTCACCGGCACGCTCGTCGCCCGGGTGTACTTCGGCGACGACCCGACGAGCGGCAAGGACGGCGACCACATCGCCGAGTCCCTCTTCACCATCTCCCCCGACCACACCTCGTCCAAGTACAGCGAACTCGACTACGAGTACATGCCGAACGGCGGCTGGGGCAGCCTGGGTCCCCGTCTCGACACCACCAGCTGGCGCGACAGCACCCGCAACGACCGCGTCACCAGCTCCCACACCCTGAAGCTCAGCGGCTGGCACACGCTGGCGATCACCGCGGTGAAGGGGAGGACCACCTATTCCGTGGACGGAGAGACCCTCTTCACCAGCGGCAGCCGCCACTTCCCGCGTGAACGCATGACGATCAACATGAGCACCTGGTTCATCGACCTCCCCTTCAAGGGGGCGTCCCGCACGTGGGACATGCGGGTCGACTGGCTCTACTACGCCTCCGGCACCACGGTGCCCGCGAAGACGGCGGAGACCGCGGCAACGGGGTTCGCGTCGGCGGGCGTCCGGTACGTGAACACGCTGCCGGGGTCCTGACGTCGGGGACGGCCGGACTGCCTGTTGGTGAAGGCAGGACTGCCTGCCGTCGACGGCCGGACTGCCCGATACCGACGGCCGGACTGCCCGAGGGGGCCGGTACCGATTCTCGTCGGCGCGGCGGCGTCGCCTCCGCGCCGCCCTCGCAGCAGTGTGACTGCCCGAGCCCAGTCGACGAGGGAAGAATCGAGGCGTCGGAGCCATGGTGGATGAACCGCAGTCGGAACTCGAGGCCCTGCAGGCGGCCCTCGGTGCCCGTGCCCGTATCCGGCAGTGGGCGGAGGGCGCCGAACTGCTCGACCTGCTGCACGCGGCGGCGTCGGAAGGGTGGCTGGAGGCGCTGACCCGGCCCGTCACCGTCGAGGACCTCGCCGGCCTCGGCGGCATCCCGGCCGAGCGCGCCCGCCGGGCCGTCGAGGTGTTCCTCTCGGCCGGGGTGGTACGTGAGGCGGCCGGAACCCCGGAAACGCTGCCCGCCTTCACCCTGGCCGAAGACTTCGCCGCACTCCAGGCCGGACCGTCCGGCATACGCACGGACATCGCACTCGACGCCGTCGACGCGGCCCGCGCCCGCATCCGTACGGCGCTGACGGCGAGCGCGCCGTACGACTGGCAGGAGGACGCGCTCGTCGTCGCCCGGGACTGGGGCATGCTGCCCTCCGACGCCTCACGCGCCCTGTTCGGCATGGCCTACGCGGAGCTGCCGGAGTACCACGCCCGGCTGGCCGCGGGCGGCCCGCTCCTCGACGTGGGCAGCGGGGTCGGCGGAGCACTGCTCAGCACCGTGACGGCGTACCCGGCGCTGCGCGCGGTCGGCGTCGAACGGGCCGGCGACGTCGTCGAGGAACTGCGGAACCGGGCTAAGGCCGCCGCCGTGGCCTCCCGCATGGAGGTACGCCACGCCGACGCCCAGCACCTCACCGACGAAGCGGTCTACCCCGTCTGCTACTGGGCCCAGGCGTTCTTCCCCCACGGCACCCGCGAGGTCACCCTGGCCGCCCTCCGGCGCGCCCTCACCCCCGACGGCCTCCTCCTCGTACAGGAACTGACCCCACCCCCGGACGCCTCCTCCCCCGCACCCCTGGGCGCGACCCTGGACGCACTCGTCGCCGACTGCCGCGACATCCCGCCGGTGGCGAGCGCGGAGTCCCTGACCGCAGAACTCCGAACCGCCGGCTTCACCGACGTGACGGTGACCCCGACCCCGGTCGGCCGCCTGGTCCTCGCGCGCAACGGGGGGTAGGGCGGCGGGCCGGTAGGGGCGGTGGCGGCGAGCCCCACCCTCACCCCACCCCGCACCATCCCGCCCCACACCCACCAGGGCCACCCGCTACACTGGCCGCGGCGAGCAGACCCCCACCGTCCGCTCACCCATCTGTCCACGACACGTCGCTCCCACCACGGACACAGTCGTCGACGGATACCCCGCCTTCGTAGCTCAGGGGATAGAGCACCGCTCTCCTAAAGCGGGTGTCGCAGGTTCGAATCCTGCCGGGGGCACCAGGCAAAAGGCCCCGGACCGATCATGGTCCGGGGCCTTTGACATCCACTTCTGACATCAACGGGCACGACTACCGAGTGCCAGGGCGCCGCTTCCTGAGCAGCCGGTCCATGTGGCTCATGGCCTCCCGCTGCGTGTCCTGCACGACGTGCGTGTACACGTCCATGGTGATGCTGATCTGCGAGTGCCCGAGGATTTCCACGACGACGCGGGGCGCGACCCCAGCGGCCGTCAGGAGCGTGGCCGTCCCGTGCCGAGCATCGTGCAGCCGAATCACCCGAAGGCCGGCCGACTCGGCGACCCGGGTGAAGGAGCGGTACAGATTGCGCGGCTCGACGGGCCGACCGGTGCAGGTAGCGAAGACGTAATCCGACTCCTGCCACCTCTCCCCCGCCTTGGCGCGGGCAGCCACCTGCCGCAACCGGTGCCAGCGCAGCGGCGCGATGCAGAGCGCGGGCAACGGAACGGCACGGCGACGACGGCTCTTGGGATCGTCGTCGTAGAGGACACCACGGCGCCGCTGCACTTGGTGGCGGACGTACAGGACGCGCCCGTCAAGGTCGACGTCGGACCAGCGAAGACCGATGATCTCCCCGCGCCGCAGGCCCATGGCGATGGCAAGGACGAAGGCCGCGTAAAGCGGGTCCTTCCGGGACGCGGCGAGGAAGTCGAGCGTCTCGTCGAGGGTCCACGGATGCAGCTCGGGCGTATCCGTCCGGGGCGGCTCGACGAGCTTGGCCACGTTGCGCGTGATCAGTTCCTCGCGGCATGCCGAGGACAGCGCCGAACGCAGCACCCGGTGCGACTCCTTCGCCGTTGCCGCAGTGGTCTCGTTCTCCAGGCGGACGAGGAAACGGCGCACGTCGGCGACGCCCAGCGATTCAAGCCGCTTGGCGCCGAGCAGCGGCACCAGGTAGAGCCGGACGTGCGCTTCGTACTTGTCGTACGTGCTCAGCTTCCGCCGAGGCTTGATGACGTTCTCCAGCCAATACGGCAGCCACTCGGAGAGCTTGGCCGACTTGGTGGGCACGGGTACGCCCTGGTCCACCTTGTCGAGCAGCTCCCGGCGCTTGGCGTCGCACTCCGCCCAGGTCTTGCCGTAGGCGAACTTCCGGGCCCGGGTGTCGTCCGGCTGGAGGACGTACACCGCGCACTGAAAGCGACCGTCCTTGCGCTTGGTGATGGTTCCGGCGCCGTTCGGGTTGCGCTTGCGCTGAGTGGCCATCAGGCTGCCTCCTCCAACTGGCCGAGGACGAACTCCCGGACGGCATCAGCGGGGATGCGACGAGCACCGTCGATTTTGATCGAGACGAGGCGGTGCGATCGGATGAGGTCGTACACCTTGGAACGCCCGAGCTTGAGCCGGGCCATGACCTCCGGCACGGTCAGGAGTTCGGCGGTAGCGGTGGCGGTGGCGGTGGTCATGCTGCGGTTCCCTCCTCGGTGAAGTTGTCACGCAGGGCGTCGCGGGCGGTCTCGCGGTTGGTCTGGAGGTCGCGGGCGATGGTGGCGGCGAGGGCGGCTTCGCCCGGGGTGTAGCCGTGGCCGGCGTACTGCCAGTCGGTCAGGACGAGGACGGTGTCCGGCTCGCGGTCGTCGAGGCCGAGGACGGACGCCTCTTGAGCGGCGCGGAAGTCCGCGCGTTCCTGACGGAGGGCGCCGAGGGTGGTGGAGTAGGTGCGCGACTTGGACGAGAAGTGCCCGCGGAAGCCGAGCATGTGTGCCCAGGCCCAGAGGCGCCGGTCCGGGTACAGGGCGTCGAGGTCGCGGCAGGCGGTGATGAGCCGCCGGGTGTGGTCGGGGACGCCGTGGCGGTCGAGTTCGGAGAGTTCGCCGATGCGGCGGTCGAGGGTGCCGGTGTTCTCGGCGGCTTTGGTGGCGTACTTGGCGACGTAGGAGGCGACGGCCTGTTCGGTGATGTCGGAGCCGTCCCCGAAGGCCTTGACCGGGCGGACGTCGAGCTGTCGGCCCCAGCGGAACGTCCGGGCGGGTTGGTCGGCGGCGGCCGGGACGGAGACCGAGGTGTAGGAGTGCGCGGCGGCTGCTCGGAGCGCGTCGGTGAGCACGTCGGCCGTTGCCCAGGCGGGCGGCGGAGTACCGGGCCCGTCGGGGCCGTCGAGGCGTACGACGGCGTGGAAGTGCAGGGCGCCGCGCTTCTGGAACTCGGCCACCTTGCCGTACGAGACGCGCAGGTGGTCGGCGAGCTCCCGGCGGGCCAGGCCGCCGCGGGCGGCGAGTTCGCGGCGGAGCCTGGTGGTGAAGCGCTGCCAGAGCTGTCCGGCGTGGTTGTTGAAGAGGACGGCACCCGCGTAGTCGTACGTCGTCGGGTCGAGGGCGGTGCCCAGCTCGGGAGCGTCGGGGGTGTGGAGGGTGCCGCAACGGCAGGGGCCGCCGTGGTCGGGGCGGTTGTGGACCGGACCGAAGGACGGGGCGGTGAGGGTGGCGAAGACGCGCGGGTGATCGCGGACGGTGGCGGGGATGTCGCGGCGGTCGTCCCCGGCGAGGCCGGCGCGGATCAGGTGGTAGGTGTCGCCCGCGTAGGTCCAGGCGCAGGACGGGCAGCGGGAGGCCCGGCGGTTGCCGCAGGCGAGGCGGAGGCGTCCGCCCGGCTCGTTCTCGGTGGAGTAGTGGTGCAGCGTCTCACCGGTGGTCTTGTCCTTGGTGAGCGTCCAGCCGGTCAGGTGGATCGGGTCGGAGCAGCCGCCGGTACGGCGAATCTGGTCCTCCCAGCGGGTGTAGTCGGAGGCCGAGGCCACCCGGAGGACGTCGCCGAGGGTGATCGGGTCGAGCGGGTGGGCGGACGTGGTCGCCTTGGGTGTCGCGGATGCGGCCCGGTGGGCCATGCTGAGGGTTCCTTCCGGTTGCGAGATCGATCGGTGGGGACGGCTCCCGGGCGGCGGATGCTTGGCGGTATCGAGGCCGCCCGGGGCCGGTCAGCGGCGTTTGGCGTCGGCGGTGACCAGGGAGCGCAGGACGACGGCGCAGACGGCGACGGATGCGCCGGTGATGGCGACGGCCAGGAGCATCGAGACGAGGACGGCGCCGACGACCAGGACGACGGCGGTGCCGACGCCGACGAGGGCGAGGGCGGTACCAGGGGTGAGCTGGACGACCGGACGGGACGGCGCCGGAGTGGTCGGGACGGCCGGCGAGGTCGTCACGTTCGGGACGGCGGTGGTCGGCTCGACGACGGCGGCGGTGCGCGGTGCGGTGAAGCCGGTCGGGGTGGGCATGGTGGGGATCTTCGGGCGGAGCATCGGTGACGTCCTTTCGCGGAGGGGTTACTTGACGAGGGCGTTGATGGCCGGGGCGAGGACGCTGTCGGCGAGGAGGAAGCCGCCGAGCAGGACGACGGCGATCAGCCAGGCGGGCGGCCGGAAGAGCTTGACGCCGAGGTAGCCGACGACGAGCAGCGCGAGCCAGAGCGGGACCTGCATGGCGGTGGCCTCCTAGCGGATACGGCAGCGGTGGGTGCGGGCGGCGAGCTGGGCGGCGGAACGGCTGGAGTAGTCGGCGGACCAGCCGCAGCCGTCCGCTGTGCACACGGCGGCATGGGTGGTCCGGCCGTTGCGGTCGCGGTGCGTGCCGATCTGCACCGGGCCGATCCGCATCACGGAGTGGAAGTGGTCGCGGGCGGGCATGTCAGTCGGTCTCCTCTCGGGCCGTGTCAGGGGCGGGAAAGGCGGTGCGGATACCGGCCGCGGTGGCCGGGTCAGCGGTGAGCCGGGCGGCCTCCTCGGCGAGCAGGTGAGCGAGGAAGGGCCGGTCGGCGGCGGTCATCTCACGGGCGCCGTCGAGGTATTCGGCGGCGGTGAGGTCAGCCGGGTCGTGGGTCATCGGTCGTCCTTTCTTGCTGGTCAGGCGAGGTGGGCGGCGATGGCTTCGGCGAGGTGGGGCGGGACGCCGAGGCGGGAGCGCAGGGTGTCGGAGTCGATGGGGGCGCCGGTACGGGCGCGGTACTCGTCGGCGACCTTGCGGGCGTGGTCGACGAGGACGGCGGGGACCGGAGGCGCGGGAGCGGGGGCAGGAGCGGGAGGGGCGGGGGCCGTGCCGGGCTCGGGCGCGTCTTCCGTGGCCGACACGCGATCGGCATCCGGAAGCGACTGCTCGACCAGATGCACGACCTCCCCCACGTCCGCGACGGGCGTCGACGGCTCCGGCTCCGGCTCCGGCTCCGGCGAGTGGGCGAGGAGCGTGCCGCCGAGGAAGGCGAGCGCGGGCCATCCGGCGATGCCGAGGCGGAGCAGGGCGGGCGGATCGGCCAGGTCGAGGAACCCGGCGGTGGCGACGTTCGCGCCGAGCGAGGCGAACAGCGCGACGACGAACCAGCACCAGGCCAGCCGGGACGGCCCCTCACTGCGCAGCCGCCGCCACGCAGCGACGAGGAGCAGGTCGACGCTGACCGGGTAGGCCCACGCCTTCCAGCCGTCCTGTCCGGCAGCGGCGGCCAGGTCGTGCAGGTGGGCGAAGGACAGGGCACCGGCGATCACGGCCTGAATCAGGACCGCGTCGACCCGGAGGCCGTGACGGGCGCCCATCAGACGTCGTCCGGGGCGTCGGGACCGTAGCCGTCCGGGAACATGTCGAACGGCGGCTCGGGCAGCGACGCGGCGAGGGACGGGCTCACGGCGTCCACGAAGTCCAGGTCGGCGCCGGTCATATCGCCGTACAGGGCGAGTTGGCCGAGCAGGAGCACGGTCCGGGCGAAGTCCTCGCAGTTCGGGCACATGGCGGGGTTCTCCCTTCTCTAGGCATGGCGGGGTAGGGACGTGGCGCGAAGACGGTCACGCCGGCCGAGGAGGAGCCGAAGGGGTCAGGCGGTGGCCGAGGAAGCCTTGACCAGCGGCACAGGCGCCACGTCGGAGCCGGAGTCGAGGAGCGCGGGCCGGAACGGCGCCAGCTCGGGCAGGTCCGGGGTCCGGTCGGCGTGCCGATTGCAGATGTTCACGGCCTGGCGGAGCGAGGTGTGCGGGGCGCGGATGCGATGCCACCCGCCGGAGGAGTCGCCCGAGACGGCGAGCCCCCGCATCTCGGCCGGGATCTGGATGGCGGCGAGTACGGCGTCCGGCGAGATGTCACCGAAGGCCATGTTCGCGGAGGACTCGTCGTTGACGCGGTGGGCGGTACGGCCCGTGAGCTGGGCACGGAGCATCGTGATGCCCTTGCCGAGTTCGGAACCGAAGCGCTGCCCGCAGATTTCCAGGTAGATGCCGGCCGCGCGGCCGAGCTGGGCGAGACGGACCAGCGCGGTGACGATGCGGTCCCGCCGCTTCTCCTCCTCCTTGCTTGCGTACAGGGCGAGTTCGGCAACCTCGTCGACCAGCACAACGACCGGGGTCGGGCGCAGTTCCTCCGGCAGATCCCAGATGTCGGCGGCGATCTCCGCATCGGGCACGTCGGAGGTGATCCGCT
Source organism: Streptomyces sp. NBC_00670 (assembly GCF_036226765.1). NCBI lineage: Bacteria > Bacillati > Actinomycetota > Actinomycetes > Kitasatosporales > Streptomycetaceae > Streptomyces > Streptomyces sp. NBC_00670. Next base: position 3,187,414 of record NZ_CP109017.1, read on the forward strand.
GTTGGTCGCGGATGAGTCGGTAGACGTCCGCCATCCGGGATACCAGCGCATCCAGCACCTCGGCGGCGTCATCCGGGTTGTCGGCCAGCGCGGAGAACCGGCGGGCCAGCGGGAACAGCTCCACCCCCTGCTTGCAGTCGATGCCGACGAGGGCGACGTCCATCGGAGCGAGCCCGGCGACCAGGTTCCGCTGGTAGACGGACTTCCCGGACTCCGTGGCGCCGAGGGTGAGGGCATGGGGTATCGCCCGGTAGTCGCGGTAGTGCACCGAACCGTCCTCCCGCAGCGCGACCGGGACCCGCATGGGACGCCGCTCGGTCTCGGCCGGCATCTGCACCCGCTTGAGCACGTCGTACCCGGTCATCCGCACCTCGACGACGCCGGAACGCAGTTCCCGCGAGGTCACGCCGTACATCGAGAACGAATGCCGGAGCCGGTCCGAGGCCGCGGCGATGTCGAAGGCGTCCTGTCCGGGTCGAAGCTTGAGCCGCAGCACCAAACCCGTACGGGTCGGCCGCAGGCGCAGGATGCGCGGCGGACGCGGCTCCGGCACCGGCCGGTTGGCCGCCCGTGCGAGGGCGAGCCGCCACCGGGCGGGCGGGACGGTCAGCCCGCACGCGTCCATGACCGAGCCGTACCTGACCAGGACCCGCACCACGGCCAGCGTGACCCCGAAGGTCAACCAGTACCAGGCGGGGCGCCGCCACCGCAGGAGACCCACGGCGGCGACGACCAGCACCAAAGCGACCGCAAGGCCGGTCACGATCACGCCGCCTTGGACCCAGCGGCGGCGCCGACGAGCGACGTGACCGCGACCGCGCGGAACGCGATGCCGTGCCGCCTCTGGCCGTTGAAGTCGTTCTCCCACGGACGGGCGATCAGACCGGTCAGCGCGACAGGCGTGCCCATGGCCAGCTCACCGGAGATGCCCGGCTCCGGGACCGTGATGGAAAGAATCTCCACCTCCTCGTTCGCCGCGAACATCACGTCCACCGTCATCAGTCGCGCCCCGGTCTCAGCGTCGGTGGCAATCTCGCCGGTACGGCGATCACGCACCTTGACCTGCGGGGGCTTGGCGACCATCACGACCGCGCCAGAGGTGTCGACGGGAATCTGACGCACAGGATCACTCCTCTATAGGTGCCGAACTCCGCCACTCATGTATATGAGTGACAGGAAGAAGAGTGCATCACTCCTGTACATGAGTCAACCCGCCACGAAGAAGAACGCGCGGCGGGTCGTGAGGAGTTGAGCGGGCGTCAGTCGTCCGCAGGGATCCGGTACTCGAAAACGAACTGGTCAGCAGCCATGAGGGTGTCGCACACCTCGACCACCAGACCCGCGGTCGTACGGGCCTCCCGGATCAGGTGGACCACCGGAGCACCCGGGCTCAACGCCAGCTCCACCGCCTCCGCCTTGGAGGCCGGCCGCGCTTGCAGCGTCTCGACGAACTCCGCGAACTCGTGCCCGTGGTCTTCGAGCCGAGCGTAGATGCCACCCCCACCGGGGTTCTCGGCGAACAGCTCAGGGATGTCCTTCACGACGTCCCAGGGCAGGTAGGACGTGGCGGTCTCGACCGGTGTGCCGTTACGGAAGTACAGGCGCCGACGAGCCAGCACTTGTGTCCCGGCGGAAACACCCAACCGCTCGGCGGCATCCTCGGGCGCCTCCATGGGGCCGATGTAGAGGACGCTCACCTTGGCCGCGGCCCCGGATTGCGCGGACTCCGCAAGGTAGGCCGCCTGCCCTCCCTGCCGGAGCGAGCGCCGGAAGCGGTCGGAGGAGCGGTGGCGCACCGGGGGCCGGTTCTTCACGATCGAGCCCTTGCCGTGCCGGGTCTCGACCAGCCCACTCGCCCGTACCTCGACCATGGCCTTACGGATCGTCCCACCGGACACGCCATAGCGCTCCACCAGCTCGGACTCACTCGGCACCATGTCACCGGGCTTGAGGACCCCCGCCCGGATCTGCTGCACGATCTCATCCGCGATCTGCACGTACCGAGGCCCGGAACCGACCCCTCCCGCCGCAGTTCCCACAGTCCTTGCCCGCCTCCTATGCTCCTCTGCATGAGTCAACCACAGGAAGCGAGCGCCCCTACCCTGCACTCCGTGTCCGTAGCCGGCGCGGTGGTGCGCGAGGACGGCCGCCTCCTGGCGATCCGCCGAGCCGACAACGGCACCTGGGAACTCCCCGGCGGCATCCTCGAACTCGACGAGACCCCGGAGGCCGGCGTAGCTCGCGAGGTCCTCGAGGAGACCGGCATCCACGTCGAGGTCGACGAGCTCACCGGCGTCTACAAGAACATGACCCGAGGCGTCATCGCCCTGGTCTTCCGCTGCAAGCCCTCCGGCGGCACAGAACGCACGTCCAGCGAGTCCACCGCGGTTTCCTGGCTCACCCCGGACGAGGTCAGCGCCCGCATGTCCGAGGTCTACTCAGTCAGACTCCTGGACGCCTTGGACGGCAATGGCCCCCACATCCGAAGCCACGACGGCAAGCACCTCATCCCAACGGGATAAAACCTTCTCTCCATCATCAAGGCGGCTCGCTCCGCTCCCCGCGCGCGGCACGGCCCCCGGCCGGGCCTGCGCTCCTGTCTCCGCCCCGCTCCAGCCCGGCCGGCGCCCGTGCCGCGCTCAGAGCGACCAGCCGCCTGACGCCAGAGAAGTAGTCCGTCTGGGGTACGGCCGACGTGCCCGTCGCACCCTGCCAGAACGTGCGTTTAGACACAGCGTCCCGCGTGCACACCCCTGTCTGACCCGCTTCCAGCCTCGGATGTCACAGCCTTCACTTATGCTGTCGCACTGGCGATCAAAGGACCGTTACGGCCCGTGCGTCAGTCACCAACGACATTGAGTCCACGGTGGGAACGGCCATAGCGACGGCCCCAGGTTCCCTGGCGGTAAGGAAGAACCATATGAGTAAGACGGATGGTGGCCCTCAGCAGGCGATGCACCCGCAACCCACCGCAATCGACCTCTTCAGCGGAGCTGGCGGGGCCTCACTTGGTCTCGTTCGGGCTGGCTTCAACCTCCGCCTGTCGGTTGATCTTCACCCCATGTACGGAGAAACTCACGCCGCGAACCTTCCAGGTCAATTCTTGGCTGCGGACCTCAAAGAGCTCGACGCAGAAAAGATCGCGAATACCGCGGCCATCAAAGTTGACGAACTCGACGTGCTCTTCGCAGGACCACCATGCCAGGGATTCTCGATGCTTGGTTCACGAGTGATATGGGATGAGCGGAATAATCTATTCAAAGAGGTATTGAGGGTCGGAGCAGCGCTTAGACCGAAAGCGATCGTTATCGAAAACGTTCCGGGTCTCGTCACCCTCGCCAATGGCGCATACCTTCGCGCCATCCTTGAAGGCCTCAAGAAGATTGGTTATGAAGCTTCATGCGCCGAGCTTCTAGCAGCGGCTTACGGCGCTCCCCAGATGCGCTGGCGGCTCATCATCGTTGCGTGGCGAGAAGACCTCGGAATTCCGCATGGATACGGATTCCCTCAACCTACACATGGCTCCAGCCCAATCGGCCACCTACTTCCCAATTGCAGCATTCTCCCTGAAGAGCTCAGAGGTTTCGTGACCGCCCGCGAAGCGCTTGGCGACCTCCCAGCAATTGAAGCAGGAGGACAATCAGACGTCTACAGGGGAAACCCGGAGTCTGCATACCAGAAGACGATGCGTCAAGGGCTTACAACCGAGCTATACAACCATTACGCCGCTGCACTCTCAGCGGTAAACCTTGAACGGTTGGCACTGCTTAAGCCCGGCCAGGATTGGCGCGATCTACCTTACGATCTCCTCCCCCCTGGTATGCAACGAGCTAAGAGGAAAGATCACACACGCCGGTACCGCCGCATGACCTGGGATGGGATTCCGCGCTCCGTTGTGACGAGGTTCCGCGACCCGAAGACTGGCGAGTACACACACCCTGAGCAGGACCGAACGATCAGCATTCGCGAAGCTGCACGCCTTCAAGGTTTCCCGGACAACTTCATTTTCCATGGAACCCGCTCCAGCCAATATGAGCAGGTCGGTAACGCCGTGCCTGTCCCGTTGGCTGAAGCCATCGCAGCCGAGGTGCGACGCTGCTTGTCCGGGGAGCTGGGCGAGCGGCTGGACAAGCCCTTCAGCCGACGACCGGTACCCCTCATCGGCAGTCACGGGGAGCTGATTGAGCAGGCCATGCTCAATTTTTGATCTTCCCCCTGCACCGGATGGGCCGATTGCCCTAGGCTCAGCTCCTATGACGCATCCCATCCACGACGTCTCCGCTAGTTACGCCAACGCCAGCCGGCCCCACGTCTCAGAATGGTTCGGGCATCGAGTATTCCCCATCGTTTCAGGGTCATCCGAGGCATTGTCCGATCAGGTCAGCCATAGGTGCCCATTCCTGACGAAGGCACTCGGCTCCTCACAGCGTTGTGTAAAAAGCGACGAAGATAGGGAAGACCGCAGGAATTCCGCCGGAGTCTGCACAATCAGCTCAGTCAGTAACGGCCCTCGCCAGGACTGGCTGGTGTGCCCATTCAGGGCTCTTGATGATAACCTGCTAGAAGAGATGGTTAGGCGCCTTTTTTCCGTCGATGACAACCATACGGTCGTCATCCAGGCCGCACCGGTCCTGGAAAACCCCGAAGTCAGGGATCAGACACTCGCCGGCCTGAGCGACCCAAATGTTAGAACCTTCGTCTATTTCCAAGGGAAGTTGGGTGGCGAGATCGGCCTGCCGAAAACTTCCGGCTCGCCTGCCGTATCATTCGACGTGACTGTCGCCGAAATCATCCAGTCGGACGAGCAGTCGCTTATAGGGACAGGGATCCCTGGCGAAAATATCGCACTCGGCAAGTATGGCGTGATCGAGCTACAAACGACCGACACCCACGGAAGTTATAAAGCGACCGTCAACGGACTCACGAACGCGCTGAGTCTACACCCGAACGAATTTCACGCGCAGCTTGCAAATAACCCTCAATGGGCTGGAAACAAGGTCGAAGGACCTAATGTTTCCAACGTCTTCAAAAGGACATTCTATCAAGTCGCTTTTAAGTTTCAAGCGACCAAGCGGTCATCCTCTGTGGGCTGCATCCTTGTTCTACCGAAACCGGTGTGGGATTCCTGGCAACCCTTCCTTGGCGCCCCAACGGTGAACCTGATGCAGGACGGGACGTACCGTCTATTGGATGATGAGACGATCGATCCCAGCGACTGGATTTATGTGTTTGATGTAGGAGCGCATCCGTCCGCTGGCGGCCCCGCTCCGTTGGCTGTAGACATGGTCCTCGGCACCAATGCTGCCACGCTGAGCAAGGCGGCGCTAGAAATCGCTCCGCGCAAAGCAGTGGAAGGACAAGGAGCCAACGATGCAGTCAAGGCTGCCCTCCTGAAGCGCCTACGCGCCAATCTTCCTGGGCTTGACCGTCTCTAGAAGGCCGTGACTCGTGACGCCGCGGAACACAGTGAGTGTCTACTGAGGTTGAACTCGTGGTGTCGTAGGGGCTGACGGCTCGTCGTCTCTGCGGTATCACCGAAGGCATGCGGTATCCACAAGGGGGCGGCCTGACCGCCGAACGGCAGCAGTTCCGCGAGGAGTTACGGCTGAAGGCGGCTGAGAGGTTCGCCCAGGGTGAGGCGAGCTCGGTGATCGCCAAGGACCTGCGCGTCAGCGTCCGCTCGGTGCAGCGGTGGCGGCAGGTGTGGGACGAGGGCGGTCCGCGGGCTCTGCGGTCGCAGGGGCCGGCGTCGCTGCCGCGACTGACTCAAAAGCAGTTCGCCCAGCTGGAGACAGAGCTGGCCAAGGGCCCGGCCGCTCACGGCTGGGAGGACCAGCGGTGGACCCTGAGCCGCGTGAAGACGGTGATCGGCCGGCGCTTCCACCTGGCCTACACGGTCCAGGGCGTGCGCAAGCTGCTGGTCCGTAACGGATGGTCCTGCCAGGTCCCGGCCCGACGCGCCATGGAACGGGACGACGATGCGGTGGCCGGGTGGGTCAAGGAGGTGTGGCCCTGCGCGGAAGGCTCGCGGCGGTGAGTGGAGCCTGGCTGATCTTCGAGGACGAGGCCGGATTCTCCATGACGCCGCCGCAGGCGAAGACCTGGTCCCAGCGCGGCCGAACCCCGGTGGTGCGGGTACGCGGCCGTTCACGCAGACGGATATCGATCGCCGCGCTGACCTGCTACAAACCAGGCCACCGGTCCCGGCTGATCTACCGGCCGCGCCGGGACGACGGCCCGCGCGACGGACGCAAGAGCTTCTCCTGGCGCGACTACCGGGACCTGCTGATCGCCGCCCACCAGCAGCTCGGCGGCCCGATCGTCCTCGTCTGGGACAACCTGAACGTCCACAAAGCCGCCGACCTGCGGGAATGGGCGGCAGCCCGGGACTGGCTGACCATTTACTACCTACCGCCCTACGCACCCGGCCTCAACCCCGTCGAAGGGATCTGGTCACTGCTGCGGCGCGGCTGGCTCTCCAACGTCGCGTTCAGCACTCCCGAACACCTCGTCCAGCGCATCCGACGCGGCCTACGGCACATCCAGTACCGCAGCGACCTCATAGACGGCTGCCTCGCCGAGACCGGCCTGGCCATCCGACCCGCCTGAGCAATCCAGCGACATCAGCAGTTCAACCTCAGTAACTAAATCACAACGCCGACGAACAACGGCTGACGCCCGCGGACGTCAGCGGGCCATCTGCACAGCTCAGAGCCGCATCGGGCCAAGACGGCGCCCCCACCCAAGTCGTTTCGGGGCGAAGGAGCCACGGTCTCGTCGCCGCGCCTCCGCCGTCGCGGCTTGTTCTGGGGGACGTCACAGGGCAGCGTGGCTGAGACAGGTGGGGGTGCAGCGATGCATACGCGCGCCCGGTCGGTCGACGCATTCGCCGTCGTGGCTGACTGTCGTCGGCTGAGGTACAGACGGGCGCACCGAGATTCCTTGCTGGGGTTGACGGGCGGCGTCTCGGTCGGGCCGGCGTAACACTGCGGGGAGGAGAACCCAGGTTGGTCCTTGGGCTCCCCTCCCCGCTTGGGTGAGCTGTCCTCGGCCGGCGCCGATTCGCGTCGGTTTCCTCAGATCTCCTGCGGCTCGCTCACCGCCAGGAGATGACCGCGGCTGGTTGCGACGCGAACGACGTCCCGCAGAGCCGCGTGCAGTGCGGTCGCCAGGCGCCGCATCTCGTCCGGGTCTGCGCCCGGGTCGTCGAGGGTTTCCGAGGCTTGTTCCAGCAGCTCGGACGCGGTGCCGAGTTGCACCGCCTCGATGTTGTCCGCTAGGCGGGACATATAGCCGTCCCGGTCATCGCTGCTCAGGTAGCAGGGCTTGCCGTCCGGACCCGACCACGGGAGAAGCCGGAGTTCGTTCAGTGCCTTCATCCTTGGGTCTGCCTCTCGTCGATCACGTGATGGGTGGTGAAGACGGCGTCGACGCGATCTCCCGGGAAGGCCAGGAAGGCGGCTTCGACGACGCGGTCGGTGGAGTCGGTGGCGATGCGGGTGAGGGAGAGGACTGCCGACGCGGGGCCGATCCGGAGAGCCGACGCTTCATCCGGTGTCGGGGGACGAGCGCACACCGACTCTCGGACGGCAGCCGGCGTCAGGCTCAGTACGGCGAACCTTGTGGCCGCCGCTCGGTACGCCGAGTCGTCGTCGAGCAGTCCGGCCGGGACCAGGTCGCACGGCATGTAGGTACGGGCCAGGCCGTGCGGCGTCTCCCCTTCGAGGTTGAGGCAGGAGAGCTCCGCGAGGGAACTACCCACGGGCACCTTCAGGAGGGTCGCGAGGTGGCCGTGCGCCTGAACCGTGGTGCTGCGAACGGTGACGCGTAAGGCCGGCTCGGCGGCGGTCCAGGGGTCCAGGATGCCCCAGCCGCCGACGTACATGATCTTGCGTAAGGGACGGCGAACGAAGTTGCCCTTGCCGTGGATCTTCTCGACAAGGCCTTCGCCCTGCAGCGCCGCAAGGGCATGCCGCAGCGTCACCGTGCTGACCGCGTATCTCTCGGCCAGGACGGTTTCGGACGGCAGCCGTTCGCCGGGTTGAAGGTGACCGGTAGCGATCTGTTGCCGGAGGTCGTCTGCGATGTCGCGGTGGCGAGGAGGCATGGGTGCGGTCACCGCCCTCTCATCGTCCGCACGGCGACGAGTCGGGTGCGCGAGTGCATGGTCAGCAACTCGCCCGACTCGAAGATCAGTTGTTTCGCTCCCTGGGGGAGCTGGAAGAGGTCTCTCACTCGGCAGGCACAGCTGCCGAGTTGGATGACGTCACCGCGCTGCACGGTGGTCGCAGTGACCTCGACGTTGGCGACCAGCGGGGGACGGCCGAAGGCTCGGTTGATCACCGCGTCTCCCCCTCAGGCGTGGAGCAACCGGGCGCCGAGTGGCACGAGCAGTCGCACGCTTCGTAGATCACCGGGAGGTCGTCCGGCGCCGGGTCCGGGGAGGACTCCGCACAGACGGAGTGCGTCCCGATCCGGCAGGCGGTCGAGCGGTAGGGGACGGACGAGGTGTCCGCGAGGTGCCGCTGTCGACGAGGTGGCATCAGCGGACTCCCACGAGGGCCGACCAGGCGACGGCCGGCAGATGAGGGGCAACGATCACCGCTCGGGTCCGCACTCGCCTTTCCCAAGCGAGCACGTACGGGCGGACGAGCGCGGTGTCCTCCCCCGTGAGCGCTGGTCGATGAGCCGCCGCGCCAACGGAGGCTCGGCGCAGGACGAGGGCCGACGCATCAGCGGATGCCGGAGAGGAAGGTGTCGCCGAAGGATCGACAGGCGTCACGGGGCGGCGGTGCCTGCCTCTGGAAGAGTTCCGCACCCTGGTGAGGGAGAGGGCACGGTGGATACGGTTGAACACGCTGTTCAGCTCCTATCGCTGAGGGCCCGGTCCCCCGACATCGCCCGTCGTGGGGACCGTTTCGCGTACGACCGCCCAGAGGGTGCGGCCATTCAGGCTGGTGGCGAGAAGTCCGAACCGATCGGCTTCGGCCACCACTTGCAGGACCTCCCGCCATAAGTCGGCGGGAAGCGGTTCCGTCACTTCCGCTTCGACCGACGTGTGCCGGGGGTGTTCCTCCACTCGCGTGAGCAGCCCGAGGGCTGACAGTCGGGCGGCGAGGGCCGCCGCGCTAACTCCCGAAGCGGGCACAGGGCAGCCTCCGTCACCGACGATCACTTTGAGTGAAGCTAGTTAACTAGATTAGAGCTAGTGGACTAGATTTTCCATATGTCTCAGCAGCCGCCCTATCTCCGCGTCGCCGACGAGCTCCGGCGGCGCATCGCGGAGCACGAGTGGGAGCCGGGAGACCGCCTGCCCTCCCGCGCCCAGATCGGCGAGGAGTACGGCGTGGGCGAGAACGTGGTCCGCCGGGCTCAGGAGCTGCTGATCTCCCAGGGTGTGTTGGAGGGCCGTCCCGGATCGGGCACGTACGTCGCCGAGCCCCGGCAACGGATGCGGATGGTTCGTTCGTCGGCGCGGGAAAGGCCCGACGGATCGCCGTTCCGGGCGGACATGAAGGCAGTCGGCAGGCAGGCCGACTGGGAGAGCCGGACGGACGCCAAGGTGCCGGCTCCGGCGGACATCGCCGCGCGGCTCGGAATCGACGAAGGCGAGCTGTGTGTCCGGACCTCGTACGAGTTCCTGGCGGACGGCAGGCCGGTACAGCTGTCGACGAGTTGGGAGCCGTACGACCTCACGGCCGGCACTCTCGTCGTGCTGCCGGAGGGCGGCCCCCACGCGGGCGCGGGAGTCGTGAACCGCATGGCGGCGATCGGAGTCACCGTCAGCCACGCCGTGGAGCAGCTGGAGCCGCGGCAGGCCACGGCCGAGGAGGCGTCGCTACTCGGCATCCAGAAAGCCGCGCTCGTGACGCACATCCGGCGGACGTACTACAGCGACCAGGGGCGACCCGTGGAGACGGCGGACATCGTGGTGCCCGCCGCTCACTGCGAGATCGTCTACGAGATTCCGATCAACCGGTGATCGCGCCACGCATAAGGGGAGAGGCAGATGAGTCGCCGCAGAGGGACCCGTAAGGTCGCCGCAGTCGTGCTCGCGACTGTGCGTGAGTGGAGGGACGAGGAGGGTTGGGGCGTCCTCGACTCACCCGAGACTCCCGGAGGATGCTTCGGACACTATGCCGACATTCAGGCGCCCGGCTTTCGCACGCTGTCACCAGGGCAACAGGTCGATCTCGTCTGGGAAGCACCCGGCTTCAAGCAGGACGGGTACGACTACCGCGCGGTGAACATCGTCCCCAGGCCCGTCTGACATCCACACCTGACATCAACGCCCCCGAACGCCGACACACCGAAGCGGCTGCGGCTGGACCGCCGACGAGCCGTTCAGCTCCGTTCCAGCACGCCGCACCGCACGGTGATCGAACTCCTAAAGCGGGTGTCGCAGGTTCGAATCCTGCCGGGGGGCACACGGCACAGGGCCGGTTCGCGGGGTTTGTCCCTCGAACCGGCCCTGCCGCGTGATCGCATCCGTGCCACGGTGTGTTCTCCTCGCACCAGTGCCCCGCCGTCAGCCTTCGTGGGGCGCCCTCGGGCGGGTGGCCGGCACGACGGTGAGGAGGTCGTCCAGCCCTTCGAAGTCGTCGGGGTTGGTGGTGAAGAGGGGAAGGTTCTCAGCCACAGCGATGGTGGCGATCATCAGGTCGGCCACCCGGCGGCGTGGCTTGCGGCCGGCGCTGATCACTGCGGCGCAGATACGGCCGTAGCTGCGGGCCGCTTCGGCATCGAAGGGGGATGGCTGGGCCCCGAGCCGGTCCGGCATGAGGGCGACGGTGCCCGGCCGGGAGGCGGAGGAGAGGGCGGTGCCGTCGGTGTCGTGTCTGGCCGGGCTGCTGAAGGGGCCTGGGCGGGACTGCTCGTCCGCATGCCTCGATGGCTGCCGGAAGCGATACTGGTAGCAGCCGCGGGACGACGCCTGCCGTGCGCCGGGAGTGAGGGGTATCCCGTGGCCGGTCACCGCGGTGGCACACTCGCCGCCGCCGGAAGGGGCGTCGCCATGTGCCGCTGGATCGCCTACTCGGGCACACCCGTTCTCCTCAGCCAGGTCCTGTTCCAGCCGGAGCACTCCCTGATCGACCAGAGTCTCCACTCCCGCATGGGCGTGGAGACGACCAATGGAGACGGCTTCGGTATCGGCTGGTACCCGCAGGACACGGGCACCGCCGATCCGGCGGTCCTGCGCGACGTGGGCCCGGCCTGGAACGACCGCAACTTGCAGGAAGTCGCCCACCACACGCGCTCCGGGCTGTTCTTCGGGCACATCAGGGCATCGACGGGGACGGCGGTGCAGCAGAGCAACTGCCATCCCTTCCGGAGCGGTCGGTGGCTGTGGATGCACAACGGGATGATCAGTGGGTTCCGTCGGATTCGGCGTGATCTCGCCCTGGCCGTCGATCCGGCCCTGTACCCCGACATCGAGGGCTCCACCGACTCCGAGGTCATGTTCTTCCTCGCCCTGACCCTCGGTCTGCCCGACGACCCGCCCGGGGCGGTGGCGCGCATGGCGGGTCTTGTCGAGACGACCGCTCAGTCGCACGGAATCCCCCACCCGCTGCAAATGACCGTCGCGGTGACCGACGGCGAGCGCGTGTGGGCCTTCCGTTATTCCAGTGAAGGCCGTTCGCGGTCGTTGTACGTCAGCACGAGGGTGGGCACCCTGCGCGCACTCCACCCGGACGTGTCGTTCCTGCATGAGCTGTCCGACGAGACCCGTCTCGTCGTGTCGGAGCCCCTGGGTAACCTGCCGGGGGCGTGGAACGAGGTGCCCGAGAGCAGCTACGGCGTCGTCGAGCCGGGCGGGGGCGCGCTGCACCGCTTCAGGCCCCGGTACGCCGAAGGGACGGGGTCGCGGGAGTGAGGAGTGTGTGCACGGCCGACGGCAGGGCCCGGGCACCGGCAAACGGCTCGTCTCGCAGCTGGACCGGGGTCGGCGTGCGCCGCTGACGCTCGTCAACGGTTCGGCCTGCGGCGGGCAGGACACGAGGAACGCACCGGCCCAGCGCCGCTGATGGCCACCACCGCGGCGGACGGCGCACTGCTCGGTCCGGCGATCGTCGTCGAGAGCGCGGTGACGCACTGAAAGGCACCGGCTCTGCGGCCGGAGTCACCTGTACCGGGTGAGGGCGCCGGCGGGCGACGCGGCGCAGGATCGTCGCACAGAACACCGTCCGCCCCAAAGCCAGGGACGGTGTCCCGAGCCCATCCGGTGGAGGGACCGCTCGTGCGCTACGAGATCCGCGTCGAGGGACACCTGTCGGAGACGCTGGCCAAAGCGTTCCCGGAGCTGGAGCACGTCGTCATGTCCGGCCAGACCGTCCTGTTCGGCACGGTGATCGACGAGGCCCACCTGTACGGGCTGCTCACCCGCTGCCAGTCACTGGGTCTGCGCGTCATGGAGATGCGGCAGCTCCCGGAATGACGGTTCCGGACGGTGTGCGTCGGCTCGCTCGCCGTTCCACGGCCGGCCTCACATCCGGGCGGCCGTGATCCGCGAACACAGCACGCGCGACCGCTACCGCCCGCGGCGCTGCCGCCCGCGGCGCTACCGCCCGCGGCGCTGCCGCCCGACGCGTCGTCATCGCGGTCCTGGCGGCAGCCGCCGGTCCGGCGGCCGACTCACCCGTGCCGGGTGATGCCGGGCACTGAGCCCGATGACCACCCTGGGGTCGGTACGCAACGACGGCCGGGCACGCCCGGGGCGGAGGACGGACATGAACGCGCAGACCTACCTGGCGTACGACTACCCACTGCTCAACCTGTTCTGGACCGTACTTCTGGTCTTCCTGTGGATCATGTGGTTCGTCCTCCTCTTCCGGATCATCGGTGACGTCCTCCGCGACGACGGGCTGAGCGGCTGGGCAAAGGCCGGCTGGCTGGTGTTCTGCCTCCTCCTGCCTTTCCTCGGCGTATTCGTCTACGTCATCGCACGCGGGAAGGGCATGGGCCGCCGGGAGACGGCGCACGCCCGCGCCCGCCAGGAGGAGTTCAACGCGTACATCAGGAAGACCGCGAGCGGTGGACAGCGCTCCAGCGTCGACGAACTTGCCCGGCTCTCGGAGATCCGCGATGAGGGTGCCCTCACGGACGAGGAGTTCCGCAGGGCGAAGGAGCTGGTCCTGAGCGGCCACGGCCCGGCGGAACACGCGGGTCAGGCTCCCACCACGTCCAGCCCTTCCGCACGCTGACCATCCGCATGGAGAAACCACCATGACTCAGGCAACTACCGATAAAGCGCACAAGTCGTTTCGTTCCCGTCCCGCTGTCCGCCGCGTCATGCCCTTCACCGTGATCACCGCGATCGCTCTCATCTTCATCTTCGAGAACCGTTCGAGTGTCGAGATCCGCCTGCTCATCCCCATGGTGACCATGCCGCTGTGGGGTGCCCTCCTGATCGCCTGGGCCCTCGGCATCCTCGCCTGCGTCTTCACCGTGCACCGCCGGTCGAACCGGCACGCACGACGACAGGGATGACGCCACGCCCCGTTCCGGTGCCCCGGGTCCCTCTTGCACCGCCCATCCCCCGTCCGCGTGCCCGGACGGCCGTCGGAAGCGATACTGGTGTGAGCCGTGGGACGAAGCCTTCCGTGTGCCGGATCCGGGGTGTCCCGCGGCCGGCCACCGCGGTAGCGCCTTCGCCGCCGCCGGCCACCGCGGTAGCGCCTTCGCCGCCGCCGACCACCGCTGTGGCGCCTTCGCCGCGACCGGTCACCGCAGTGGTGCCTTCGCCGCCGCCGGAAGGGGCGTCACGATGAGCCGCTGGATCGCCTGCTCGGATACATCCGTTCTCCCTGCCTCCGCCTCCGCCCCCGTGCTCGCCCCCGCCGTCCTCGGCCCGCCGGGCGGTCCGTCCGGCGGGCCGGACGAGGGGCTGGGCAAGGGGTCCGGGGCCGCGTGTGCCGACGGCCTGGGGGCGTGGCGGTGAGGGGCGTGGACATCTCCGGCGGCCCGGCCCGGGTACCGGCCGACGCCGGTACCGACCCGCTCGGCGATCCGTACCTGCGCACCCGGTTCGCCCTTCCCGCACGGCCCCCCACCTTCCTGCGCCGGCAGCGGCTCGTCGTGCGCCTGGATCAGGCCCTGCGCACACCGCTGACGGTGGTCAACGGCCCGGCCGGCGCCGGGAAGACGCTTCTGACGGCCGACTGGGCCACCCACCTCCGGCTGCCGCTCGCCTGGCTGACCATCGAGGCGGGGGACCAGCGCCCCGGGGTCTTCTGGGCCTACGTCTTCGAGTCCCTGCGCAGGTGCGGGGCACCCGCCGTCGGGGCGCCCGCGCATCCGGGCGGCGTGGGGCGCGGGCTGCTGTCCTCGCTCGCCGCCGAGCTGGAAGGCCGCGACCGTCCCGTGGTCCTCGTGCTCGACGAGTTCGAGCGGATGGCCTCCGCCGAGGTCGCGGAGCAGCTGGAGTTCGTCCTGCACCACGCCGGGCGGGGACTGCGCCTCGTCCTCGTCACCCGCACCGAGCCGCTGCTCCCGCTGCACCGCTACCGGGCCACCGACACGCTGACCGAGATCCGCGGCGCCGAGCTGTCCTTCACCCCGGAGGAGGCCGGCGCGCTGTTGCGGCTGCACGGACTGCGCCTTCCCCCGCACGCCGCGTCCGCTCTGGTCGACCGCACCCGGGGCTGGGCGGCCGGGCTGCGGCTGTCCGCCCTGGCGGCCCGGGAGAGCGCCGACCCGGAGAAGTACCTGAAGGAGTTCGAGGCGGACCACAGTACGGTCGCGGACTTCCTGCTGGCGGAGGTCCTGAAGGGGAGGACGGAGGAGGAACAGGACCTGCTGCTGCGGGTCAGCGTGCTGGACCGTTTCTCTCCCGACCTGGCCGACGCCCTGACGCTGCGGACCGACGCCGGGCCCCTCCTGGCCGGGCTGCACCGGGAGAACGCGTTCATCGAACGGCTGGGGCACTCCTGGTACCGGCTGCACCCGCTCTTCCGGGAAATACTCCGGGCCCGCCTGCGCGAACGCCTGCCCGGTGTGGAACAGGAGCTGCACCTGCGGGCCGCGTGGTGGCTGCGCCGTTCCGGCTTCCTGCCGGAGACGCTCGCCCATGGCGCCGCGGGCGGCGACTTCGACCTGGCCGCCGGGGCGCTCGTCGACAATCTCGCGATCGGGCAGCTCTTCACGGGCCTGCGCTCGGACGCGCTGGCCCAGCTCTTCGCCGGCATGGTGCCCGAGGCGAGGAGCCCGGCGAGCGACCTCGTACGGGCGGCCGGGGCACTGGCCCGCCGGGAGGTCGATCACGGTCTGCACCGGCTGCGGCGCGCCGAGGACCGGCTGTCCGACGCCGAGGACTCCCCGGACCTGGCGGCGGCCCGGCTGAGCTGCACGCTGCTGGAGGCGCTCGCCGCCCGGCTGACGGGATGCCCTCCGAGGGCCGAGCGGGCCGCCGCGACGGCCGAGGAACTGCGCCGGGAGCTGCCGGACCAGCTGCTGGACGAGCACCCTGAGCTGACCGGCCTGCTGATGACCCACGTGGGTTCGGCCCGGCTGTGGGAGGGACGCTTCGACGACGCGCGGGCCGTGCTGCTCCGGGTGGCCGGTGCCCGGGGCGGGTCCGCGACCGTCCTGCCCCGGGCGGAGTCGATGGGGCACCTGGCGCTGATCGACTACTTGGGCGGCTGGCCCGGCCGGGCGGAACGCAGGGCCCTGGCCGCCGTGTCCGAAGCGGAACGGGCGGGCCTGCCCCAGCCTCCCGGCGCGGGCCTCGGCCGGCTGGTCCTGGCCGCGGTGGCCGTGGACCGCCAGGAACTGGACCGGGCCCGGGCCCTGCTGGACGAGACGGCCCGGCTCCCGGCGCAGGAACACGATCCGGTGCCGACGGCGGGGCGGGCGATCGTCGCCTCGCGCCTGCTCCTCGACGAGGGGACGACGGACGCCGCAGCCGAGGCGGCGGAGCCTGCCGTGTCCGCGGCCGTGGCCTCCCCCTGGGCCGAGAGCCACACGGCGGTCGTCCGCTCCGCCGTCTGCCTCGCCGACAACCGGCCGGACGACGCCGTGCGGCTTCTCCACGGCGTCTCCGGCAGCCAGCCGGTGAGCGCCGTGGAAGCGGCGGCGATCCAGGCCGCCGCGGGACGCTCCCGTGCGGCGGCCGAACTGCTCGACGCCGTCCGCGCCGAGGGACGCACCGGCCCCGCCGTGAGCGTGGGGGCGGCGCTGGTGCGGGCCCGCGCGGCCCAGGACGCGGGAGACACGGCCACCGCCCGCAGATGCGTCGCACACGCGCTCCTCGACGCCCGGCGCGAGCGGCTGCGGCGCCCTTTCCTCCGGGCGGGGGACTGGATCGAACCGCTGCTGGCCACGCCCTCGGTGCACGAACTCGCCGAGGACTGGCTGCTGTCCGGCCGGCCGCGGGGGAACGGGCGGACACGGGAAGACGGCCGGCCGCGGGGGAACGGCCGGCCCCCGCGCGCCGTCCCCGGACCCGGGCCCGCGCCCCTGGCGCCGGTGGAGCTGAGCGCACGCGAACGGGACGTCCTGCGGCGGCTGGCGCGTCTGATGACCACGGAGGAGATCGCCGCCGATCTGTACGTGTCGGTGAACACGGTCAAGACCCACCTGAAGAGCACGTACCGGAAGCTGGCGGTGAACCGCCGCGGCGACGCCGTGCACCGGGCGCGCGAGCTCGGCCAGCTGTGAGCACCCGGCGAGCCGACTGGGCGAGGTGAGACGACGTGAAGCACTGGCGGGCCCTCGTGGTCCTCGGGACGGCCCAGTTCCTGATGGTTCTGGACACCTCCGTCATGAACGTGTCGATCAGCCAGTTGGTCGAGGATTTCGACACGGAGGTCACCGCCATCCAGGCCGTCATCACCCTGTACGCCCTGGTCATGGCCGCCTTCATGCTCGTCGGGGGCAGATTCGGGGACATCCTGGGGCGCCGGCGCATGTTCCTCACGGGGCTGGCCGTCTACGGTGCCGGGTCGGCCGTGACCGCCGTGGCGCCCACCCTGTGGGTGCTGACGCTGGGCTGGTCCGTCGTCGAGGGGCTCGGGGCGGCCATGGTGCTGCCGGCCATGGCCGCCCTGGTCGCGGAGTCGTACCGCGGCCGGGACCGCGCCGTCGCCTACGCGGTCGTCGGCGGCCTGGCCGGAGCCGGGATCGCGGTCGGCCCGCTGCTCGGCGGCTGGATGACCACGTACCTCACCTGGCGGCTGGTCTTCGCGGGCGAGGTCGTGGTGGTCGTGGCCGTGCTGTTGTGCCGGCGGGTGATCGCGACGCCCGCCCCGACCGGGCCCCGACCCCGGCTGGACGGGGTGGGCGTGGTGCTCTCCGCCTGCGGACTGGGGCTGGGCGTGCTCGGGGTGCTCCAGAGCAGCACCTGGGGCTGGCTGGAGCCCCGCAACCCTCCCTTCACCGTCCTCGGCTTCTCCCCGACCCTGTTCGTCGTCGGCGCCGGGCTGACCGTGCTGGCCCTGTTCCGGTCCTGGGAGCGGCACCGCGAGAGCCGGGGAGCCGACCCCCTCGTGCACCTGTCCCTGCTGGGCAGGCCGGTGCTCCGGGCCGGGCTGGCGACGCTCCTGAGCCAGAACCTCATCCTCCTGGGCCTGTTCTTCGCCATCCCGCTGTATCTCCAGGTGGTGCAGGGCTTCGACGCCTTCGAGACGGGGCTGCGGCTGCTGCCGGTGTCGGCCACCATGCTGGCGACCTCCCTCTGCGGCTCGTCGCTGGGGCGCACGATGGGGCCGCGCCGGGTGGTACGGCTGGCCCTGGCGATTCTGGTGGCGGCCGTCGTGTGGCTGCTGGCCACCGTCGACCCGGTCATCGACGACGCGCAGTTCGCCGGAGCGATGGCCGTGCTGGGCGTCGGCGTCGGCCTCCTCGCCTCGCAGCTCGGCAACATCGTCCAGTCCGGCGTCGACGAGGAGGAACGCGGCGAGACCGGAGGGCTTCAATTCACGGCCCAGAACCTGGGCTCGGCGCTGGGCACCGCGCTCATCGGCTCGGTGCTGGTCGGCGCGCTGGCAGGCGCCTTCACCACGCATGTCGCGGACGACCCCCGGCTGTCCCCGGCCGCCCGGGAACAGGTCGGGGTCCGTCTGGAGGCGGGCGTCACCTTCGTCTCCACCGAGCAGGTACGTGCCGCGGCCGAGCGGGCCGGACTGCCACCGGCCGAGACCGACGCCGTCGTCGAGTCCTACGCCGCCGCCCAGCTGGACGGGCTGAGGGCGGCGATCCTCGCGGCGGGAGGTGTCGCGCTGGCCAGTTTCCTGGTCACCACGCACCTGCCGACCGCACGGGCTCCGGCGGGGACGGCCGGACGGGCACCGGCGGGGACGACCGGACGGACGGGCTGAGCCCGGAGGGAAGACCACGTGTCCAAAGGCGCGAGCAGAGTCGTGCGGGCCACGGACCGGCGGGAGCGCCGGGCCGGCCACCGGGCGCACGCGGACTGCGCCGGCGGGGTCTACGGCTCCATGCTCGCGGCCTCCGTCGTCGTCGGCGCCGGCTCGCTGGGCTCCTTCCCCCGGGCCGAGCTGGTCCTTCTGCTGCTGCTCACCGGCCTGGTGTTCTGGATCGCCCACGTCCACGCCGAGCTGTTCGGCGCACGCCTGGCCCGGCATCCCCCGGACCGCCGGGTGATCCTCGACGTGTGCCGTGACGAGGGGCCGATCGCCAAGGCCGCCGTACCGCCGGCCGCGGCCGTCGCCGTCAGTCCGCTGCTGCCGCTGGACTTCCAGGGCGCCCTGTGGCTGGCGCTGTCCGTCGCCGTCGCCGGGCAGGTGGGCTGGTCCGTCGCCGCGGCACGCCGCGCGGGTGCGTCACGGCGGCTGGTGGCCGCCACCGCGGCGGTCAACGTACTGCTCGGCCTGGTGATCGTCGCCGCCAAGATCGCGCTGACGCACTGAACCGGGATCACCCCTGCCGGGTGAGGCCGGCCCGCGGTGCCGGTCCCGACCCTGGAGCGGACACACACGTGTGCTCCGGCGTCCGCCGGGCCGCCCGTCGGGCGGTCCGGCGGCGGCCGGCCGATCCACGAGGAGGCGCCATGTCCGTTCCGCACGACGCGGCGGGACCCACCGGCCGGGCGGAAGGCCCCGGCGGGGCGGTCCCCGGAGCGATGGGCGATCCCGCGTACCTCCTCACCAGGCTCGGTGGTTCCTGGACCTGGCTGATGGGATCGGCCCTCGTCTCGCTGGTGCCGGGTGTCCTGGTCCTGGTGTGGCCGGAGGCGACCCTGCACGTCCTGGCCGTCCTCGTCGGCCTCTACCTGCTGCTGGCCGGTGTGTTCCGGTTCGTGGCCGTCTTCGCGCGCGAGGGACACGAGAGGCTGCCCGGCCTGCTGCTGGCCGTGCTGTACGTCCTGGCCGGAGTGCTGTGCCTGCGCAACCCGCTCCAGACCATCGCCGCGCTCTCGCTGATCGTCGGCATGGTCTGGCTGGTGTCCGGCGTCCTCACCCTCTACACGGCCCTGGTCACCAAGGACCTGCCGCACCGCGGCCTCGTCATGGGGCTGGCGGTGCTCGCCGTCGTCGCCGGGATCGTCGTCCTCGCGCTGCCCACCGAATCGGCCCGTGCCCTGACCCGGCTTCTCGGCCTGTGGCTGGTCCTGCTCGGTCTGTGCGAGGCGGTGGTCGCTCTCGGCCTGCGGTCCGCGCTCCGCGGGGCGCGCCCCCGCACCGGGGACACACCGCTTTCCCGGCCCTGACCACGACGGGCCCGGCGCCCGCGTTCACCCGAATCGGGTGAGGCCCGGCGGAGAGGCCCGTGTCCACCCTGGCGTCAGTAGTGAACGACGACCGCCGGGCCACGCCCGGGACGGAGGACGGACATGAACGCACAGACCTACCTGGCGTACGACTATCCGCTGCTGGGCGCCTTCTGGACCATGCTGATGATCTTCCTGTGGATCATGTGGTTCGTCCTGCTCTTCCGCGTGATCACCGACATCTTCCGGGACGACGGACTGAGCGGCTGGGGGAAGGCCGGCTGGCTGGTGTTCTGCTGCGTGCTGCCCTTCCTCGGCGTGTTCGTCTACGTGATCGCCCGTGGCAGGAACATGGGCCGCCGCGAGACGACGCGGGTCCGCGCGCAGCAGGAGGAGTTCGACTCCTACATCAGGAAGACCGCGGCCGGCGGGTCCAGCAGCGTCGACGAGCTGGCCCGGCTCTCCGAGATCCGGGACCGCGGCGCCCTCACGGACCAGGAGTACCGCCGCGCCAAGGAACTGGTCCTGTCCGGCCACGGCCCGGCGGACCGCGCGGGCACGGCAGGCTTCGGCGGCTCCGCCCGCTGACATCACCGCATCCCCGCCGACATCACCCGCATCCAGGAAACGAGGTCCGAGAATGACCGCGACACACTCCCGTCCGGCGCCCCCGCGCCCGGCACACACCATGCGGCAGGGCTGGGCGGCCGGTCTGACCGTCTTCGCCGCCGTGATGCTCTTCCTCGCCGGTCTGCTCAGTCTCTTCCGGGGCATCATGGCGATCGCCGAGGACGACGTCTTCGTCACCACGCCCCACTACGTCTTCGAGTTCGACCTCACCGGCTGGGGCTGGATCCATCTCGCCCTGGGCATAGTCGCCATGGTCATCAGTGCGGGGCTGTTCAGGGCGGCGCTGTGGGCGCGTGTCACCGGCGTCGCCGTCGCCGGTCTGGTGATCATCGCCAACTTCCTCTCCCTGCCGTACTACCCGGTGTGGTCCGTCGTCATGATCACCATCTCGGGCTTCATCGTCTGGGCGCTGTGCGTGGGAGGGCGCGACGCCCTGTACGGCCCGGGCGGGGAACGCGCGTCGCGACAGGAGTGAGGACGGGGACGGGGAGCGGGGCCGGCCGATGGGATCACGAGGTGACGGGCCGCGCGCACGGCGCGCGTCGGGCACGTCGGGCGCGTCGGGCGGACCCGGCGACCACGGTGCCGCGCGCGCCCGCCTCGCCCTGCTGCTCCTGCTGGGCGCCGTCCTGGTGCCCCTCACCGCCGCCGGTCTGCGCAGTGTGCTGTGGGCCCTGACCGGCATCGCGGGACTCGCGCTCGCGGCCGTCGGCGTGTGGTGGGCTCTGGCGCACACCGGTCCCGTCCGCGTCGCCGGAGCGGTCCTGTCGGTGGCCGCGCCGGCCGCCGTCCTCGCGCTCTGCGCCACCGCCGGACTGCTGGGCCCCGCCCTGCTGTCGGCGGGTCTCCTGGCCCTGGCCGTCGTCGCGGCACGCTGGGCCCTCGCCCCCGCTCCCGCTCCCGGCGAACAGGCCGTTCCCGCGCCCCGGCGCCCCTGGGTGCTCATGAACCCCCGGTCCGGCGGCGGCAAGGTGGAGCGGTTCGCCCTGGTGGACAGGGCACGGGCCGCAGGCTGCCGGGTCCATGTACTCGCCCCCGGCCAGGACGTCACCGCGCTGGCCCGGCAGGCCGTCGCCGACGGAGCGGATCTGCTGGGGGTGGCCGGCGGCGACGGCACCCAGGCACTGGTCGCCGACGTCGCCGCCCACCACGACGTGCCGTTCGCGGTGATCCCGGCCGGCACGCGCAACCACTTCGCGCTCGACCTCGGCCTCGACCGCGACGATCCGGTGGCGGCGCTGGAAGCCCTGACCGGAGGGGTGGAGATCCGCGTCGACCTCGGGTACGCCGCGGACCGCGTCTTCGTCAACAACGCCTCGTTCGGCACGTACGCGTCCGTCGTCGACGACCCCGCCTACCGCGACGCGAAGGCCCGCACGATCCTGCACAACCTCCCCGGACTGCTCACCGGCGAGACCGCGCCCACCCTGCGGATGACGGCCGACGGGCGGGACGTCACCGGCCTCCAGGCCCTGCTCGTCAGCAACAACCCCTACGGACGCACCCTCGACGCGGCACGCCCGGGGCGCAGGGAGCGGCTGGACACGGGGCTCCTGGGCGTGGTGTGCGTCCGGGTCGGCAGCGCTGCCGAAGCGGCACGCCTGGCGAGCCGACCGCGCTCCGGCGGCCTCGTCCGGCTCAGCGCCGGTGAGGTCACCGTCGGGGCCGGCACCGCCACGATGCCGGCCGGCATCGACGGGGAGCACGTCGTCCTGCCCTGCCCCGTGGTGTGCCGCACCGCGCCCGGGGCCCTGCGGGTCCGCGTGCCACGCCACCGCCCCGGCAGACCGAAGTCCCGTGGGGCGGCGGCCGACTGGCCCCACGTGACCCGGCTGGCGCTGGGCCGGCCGTCGTGAGTCGCGCCGGCGGCCGCGGCGAAGCGGGCGACGCCCGCCGGACCGGCCGAGGACGGCACCCCGCGGCTTCCCGGGCCGGCTCCATTGCCGACCGGGCCGGAGTTCCGTGTGTGCGTGACCTCCACGTCACCCTCCCGCCGCCCCCTCTCCCCGTACAACCCTTCCGCCCCACCGGAGGTCATCCCTTCAGTTCGTACGCATGTTCTGGACGACTGGAGAGGAACCCATGTCACGGCCCCTTCGCAAGCGTTCCCGGAGTTCCGCCGTTCTCGGTGCCGCCGTCGTGGCCGCGCTGGCCGGTGGGCTGCTCGTCGCCGTGCCCGGCAGTGCGAGTGCCGCGCCGTCGGGGTTCGGTGACGACTTCAACGGTGACGGGTACCACGACCTGGCCACCGCCGCCCCGGGGGCCGTCGCCAACGGGAAGGCGAAGGCGGGTGCCGTCGTCGTCAACTACGGCTCCTCCCGCGGGATCACCGCCGCGAACCGCAAGATCACCACGCAGAGTTCCTCCGGCGTGCCCGGCGCCTCGGAGGCCGACGACCGCTTCGGCACCGAGCTCGCGCACGGTGACCTCAACAACGACGGCTACGGCGACCTCGTCGTCGGCATCCCGCTGGAGGACGTCAGCGGTGACGTCGACGGCGGTTCGGTGACGATCCTGTGGGGCAGCTCGTCCGGGCTGTCCGGCGGTACGACGATCGGTGACCCGAACGCGTCGGGCCACGACCGGTTCGGTCAGTCCCTCACGGTCGGCGACTTCACCGGCGACGGGAAGGACGACCTCGCGGTCGGCTCCACCGGCAAGGACGTGTGGATCTTCAAGGGCGGCTTCACCAAGTCCGGCGGTGCGGCCGGGAAGCTCCGCCTCGACGCGGACATCGAGGCCGGCTCGTACCCGGACGGTGCGGTCCAGCTCGCCGCCGGCGACTTCGACGGCGACCGGACGGACGACCTGGTCGTGTCGTCCTTCGCGGGCAGCTTCGTCTACCTGGGCGGCTCGGCCGGGCCCACGCTCCAGACGAAGGCGGCCACCGGGCTCGCCGCCGCGCTCACCGTGGCCGACTTCGACCTCGACGGCCACGACGACCTGGTCGTGGGCGACGACATGAGCGGGATCGGCGCGCCCGCGAAGGGCGGCTACGTCACCGTGGTCTACGGCGGTGACGCCGGCGTCGACACCGCCCGCAGCGCCGTCTTCAGCCAGGCCACCCCGGGGGTGCCCGGGGCGGACGAGTACAACGACTCGTTCGGCGGCGCGCTCGCCGCGGGCGACGTCGACCGCGACGACTACCCGGACCTGGCGGTGGGCGCGAACTTCGAGACCATCGGCGACGCGGCGGAGGCCGGCAACGTCTGGGTGCTGCGCGGCGGCCCCTCCGGGCTGACGGCGAGCGGTGCCGTGTCCCTCAACCAGGGCACCCCCGGCGTCCCCGGCGCCAACGAGTCCTCGGACCTGTTCGGCGACGTCGTCCACCTCGCCGACCACAACAACGACGACCGCGCCGACCTGTCCGTGGGCGCGGCCGGCGAGAACAGCGACGACGGCGCGGTCTGGTCCCTGCCCGGCTCCGCCGACGGCATCACGGCCACGGGCTCGGTGAGCTTCAGCGCCCCGACCGTGGGCATCGGCGAATCGGGCGCCGACCCCATGTTCGGGTACACCATGTCGGGCGCCTGAGCAGCGGGCGGGTCGGGTGCCCGGCCCGTTCCGGCGGCCATGGCCGCCGCCCAGGCGGTGGCCGTTCGGCACACCGGCCGGGCACACCGCGGGACCGCGGCCCGGTCACCACGCTGAGCCCGCCGGCGGGGCCACCTCGTGGGCCTTCCGGGTGGGCCGGTACTTAGAATGCTGTCTCATGCCGAAGCCTGACGAGCTGATCACTGGCATCGCCGCCCTCGTGGAATCGGGGCAGAGCAGCCAGATGTCCCTGACCGTGGTCACCGGCGGTGCCGTCCTCACGGGGCGCCTGGCTCCCGAAGCCGTCTGGAGACAACGGGTGTCGGAGGTGCTGACGGGTTCCGCCCAGCTGAAGGAGTTCGCCGCCATCTTCGACACCGTCGTGAAGAGGGACGGACCGCCCACACACCTGCACTTCCACGTCGCCCGGATCCTGCAGGGCACGATGGGAATCCCGGAGACGGGCGGAATGTACCGCGTCGCGATCGAGGACGTCAGCGCGTGGACCGTGGGCGACTTCAGCTACTCCGAACACTGACGTCTGCCGTCTGCCGTACGGATACGCTCAGGCGTCCGCCTTGCGGCCGGGGCCGGCGGCACCGCGGCGCAGTTCGTCGTTGATGCGCCGGGCCTCTTCGAGCTGATCCTCGAGGATGATGATGCGGCAGGCCGCCTCGATGGAGGTGCCCTGGTCGACCATCTCCCGTGCGCGGGCCGCGATGCGCAGCTGGTAGCGGGAGTAGCGGCGGTGGCCGCCCTCGGAGCGCAGGGGCGTGATGAGGCGGGCCTCACCGAGGGCACGCAGGAAGGCGGGCGTGGTGCCGAGCATCTCGGCCGCCCGCCCCATGGTGTAGGCCGGGTAGTCGTCGTCGTCGATTCGGTCGAGCGGGGTTTCTGCGGTCATCTGCACCTCTGATCGGGTAACACGTCGAGGGGCCTTGGTGCCGTACGGCACCCGTCGGCACTGGTCACGGGCCGGTGGGTCCCGGACCCGGCTTGGGTCGCCGGGTCGTACGCGGGAGGATCGTGGCGTGCGCGGGGATGAGCGGGTGCGGCTGCGGGTGGTGCTCTTCGGCGAGTTCGAGGTGTGGTGCGGTGACGCCGTCGTGGACGTCTCCGGGGGCCGGCTCCGCGGGCTGCTCGTGCGGCTGGCGCTGGCCGGGGGGCGCGCGGTCGAGGCGGGGACGCTGGTCGACGCGCTGTGGGGAGCCGAGTTGCCCGCCGACCCGGCGAACGCCCTGCAGTCGCTGGTCTCCCGGCTGCGCCGGCTGCTCGGCGGGGGCCGGACGGTGCTGCGGTCCGAGAGCGGTTACCGCCTCCGCCTCGCGCCGGACGACGTCGACGTCCTGCGGTTCGAGCGGCTCGCCGCGCACGGCCGCGACCGGCTGCGTGCCGGGGATTCCGGCGCGGCGGCGGAGGCGCTGGGCGAGGCCGTCGCGCTCTACGACGAACCGTCGGTCATCGCCGCCGTCGCTCCGGCGGTCGCGACGCGGCTGGAGGGTGCCGTCGTCGAGGCGGCCGCGGATCTGGCCGAGGCCGAGCTGGCACTCGGCCGCGCCGACGACGCCGTCGCCCGGCTGACGGCCCTCCTCGCCGAGCATCCGGCGGACGAGCGGCCGGCCGCCCTCCTGATGGACGCGCTCGCCGCGCAGGGGCGCCAGGCGGACGCGCTCGCCGTCTACGAACGCGTCCGCGAAAGCCTCGCCGACCGGCTCGGCGCGGACCCCGGCACGGCCCTGCGCGAGCGTCATGTGCGGTTGCTGCGGGCGCCGGGGGTGGTGTCTGGGGCCTCGGGGGTGGCGGGGGCGCCCAGCCCGGCCGGTGCGCCCGGTGCGCCCGGTGCGGCCCGTGCCGCCCGTGCGGCCGGTGCTGCCGTGTCCGGCGTGGCTCCCGGGGGTGTCCCCTCCCCTGCCGTCGGTAACCTTCCCTCCCCTCTGACCAGCTTCGTCGGGCGTGAGGGGGATCTCGGGCGGGTCGGTGCGCTGCTCGTTGCCGGGCGGCTGGTGACCGTCGTCGGGGCCGGTGGGGCCGGGAAGACGCGGCTCGCCGTCGAGGCGGGGCGCCGGCATCAGGGCGCGTACCGCGACGGGGTCTGGCTGGTCGACCTCGCCGCGGTCGCCGAGCCGGCCAAGGTCGGCGCGGCCGTGCTCACCGCCCTCGGGCTGCGCGGCGCCGCGCTCTTCGACGCCTCCGGGGGCCGGCTCCGCACCGACACCGGCGCCGACGAGGTGGACCTCCTCGTCGACCGGCTTGGCGGCCGGGAGAGCCTGCTCCTCGTCGACAACTGCGAACACCTGATCGACGCCGTCGCCCGGCTGCTCACGACGCTGCTGCCGCGCTGCCCCGCCCTGCGGGTGCTGGCCACCAGCCGCGAGCCGCTCGCCATCGACGGCGAGGCGCTGGTTCCGCTGGGCCCGCTGCCCCTCCCCGATGACGATGACGACGGCGACGGCGGGGGCGGGGGCGGGGGCGGTAACGGTGACGCGGGCGGACTGGATCGGGTCCGCAGCATCCCCTCGGTGCGGCTGTTCGCCGAGCGGGCCGCCGCCGTACGCCCCGGGTTCGTCGTCGACGAGCGGACCCGCGCCGACGTCGTCCGGCTGGTGCGCGGCCTGGACGGCATGCCGCTCGCCCTGGAGCTGGCGGCGGCCCGGCTGCGGACCCTGTCGCCGGCCGAGCTCGTCGCCGGGCTGTCCGACCGGTTCCGGCTGCTCGCCACGGGCAGCCGGGCCGCCTCCCCGCGCCACCGCACGCTGCGCGCGGTCATCGCCTGGAGCTGGGACCTGCTCGACGACGCCGAGCGCACGGTGGCCGAACGGATCTCCGTCCTGCCCGGCGGCGTCACGCCGGAGTCCACCGCCGCGCTCTGCGCCGGCACGTCGGTGCCCCCGGACGGCGTCCCCGAGCTGCTCGCCGCCCTGACCGACAAGTCGCTGCTCCACCGGGCGCCCGGCACCGGCCGCTACCGCATGCTCGCGACCCTGCGCGAGTACGGGACCGAGCGGCTCGCCGAGCGCGGCGACCTCCGTGCCGTACGGGATCTCGCCGCGCGGCATCTCGCCCGGCTGGTCGCGCGCGAGGAGCCGTTGCTGCGGGGGCCCGGTCAGCTCGACGCGCTGCGCGTACTGCGTGGCGAGTACGACAACGCGCTCGCCGCGCTGCGGCATCTGTGCGACAGCGGTGCCGCGGGGGCGGCCGTCGCGCTCGCGATGGATCTCTCCTGGTACTGGCACATCCTGGGGCGGCATGCGGAGGCGGCGTACTGGCAGGAGCGGGCGTTGGCCCTGCCCGTCGCCGAGGGGGGTGTGGAGGGGCCTGGTGGCTCGGATTCCGGTGTGGTCGGTTCTGGCGCGCTCGGTTCCGGTGCGGTCGGTTCCGGTGCGGTCGGTTCCGGGTTCGGTTCCGGTGCCGGTGCGTTCGGGGTGGGGTCGGTCGGTCGGGACACCGCCGAGGCCGTGCTGCTGCTCAATCGGATCAACGCCCGTTCGCCGCTCGGTGTCGAGGCGGTGGACGAGAACGAGGCCGTCCTGCGCGACCTCGCCGGCCGGCTGCTCGCGCATCCCTCGCTGTCCGGGTTCGCCGGTGTCCTCGCCGCCATCGCGCTGCACTTCCTGCGCGAGCACGAGGCCTCGCGCGCGCTGATGCGGCGTCTCGTCGACGGTCCCGACGTGTGGCTGTCCGGGCTCGCCCACATGTTCCGCGCCTCGTTCGCCGAGAACGAGGGCGATCTGGAGACGGTGCGCGTCGACGTGGCCGCCGCCCTCGACGCCTATCGGCGGGCCGGGGACCGGTGGGGGCTGGCCACCGCGCTGCCGATGCGTGCGTTGCTGCGGCAGTACGACGGTGATCTCGACGGTGCGTTGGCGGATCTGTCCGAAGCGCGGGTCCACGCGCGAGAGTTCGGCTCGCTGAGCCTGTCCGACGAGGTGTTCCTCGACGTGCGCTGGATCGATCTGCATGTGCGGCGGGGTGAGGACGCGCGGGCGCGGGCGCTGCTCGACGGGCTGCACGAGCGGGTGGTGCGGGCGGGGGTGCCGGAACTCGGCGTCGTGGTGGGCGCGTTGGAGGCCGGGTTGTGGTTGCGGTTGGGGGATGTGGAGCGGGCGGGGGTGCGGCTTGACGCGGCCGAGGCGGGGGTCTCGGTGGAGGCGGGGGGTGGTGGGGTGTCGGACGGTGGAGGGCGTGGGCGGGCGCTCGTGGGGGCCGTGCGGGCGCAGTTGTGTCTGCGGCGGGGGGATGTCGAGGGGGCGGGAGTGGCGTTGGGGCGGGCGTATGCGGCGGCGGTGGGGAGTGGGGACCTGCCGGTGCTGGCGGTGGTGGCGGTGACGGGGGCGGAGTGGGTGTCGGCGCGGGGGTTGTGTCGGGAGGCGGTGGTGTGGGTGGGGGTGGCTGCGCGGTTGCGGGGGGCGGAGGATCGGAGTGATCTTCAGGTGCGGGGGGTTGTGGGGCGGTGTCGGGCGGTGCTGGGGGAGAGTGCGTTCGGGGTGGCGTATGGGGAGGGGTGGGGGTTGGAGGGGGTCGGGGCGGTGCGGCGGGTTGATCCGGCGGGGGTGGTGGGGTGTTGAGTTTTTCGCCCCCGCCGCCCCTACCCTTCCCGTCCTGAACCTGGGGGCTCCGCCCCCAGGCCCCCCGGGGGGGGGTGGGGGAACCGGGGGGTGGGGAGGGCGCGGGAGAGCTCGGGTGGGTGGGGTCGTTCGGCGGGTGCGGGTGGGTGGGGACTTCTCGCGCAGTTCCCCGCGCCCCTTACAGGGGCGCGGTAAGTGCTCGCGCCCGCGCGGCGGAGCCGCACACCCGGCACAGCCCCGCGCCCCTTGCGGGGCGCCCCGCAGCGTGCCGTCCCTACTCCGCCCCCCGGAACACCTCCAGGTCGAATGCCTCCGCTATCGCCTCGTTGCCGGTGTCGTTGGGGTGGATGTGGTCGCCGGAGTCGTAGTCCGGGTGCAGGTGGGTGGGGGTGGAGGGGGCGCGGAGGGCCGCGTCCGTGTCGACGATCGCGTCGAACTCGCCGCCGCCGCGGATCCAGTCGTTGACCTCCTGGCGCATCCGCTCGCTCTCCTCCGTGTACACGAACGTGCCGCCGAACGGCGTCACCGTGCAGCCGATGATGCTCAGGCCGTGCAAATGTGCGCGGTCGATGAGCATGCGGTGACCGGCGATGACGTCCTGGGCCGTCGCCCGCTCGCTCTCCGGCATGCCGGGGATGAAGCCGAAGCCGATGTCGTTGCCGCCCTCCGCCAGCACCACCCAGCGCACACCGGGCCGGGCCAGTACGTCGCGGTCGAAGCGGGCCAGCGCGCTCGCGCCGAGGCCGTCGGTCTCGCGCAGGACGCGGTTGCCCGCGATGCCCGCGTTGACCACCGCGCGCGGCGGCAGGTCCGGCCGGGCGGCGAGCCGGCGGGCCAGCACCGAGGGCCACGGCCGGTCCGCGCCCGGCGTGGTGCCGGCGCCGTCGGCGAGGGAGTCGCCGAGGACGACGACGGTCGCGGCGCCGGACGGCGCGAGGACGTCGATGCCGGCGAGCCACAGATAGGACGCGAACCCGGTGGCGTCCCGCAGGTCCCGCGCGTCGGTCTGGTCGCCCGGGGCGAGCCAGGCCGGGCGCAGCCCGAGGTCGTGCGTCGTGGGGGTGACGTCCTGGTCGGGGACGTGGAGGGAGACGGCCAGGTCGGTCCCCGCCGGGACGTCGTACGCGACGGGGTCGCTGTGCAGTTGCGCGCCCGTCGGCAGGACGACCTCCTCGCGTCCGCCGAAGGTGAGCCTCCGGGTGCTGTCGGCGCGGATCGCCGCGCCGCCGTCGTACCGCGCTATGCGTGCGGCGGCGATGCGTACCGGCGCGTGGCCGAAGGAGTTCGACAGCGCGACGCGTAGGGCGGTGCCGCCGGCGGTGACGCGTGCCACCATGCGGACGGTCGCCGCGCCCACCTTCACCGGCGCGGCCGAGCCCTCCTCGGCCGGCGCCTCGTCGACCGTCGCGTCGTCAATCGCCGCTTCGTCAGCCGCCGCCTCCCCGGACGGCTCGTCCGGCAGCTGTGGTCCTCCCCCGGGCTCGGCGGGGCGGGCGAGTTGCTGCGCCGTGCCCCAGGTGGCGATCCAGTTCTCCGTGTGCTTGTCGCTGCGCTCTGGCATGACCTCAACCTTTCTGTAGAGCACGGAAGTTCAGAACCAGCGTCCCAGTGCCTCGTCGAGCGACGCCTCCGAGGCGTCCGTCCACGCGACGCAGCCGTCGGGGCGGACGAGCAGCGACGGGCCCTCCTTGGTGTGCGCGTGGCGCACACCGTGCGGCAGCGGGCGCACCGAGGGCGAGACGAGCAGTCCGCCGCCCTCCTCCATCAGCACGTAGAGGTACTCCACCGTGCCGTCGGCGAGGGTGAGGAGCCGGTCGGCCGCGAGGGTGCCGACGAGCGGGTCGTCGTCGCCGAGGTCGTAGCGGATGCCGACGCCCGACAGCATCTCGCCGACGAGGCGGTTGCCCTCGGGGAGCCTGATGAGGTCGCCGACGATGGTGCGGAGCGCGTCGGTGAGCGGATCGGGGCGTACGAGCGCGACCTGCGCGCGGGTGTTCTCCAGGACGCGCGCCCCGACGGGGTGGCGCTCGGCGGTGTAGGAGTCGAGCAGTTCCTCGCGGCCCCCGACCGCCGCGGCGAGCTTCCAGCCGAGGTTGGCCGCGTCGACGAGGCCGAGGTTCAGCCCCTGGCCGCCGAAGGGCGAGTGGACGTGCGCGGCGTCGCCCGCGAGCAGGACGCGGCCCTCGCGGTAGGTGGCCGCCTGGCGCGCGTGGTCGGTCCAGCGGGTCGCCTTCTCCATCGACAGGACGCGGACGTCCGTGCCGCTGACCCGCTGGATCGCCGCCTCGACCTCGTCCGTGGTGAGGGGCGCGTCGCGGTCGGCCGGCGGGCCGTCGAACTCCGCCGTGAAGACGCGTCCCGGGATGGACGTGATCAGTCCGCGCGGGGTGCGCTGCCAGCCCGGCGTGAGCTTCTCGGGCGCGTCCAGTTCGACGGCGGCCTGGTAGCCGGTGAGCGTCGGTTCGGTGCCGGGGAACGCGAAGCCGGCGAGCTTGCGGACGGTGCTGCGGCCGCCGTCGCAGCCGACGACGTACTTCGCGCGCAGCGGGCCGGCGGTCGTTTCGACGCGTACGCCCTCGTCGTCCTGCGTGAGGTCCTCCACGGCGACGCCGCGGCGGATCTCGATGCCGAGTTCGAGCGCGCGGGCGGTCAGGATCCGTTCGAGCGCGTCCTGCGGCACCATGCGGCTGTGCCGGTCCGGGTCGCGCTGGAGGTCCTGGTCGATCACGAACAGCGCGGAGAAGTGGCCGCCCGGCCTCCGCGCCTTCCCGGGGCGGGCGCGCGCCGCCTTGGCCATCGGCAGCGTCACCTCGGCCTTGTCGAGCGCGGGCCCGAGGCCGCGCCGTTCCAGCGCCTCGGCCGCGACCGCGCCGACCGCGGCCGCCTTGATGCCGAGGTCGGGCTCGGTGAGCCGCTCCAGTACGACCGGGCGCACGCCGGCGGTCCGCAGCTCGGTCGCGAGAAAGAGCCCGACCGGCCCGGCGCCCACGACGACGACGTCGTACGTGGCGTCGGGGGTGGCGTCGGACGTGGCGTCGTACGTGGCGTCATGCGCGTCCCCGGACACCTCCCGGCCGTAGGGCTGCCCCCGCCTGTCCTGCCCCTCGTGCAGGTCCTGTCGCTCGTGCCTGCCGTGCGCTGCCGCGGAATCGCTCATGGTCCTCGTGTCTCCGTCCTGGTTCTCCCGTGCCGGGGCCGTACGGGCCCCGCCCTCGGCACCCACAGTGCCGGGGCCCCCTGGCACCGCCCGCACACGGGGCTGTCATGCACTGAGACGGCCGGTGGCACGTGCCGTCTCAGTGGCCGCACGGGCAGCTTGCGGCTCCCCCGCCACCGGGCACAGGGACACGCGGACAGACTCGGGGGCACTACCCGGGGGCGGTGCCGCCGGGGGCGCCCGGCGTACCCTGTACGCCGACGACGCCCGCGCCACCGGTCGGGCCACCACCGGTCGGTGAGCGGCGGTCCACGGCCCGGGGCGGGGCACCGAACCGGGAAGGACCGGCACAGTGATCATCTTCGGCACCAGGGGCTACCTGTACCAGCTCGCGATACTGACGCTGGTGTGCGGGCGGTGCGGTAACCCCGCCGCGCACACGCTCAGGAAGCGCGTCACGAAGTTCACGCTGTTCTTCATCCCGCTGTTCCCCGTGTCGTCGAAGTACGCGACGCAGTGCACGTTCTGCGGTGCCGAGCAGAAGATCATCAAGGAGCAGGCCGACCAGCTCCTGGCTCACGCCGCCGCCGGCCAGGCCGCCGCCCAGCAGCCGCAGCAGCCCCCGCAGCAGGCGCAGCCGCCGTACCAGCCCTGAGCACGACCGGCGGCCGGGCGGACCCGGACGCCGCGAGTCCCAGCGAGGCCGTCACCGCGAGCGAGGCCGCCGCCATGGCCGTCATCGCCGTGGCGGGGGACGTCAGTTGGGCGAGCGTGCCGGCCGCCGAGGCGCTGACGCCCTGCATCGTCAGCATGCCCGCCGAGTGCAGGCCGAGGGCATGGCCGGTGAGGGCGTCCGGGGTGAGGGACATCAGGCGTTCCTGCTGGAGCAGGCTCGCGCCGAAGCCGACCGACGCCAGCGCCGCGCACGCCGCCGCGACCGGCACCGCCGGGTGCAGCGCGAACAGCAGGTACGGGGCGGCCAGGAGAAGCAGCAGCGGTGTGACGAGACGGGCCCGGGCGGCCGGGGGCAGGAAGCGGCCCGTGACGACGTCGCCGGCGAACATCCCGCACGCCCCGCACGCGAACAGCAGACCCGCGCGGTCCGGCGCGTACGACACGTACAGCGACTCACAGCCGACGATCAGGCCGTTGGGGACCCACAGCCCCAGATAGACGAGCCGGCGCGGGCGGTCGGCGAGCAGCGTGACGTTGGCCCGCCAGGTGCGGGCGAGCGACGGGCGGCCCGTCGCCCTCGGTTCCCGGCGGGACAGTCCCGTCCGGGTGAGCAGCGCGCCCGCCGCGTACAGCGCCGCCGAGGTCAGCAGCGTCGTACGGGGTGACAGCAGGGTCACCAGGACGCCGCCCGTGGCGAAGCCCGTGATCTGGGTGAGGCCGCTCATCATGTTGAACGTCGAACGCCCCAGCAGATAGCCGCCCTTGACGTGGATCTCCGCCGGGCCCGTGGAGAGGATCTCGTTCAGCAGGCCCCAGCGGACGCCGCCGGCCAGGGACTGGACCAGGCCCTGGAGGAGGAGCAGCGCGAAGACGGCTCCCAGCGGCAGGCCCGGCACCGCCATCGCCGCCGTGGCGAGCGCGAAGCACAGCGAGACACCGGTGAGCGCGGTGCGCGGCGGCAGCCGGTCCGCGCCGGACAGCAGCGTCGACGCGCCCACCACCTGGGCGAGTTGGGGGCCGAACATGCTCACCGCGGAGAGCAGCGGCGAGGCTGTCGCGCGGTACACCAGCGTGCCGAGCGCCAGGCCGCCGATCGTGGACGCGGCGGTCTGGAGGGCGGTGGAGAGGAAGAGGGGCGTGAACTCCCGGGTGCGGAAGAGGGCGGAGTAGCCCGCGGAGTGGCTGCGCATGTCCGGCAGTGTGGGGAGGGGGGCGGCGGGGTGGTTATTGTTTCGCCGTTCCGCGAAACCTCAGGGGGGAAGGGGGCGGCTGCCGTGGGCTGGTGGGAGGTGAACGCCGACACGCTCGCCGGAAGCCGGTTCGTCGTCTCGCCGCTCGCCGAGACCTTCGCCGCGCTGCGGTTGCTGCACACCGGGCAGGCCCGGCACCCGGGCGAACGGGCCTGGCTGGACGCCCGGCTGCCCGCCCACCGGCGGCGGCTGGCGGCCGACCCGGTCACCGCGCTGCTCGTCCGCGCCGGGCTCGGACCGGACTGGATCGCCGACTTCCTCACGCCCACGCCCCGGGGCGGCGAGACCTTCGAGCAGGAGGTCGCGCGGGTGCGGGACGCCCGCCCCGACGCGGCCCGGAGCCATGTCCGGCGCGCGCTGCGCGGCGCCCCGCTCCCCGCCGCCCTCGACCGCGACGACCTGCCCGTCCGTGCCGCCGCCCTGCTCACCGCCGTGTGGACCGAGGCCGTACGGCCCGACTGGGACCGGCGGCGCCGCGTGCTGGAGGCCGACGTCGCCACCCGCACGGAACAGGTCGGCCGGGGCGGCTGGGCGGCGGCGCTCGACGGGCTCGGCCCGGGCAAGCGCTGGCTCGGCGGCAACCGGCTCCAGGTCAACACGCACGCGTACCCGCCGCAGGAGATCGCGGGGGCCCGGCTCGCCTTCGTGCCGGTCACGCCGCAGCGGATCGGGTGGGTGTCGTGGGAGGAGCCGGAACGTTACGCCGTCGTCTACCCGTGCGCCGGGGCGCTGGCCGATCCCGGCGGGGCCGTCGTGCCCGAGGGGCTCGGCGCGCTCCTCGGGACCGCGCGGGCGCGGGTGCTCGTCCTGCTCGACTCCCCGCTCAGCACGAGCCAACTGGTCGCGCTGACGGGACAGGGGCTCGGCTCCGTCGGCCGTCATCTGCGGGTGCTGCGGGACGCGCGGCTGGTGGAGCGGCGGCGGGTGGGGAGGTCGGTGCTGTACGGGCGGACGGGGGCGGGGGAGGTACTGGTCGCCGCGCAGCGGGTGGGGGGCGCGTAGGGGGCGGGGCGCGTAGGGGTCCGGGTGCTCGTGGAGCGTTAGCATCCGGACATGACGACCGTAGAGAACTCCGGATCCCCCACGTCCTCCGTCCTCGATGTCGAGATCGGTGCGCTGCGAGGCGGCTCCGCCGAGCTGGCGCAGTACGCCGGGCGGGCCGTCCTCGTCGTGAACGTCGCCTCCAAGTGCGGGCTGACGCCGCAGTACGAGGGGCTCGAGCGGTTGCAGGAGCGGTATGCCTCGCGGGGGTTCACCGTGCTGGGCGTGCCCTGCAACCAGTTCCTCGGGCAGGAGCCGGGGAGTGCGGAGGAGATCGCGGAGTTCTGCTCGGCGACGTACGGGGTGACCTTTCCGATGACCGAGAAGGTCGAGGTGAACGGGGAGGGGCGGCATCCGCTGTATGCGCGGCTGGCCGGGGTCGCGGATGCGGAGGGGTATGCCGGGGATGTGCGGTGGAACTTCGAGAAGTTCCTGGTGGGGAGGGACGGGGCGGTGGTCGCGCGGTTCGCTCCGCAGGTTGAGCCGGAGTCCGCGGAGGTGGTGGCCGCGGTGGAGGGGGTGCTGGGGTAGGTTTCCGCCCCCGCCGCCCCTGCCCTTCCCGTCCCTTCGAGGGGCTCCGCCCCTTGGACCCCGGGGGTGCGTGGTCGGCTGACCGCCGGTGGGGCTTCTCGCGCCCGCGCGGCGGTAGCCGCAGATCGACACAGCCCCGCGCCCCTTCAGGGGCGGCCCCTCAGGGGCGCAGCTCGTCCGGGCACGGTGTGCCCCTCGGGAGTTGGTACGGGGCGCCCAGGCGGTAGACGCCGGGCTTCGGGGCCAGGAGTTCGGTCCATTTGTCGCCGGAGGTGTCCTCCGGGGTTTCCATCAGGCAGCCGTTGACGTTGTCGAACGACTTGGGCTCGCCCTCCGCGCGGTGCTTGGACGCGTCCGTCTCCTGGGGCGGCTTGACGCCCTTGCCGTCCGCGTCGACCAGGCCCAGCCACGGCGAGTACGGGATACGGATGAGGACCCGGCCCGCGTTCTTGACCTCGATCGTCAGCTCGCCCTGGTCCGCGCGGTCCACCACGGCCGGCGGGTCGGCGAGCGGCATCGGGTCTGTCACGGCGAACAGCTGCCAGTTGGTGTCGCCCCAGATCTGCTTCAGGTACGGCATCCCGCGCTGCACGAGCTGCCGCTCCCGCTCACCGCCGTCGCCGTCCGGCTCGTCCTTGGGCAGGACGACGTAGTGGACGGCCCAGCGGCGCAGCCACTCGTGGTAGTTGGCCGAGTTGAGCGTGTCGTCGTAGAAGAGCGGGTTGCGCTCCATGTCGGCCTGGCGGTTCCAGCCGCGCGCGAGGTTGACGTACGGGGCCAGCGCGGAGGCCTCGCGGTGCGAGCGGGCCGGGACGACCTCGACGCGGCCCTTGTCGGCGTCGACCTTCTGGAGCTGGTTGACCAGCGGCGCCAGCTCGCGCGCCCAGGACGCCGCAGGGGTGGTGTGGACGACGTCGTCGACCGACTTGAACCCGATCCACGTCGCGAAGCCCACGCTGGCGATGACGATGGCGTACCACTTGCGGCTGCGCGGCACGGTGAACGGCAGCGCGGCCAGCAGCACGGCGCCGCCGAACAGCATCGCGAGCCGGGTGATGTTCGAGCCGATCTGCGAGTTGATCAGCCAGACCAGAAGAACCGAGACGCCGTACACCGCCGACGTGATCCGTACCGTCTTCCACTTCTTCGGCACCAGCACGTAGACCAGCGCCGCGTACACGAACGGCAGGATCACCGAGCCGATCGACATCGGCTGGGTGCCGGAGAAGGGGAACAGCCACGCCGACAGCGCCACCACCAGGCTCGGCGCGAGACCCAGCGCCCAGGCGCCCGGCCGGCGTTTTTGGAGGAACAGCGCGACCGCCACCAGGCCGACGAACAGCCCCGCCACCGGTGAGGCCATGGTCGCGAGCGCGGCGAGCGGGGCGGCGCACAGCGCCTTCGCCCACCGCTTGTAGCGCCAGCGGTGGGGCCAGCAGAACACCACGGCGGTCGCGCCGAGCCCGAACATCATGCCGAGGCCGAAGGTCACCCGGCCCGAGGCCGCGTTGCACAGCAGCGCGAAGACGCCCGCGAGCGCGGGGCCCAGGGGGTCGCGGACCGCGCGGCTGCGGATCAGGATCATGGTCAGCAGCCCGGCGGAGAGCGTCCCCGCGATCATCATCGTCGTACGGACGCCGAGCACGGACATCAGATACGGCGACACGACGCTGTACGACACCGGGTGCATGCCGCCGTACCAGGCGAGGTTGTACGCCGAGTCGGGGTGCCGGCCGACGAACTCGGCCCACGCGTCCTGCGCGGCGAGGTCACCACCACTGTTCGCGAACGTGAAGAACCAGACGAGGTGCAGCACCCCGGAGAGAATGGTGACCGCCAGCACGGGGCGCCGGCGGAAGACCCGGACGAGGGGCGCGAAGGCGGCGGCGAAGCGGCCGCCGCGCCGGTCCTCGGCCCCTGGGGCCGCCGGCCCGTCGGCGGGCAGCGCTATTCGCGAAGTGGGCCGGCTCCCCGGACGGGAGTCGTCGGCATGTGTCGGCTCCGCTGCGGCCACGTCAAGGCACTCCCCGTGTCCCGTCTTCCCTGATGTCCGTCGGGCCCCCGCCCGACCGCTCCCCCGGTGTTCCCCGGCGTTCCCCGGTCTCGCGACGCTAGCACGCACCACCCCCGCCGCCTGAACCGGACAGGATCCGAACAGGATCCGGACGGGACCCGGACAGCCTGCGTACAGCCCGCGCTCCTCACAAGGGGAACGTCTTCCCCGCCCCCGTCCGCACCACACGGCGGTGGCGCGGACAGGGACACGGGAGGTCGGGGAGGTCAGCTCACGCGCGTGAGCTTGTCGGTGAAGCCGGGCTCCTCGAGGTTCCGCTGGAGGCTGACCGGCACCTTCACCGCGCTGCCCGTGCCGTCGCCGACCGTGAGCGAGCCCACGGTGGCGCCGGACTTCGCGGTGTGCGGCAGGTCGTCGTCCGCGGCGAACCTCAGCTTCACCGTGAGTCCGGGCCAGCCGACCGCCTTGACGTCCTTGGTGATCACCACGGGCGTACGGCCGCCGAGACCGTCGTCGACGGCTCCGACGACGGTGCCCTTCTTCAGGATCGTCGCCGACTCCAGCGAGCCCTGCGCGGCCCGGATCAGCTTGTCGCCCGCGTCGAGCGCGCCGCTGAGGATGGTGTTGTCCTCGCCGCCCGGGCCCTGGCTCAGCACCGCGCCGACGATCGTGCGGGTCTCGCCGCCGACCTTCTTGACCGCCGCGAAGACCAGGTTGCCGCCCGCGGCCGTGGTGGTGCCGGTCTTGATGCCGACGACGCCGTTGTAGCCGACCAGACGGTTCCAGTTGCTGTGCTTGTCGCCCTTGTAGTCGGTGTACTGCATCATCGCCGCGATCTGCCGGAAGCTGTCGTTCTTCATCGCCTCCTTGGCCAGCTTGACCTGGTCCTTGGCGGTGCTGACGGTCGTCTTCTCCAGGCCCGAGGGGTCGGTGTACGTCGTGTTCGTCATGCCGAGCCGCTTGGCGGTGGTGTTCATCTTGGCGACGAACGCCTTCTCGGAGCCGGCGTCCCAGCGGGCCACCAGCCGGGCCACGTTGTTGGCCGAGGCGATGAGGAGGGCCTGCAGGGCCTCCTTCTCGGTGATGCTGTCACCGGCGTGCACCTTGACCGTCGACTCGCCGTCCGCGGTCGCCTGGTCCTCCGCCGTCTGGTCCACCTTGATCTTCTCGCCGTCGCCGCCCTTGAGCGGGTGGTCCCTGAGGATCAGGTAGGCCGTCATGACCTTGGTGACACTGGCGATCGGCACCGGCTTCTGCTCGCCGGAGGAGCCGTAGGAGCCGATGCCGAGGACGTCCAGTGCGGCCTGGCCCTCGGACGGCCAGGGCATGTCCGTCGCGCTGCCCTTGAAGGCGTAGGTCGACTGGGCGGTGAGATCCAGGGTGGGGTCGGGGAGCGGACGCAGACTCTGTGCGACCGCGAAGACGATCGCGAGCAGGACGACCAGCGGCGTCCAGATCTTGACCCGCCGCACGAGCGTGCGCACCCGGGTCTCCGGGGGCGGCGGGGTGTTGGTCAGCTCGGCGAGCAGATCCAGCGGCGGCTTCGGCGGAAGCGGCTGCTGCGTGGTGCGTTCGGGCCCGACCCGCGGGAGCGCGGCGGTCGGGGCGGGGGGCGGGACGGGGGCGGCGGCGTCCTTGGCGTCCTTGGCGTCCTTGGGGGCGGTGGTGCTCTTGGCGGCCGACGGGGGCTTCGCGTCCTTGGGGGCCGTGAGGTTCTTGGTGTCGGTCCGACCGGCGCCGGCGGTGGCGGAGGGGGTCGGGCGCGGCTTGCCGGCCTCGGGGTCGTCCAGCGACTTGAGCGGGACGAAGGTGCTCGTGCGCTCGGCCTCCGATTCGGGCGCGTCGGCCGCGGGCTCGGCGGAGCCGGACTTGTCGGCCGCTGTCGCTGCCGGCTCGGCGGTGTCGGGCTCGGCGGTGTCGGAGTCCTTGGGTCTGCGCAGGGTGGTGGTCTTGGTGTCCTTCGGGGGCGCCTTGTCGGCGCCGTCGCCGTCGCCGTCTCCATCGCCGCGCTTCAGCGTGGTGGTGGGACGGTCCACGGCGGGCCGCGGCACCTTGAAGACGGCGGTCGCCTGATCGACGGCGGGACGGGGCTCGGGGTCGCTCCCGGACTTGGTCTCGGGCTTGGACTGGATCTCCGGCTCGGGCTCGGGCTTGGCCTCGGAGGCCTCGCGGTCGCCGTCGGCGTCGTCGTCGGCGTCGTCGTCGGACGCTTCGGCGGCGTCAGCGGCGTCCGCCCCGGCCTCCCCGCCCTCGTCGCCCGAGCCACCCGAGTCGCCCGAGCCACCCGAGTCGCCCGAGCCACCCGAGTCGCCCGAGCCACCCGAGTCGCCGGAGCCACCCGAGTCGCCGGAGCCGTCCGCGCCGTCCCCGTCGTCCTCCCGGTCCGCGCTCCGCACCCACGACGCCACCGCGGCCTTGAGGTCCTCCTCGTCGGCCCCCGCGGGCTTCCCGGCCCCGCCGGGCGCCTCCGGGCCGCCGAAGGCCCCCTCGGCGGCGTCGGCGGCGTCCGGGCCCTCCTCCGCGCCGTCCTCCGCTTCCGCCTCCGCCCCGGAGGGCCGTACGGCCTCCTTGAGCGCGCGTGTCGAGAACACCGCCGTCGCCTGGTCGACCCGTACCCGCTCGCGGGCCACCGTCAGCCGGGGGTCGGCCGGTGCCGGGGCCGTCCCGCTCTCCGACGGGCGGGCCGGGCCCGGAACCGCCGACCCACTCCCCGACGTCGGCTCCTTCGACGACTCCTGCTGCTTCGACCTGTCGGGGGACTCGCCCGCCACCGATGCCTCCTCCATCGCGCACACTCACCCGTGCGCCCTGACCCGAACCGTGAACCGCCGCCCGGACACCGCTGTCCGAACCATGTACCAGTGTCCTGTGTGGGGGCTCGCCCCCCGGTGTAGATGGAAACGACATACCTGCTGGTTCCACTACGAACCGGTCACGCACCCTCGACAGACCAATGTGAGAGGGGTCACCCTGTCATTCATCCACGCGGGGAGGCATGGATGGGCAGGAGCCGCAGAACACTTC